>CAZRZN010000031.1:0-26898 GCA_964604565.1 uncultured Rhodobacterales bacterium
CACCTTGTAAACAAAGCTGGCTGGCAGCCGCTCCCGCGCCGCTTGCCCTGCTTCTTCTCTCTGGAAATACCTCTCGGGGGGTGTGGGGGGCAGACAGCCCCCCATCTCCTGTTCTGCCCGTCCGGCAATGCGGCCGGATCAGGTGAACTTCCGGAACAGCCGGGTCCGGTCAAAGGCTGTTTCCAGCGCGTCGGTCCTGTCGCGGACCGTTTCCCATAGTATTTCCTGCACGGCGGCGATCACGCATTCCACCAGCATCAAAAGCGCGGCATTGGAATCCCAGGCCGAGGGCACGGCGATCCGCCCCGACAGGGTATGGCGGGCGATCCGGTGGATCGGTGACCGCCAGGGATCGGTGAACAGCACGATCTCGGCCCCGCGTTCATGACACATCTGCCCCATCAGCAATGTTCCGTTCTCGTATCGGCGCACGTCGAAGGCCACCAAAACGTCGCCCTTGCGCATGTCCAGCAGATCCTGGGGCCAGGAGGCAGCGACCGGCATCAGCCGCACGTCCGGCCGGATCATCTGCATGTGCAGATACAGATACTGCGCCAGCGTGCCCGTGATCCGGCCTCCAGCGATAAAGATGCGCCGTTCGCGGTCCGCGATCAGACGGCAGAGTCCGTCAAAATCCGCCGCATCCACATCCTCGATCGTGCTGCGCTGGTTCTCGATCGCCTGCCGCGCGTAGCGGTTCAGGATATGCTCTTCTGGCAGATCGTTTTTCCAATGGTCGCGCTTCGCGATGGGGTTGGATATCATTTCACCCAACTCCGTCCGCAATGCCGTCTGGAACGGCCCGTAGCCCGCAAACCCAAGCTTCTGGATCAGCCTTGCCACGGTCGGGGTGGACACGCCGGCCTTGTCCGCAAGTTCCGTGATGCTGCACAGCCCCGCGATCGGATACTCGTCAAGAAGCACATTCACCAACTGGCGCTCCGAAGGGGTCATCGCATCCCGCTTCGAAAGGATATGTTCGGCAATCGACATGACGCGTGGTCAGGGCCTCCGCAACCGGGCCGCGGCACGCGGCTTTGACAGGGATCGTTTCTGAACAGTATTTTACATTTCGATCGACGCTGTTCAATCTTTTTCACGATCAGCGTTGACAAGGCGTCTGGCATTGAAACAGGCTGAAGTCATGCAAGACTCGCCTGATGCAATCGACTTCGGCCCTGCCGCGCATTTCCTCCCCGGTGTCCCGGGCGGGCCGGGGGAGGACGTCATCTTCGTCTGCGAACATGCCTCGAACCGTATCCCCGGCGCATTGCGGGGCCTGGGTCTTTCGCCAGACGCGCAGCGCAGCCATGTCGCATGGGATCCCGGTGCGCTCGCCTTGGCGCAACTCATGGCGGAGCGGATCGGGGCGCCCCTTGTTCATGGTGGCGTCTCTCGGCTGGTCTATGATTGCAATCGCCCGCCCGAAGCGGCCAGCGCGATCCCGGATCATGTGGAACGGTTCGAGATTCCCGGCAACACCGGGCTGAGCGCTGCGGATCGGGCGGCCCGGACCGATGCGGTGTATCGTCCGTTCCACGAGCTTCTCTCCGACCGCATCCGCGCGTTGCGCCCGATGTTGCGCCTCATGGTCACGATACACAGCTTTACCCCGGTCTTCATGGGGAAACAGCGAGACGTCGAGATCGGGCTGCTGCATGGCAAGGATCCGTCCTTTGCCCGTATGATGGTCGACACGGCGCCCGCGCAGTCCAGTTATGTCATACGCCTGAACGAACCCTACAGTGCCGCTGATGGCGTGGCCCACACCCTGAATCTGCAAGGTGTGGCCAACGGACTGGCCAATGTCATGCTGGAGATCCGCAGCGATCTGATCGCCACGGGTGCCGATCAGGCGCGCATGGCCGAGCTTCTGACCGACTGGATAGGGCGCGCCAGTGCCGGCCTCCGGGCTGAGGGCGCGGCATGATCGCCGCCTTGCGGATCTACGTGCGCACGGTGGACGCGGTGAACTACCGCGTCGGACGCGTCATGATGTGGGGGCTTTTCGTGATGATGGGGATCCTGCTCTGGTCCTCGATCTCCAAGACCTTCTTCCTGCCCTCGCTCTGGACGCTGGAAATGGCGCAATTCGCCATGGTGACCTATTACATCATGGGCGGACCCTATTCGATCCAGATGGGCTCCAACGTGCGGATGGACCTGTTCTACCACCGCTGGAGCGACCACAAGAAAGCCTGGGTCGACAGCTTCACCGTGTTCTTCCTGATCTTTTACCTTGGCGTTCTGCTTTATGGGGGGCTTGGCTCGACCGCTTACAGCCTTGGCTACTGGGGGATGGAGCCGCTGACGTTTTTTGCCGGCCTTGTCACCGGATCCGAAGAAATCGGGCGGCTCGAACGCTCCTCCACCGCGTGGCGGCCTCATATCTGGCCGGTCAAGGCCCTGATGACCTTGGGTATCTTCCTGATGCTGCTTCAGGCGATTTCGGAACTCTTCAAGGACATCGCCCGCATCAACGGCCATGACATCGGCATCGACCGGACCGAGGAGGGCGCGGTATGATGCCACGACCGGAGGCCGCGCGGTGAGCCAGGATTACATCGCGATCTTCATGTTCGCCTCGATGATGCTGATGCTTTTTACCGGCCAGCGGGTCTTCGGGGCCATCGGCGCGGTGGCCTCCGTCGCCGTGCTGACACTTTATGGCACGGGTGGGATCGACATTCCCTTCACCGCCGCGATGAAGCTGATGAAATGGTATCCGCTGCTGACGCTGCCGATGTTCATCTTCATGGGCTATGTCCTGTCCGAAAGCCGTCTGGCGGATGACCTATACCGGATGTTCCATGTCTGGATGGGGGGCGTCAACGGGGGGCTTGCCATCGGAACCATCGGGTTGATGGTGCTGGTCTCGGCGATGAACGGCCTCAGCGTGGCGGGCATGGCCATCGGGGCCACCATCGCCCTGCCGGAACTGCTGCGGCGCGGCTATGACAAGACCATGGTGACCGGTGTGATCCAGGCGGGCTCGTCGCTTGGCATTCTCGTGCCGCCCTCCGTCGTGCTGGTGCTCTACGCGATGATCGCGCGGCAGCCGGTCGGACAGTTGTGGCTGGCGGGTGTGCTGCCCGGGCTGATGATGGCGAGCCTGTTCATCCTCTATATCTGGGCCCGCTGCAAATGGCAGCCGGACCTCGGACCCGCGATGGCGGACGCGGGCGACGTGCCGCGCGCCGAAAAGCTCCGGCTGCTGGGCGCGGGCCTCCTGCCGCTGGCGATCTTCGCCTGCATGATGGTGCCCTTCGTCAACGGCTGGACCTCGCTGGTCGAAAGCTCGGCCATCGGGGCGCTCACCGCGCTCGTCGCCTCGCTGCTGAAACGCCGCATGACATGGAAGATATTCGAGACCTGCACCCGCCGCACGCTGGCGATCTCCTGCATGTTCATGTGGATCATCCTCGCCGCACTCGGGTTCGGCGCGATCTTCGACGGGCTGGGCGCGGTGCGCGCCATCGAAAGCCTGTTCACCGAAAAGATGGGTCTGTCGCCCTGGATGATCCTGATCCTGATGCAGCTCAGCTTCATCCTGATGGGCACCTTCCTTGACGATACCGCCATGCTGGTGATCGTCGCGCCGCTCTACGTGCCGTTGGTGGGCGCATTGGGATTTGATCTGGTCTGGTATGGCATCCTCTATACAATCACCACGCAGATTGCATACATGACGCCGCCCTTCGGCTATAATCTCTTTCTGATGCGCGCCATGGCCCCGCCAGAGATCGGACTTGCGGATATCTACCGGTCGATCATTCCCTTCGTCGGGGTGATGGTCGTGGCGCTGGCACTGATCATGACCTTTCCGGAGATCGCCCTTTGGCTGCCCGGGGTCGTCTATGGAAATTAACCAGAACGCCCCTCGAACGGGCGCGGGAACACAACTTTCACAGAGAGGAAACTGCCATGACCACCAGACGTAAGTTCCTGACCACCGCCGCCGTCGGCGCTGCCGCGGCCCCGCTGGCGGCCCCGGCCATAGCCCAGTCCACCATCACCTGGCGGATGCAGACCTATGCGGGTCCCGCGCTGGCCGAACATGTGATCGACCCCGCGATCGAGATGTTCAACAAGATCGCCGGCGACCGCATGCAGATCGAACTCTTCTACGCCGATCAGCTTGTCCCCACCGGCGAGCTGTTCCGCGCGCTCCAGCGCGGCACCATCGACGCGGTCCAATCCGACGACGACTCCATGGCCTCCCCGACCGAAGTCACGGTCTTTGGCGGCTACTTCCCCTTCGGCTCGCGCTACTCGCTGGATGTGCCGGTGCTCTTCAACCAGTATGGCCTGGCGGAAATCTGGGACGAGGAATATTCCAAGGTCGGCGTGAAACACATCTCTGCCGGGGCATGGGACCCTTGCCATTTCGCGACCAAGGACCCGATCCGGAGCCTCGAGGATCTCAAGGGCAAGCGCGTCTTCACCTTCCCCACCGCCGGGCGCTTCCTCGCGCAGTTCGGTGTCGTGCCCGTCACATTGCCCTGGGAGGATATCGAGGTCGCCGTGCAAACCGGCGAGCTTGACGGCATCGCCTGGTCGGGCATCACCGAGGATTACACCGTCGGCTGGGCGGATGTGACCAATTACTTCCTGACCAACAACATCTCCGGCGCTTGGGCAGGGTCCTTCTTTGCCAACATGGGCCGTTGGGAGGAACTGCCCGAAGACCTGCAAACCCTGTTCCGGGTCTGCTGCGACCAGTCGCATTACTACCGCCAGTGGTGGTATTGGGGGGGCGAGGCGCGCCTGCGCGTCCATGGGGAAAAGCTGGAACTGACCACGATCCCCGATGCCGAATGGGCCACGGTCGAGGCCGCCGCCCGCGACTTCTGGGACGAGATCGCCGCCGAGTCCGAAACCAAGGCCCGCGTCGTCGAGATCTTCAAGCAGTATAATGCAGACATGGAAAAGGCCGGTCGCCCTTACCGCTACACGTGATCCTGCCCGGGTGCGCGGGGGCAAATCGCGCCCGCGCGCCCGGTGCGCCCCGGCCTGCCTTCTTCGGGCCTGAAATATCCCGGGGGTGCGGGGGCAGAGCCCCCGCATTCCGATGATCCGCCACTGCCGCCAGACCTCTGCCCTCTCTTGCCAAGGACGAACTCCGTGACCTTCGATGACCTCCAAACCGCCACATCCACCGGGCAGATCGACACCGTCCTCACCTGCATGGTCGACATGCAGGGCCGCCTGATGGGCAAGCGGTTCCACGCCGAGGCCTTCCTCGAGATCGCCGAGGGAGAGACCCATTGCTGCAACTACCTGCTTGCCACGGATCTCGACATGGCCACGCCGGACGGCTATGCCGCCACCTCGTGGTCCAGCGGCTACGGCGACTACATCATGAAGCCGGATCTTGCGACCCTGCGCCGGGTGCCCTGGCTTGACGGAACGGCGCTGGTCCTCTGCGACGTGCTCGACCATCACAGCCATGCGCCGGTCGCCCATGCCCCGCGCGAAATCCTGAAACGGCAAGTGGCCCGCGCCGAGGCCATGGGCCTTACCCCCATCATGGCCACCGAACTGGAATTCTTCCTGTTCAATTGCACGCCCGAAGAGATTGCGCGCGGCGGCTTTCAGCTTCAGCCGATCTCGACCTACAATGAGGACTACCATATCTTCCAGACCTCCAAGGAAGAGCCCGTGATGCGGCCGATCCGCAACCACCTGCGCGCAATGGGTGTCCCCGTCGAAGGGTCCAAGGGCGAGGCAGAGGCCGGTCAGGAAGAGCTGAACATCAAATATGCCGATGCGCTGGCCACGGCGGATCATCACACGCTGGCCAAACACGCGATCAAGGAAATCGCCCATCAGAAAGGGCACAGTGCCAGCTTTCTGGCCAAATGGCATCACGACCGCGTCGGCAGCGCCGCCCATGTCCACCAGTCGCTGTGGCGCGACGGGCATAACGCATTCCATGACGCGGACCGGCCCTTGGCGAAATCGCAGATGCTGGATCACTACCTTGCCGGTCTGCTGAAATACGCCGCCGATATCACTGTGTTCCTCGCCCCATATGTCAACAGCTACAAACGCTTTGCCAAGGGGACATTCGCGCCCACGCAGACGGTCTGGTCCGTCGACAACCGCACGGCGGCCTTCCGCCTCTGCGGGGACGGCACGCGCGGCGTCCGCGTCGAGTGCCGCACGCCCGGGGCCGACATGAACCCCTATCTGGCCCTCGCCGCCATGCTGGCCGCGGGCCTCAAGGGCATCGAAGAGGAATTGCCTCTGCCAGAACCGTTCTCGGGCGATGCCTACGAAGGGGACGAGGCACGGCATATCCCGCGCACGCTGCGCGACGCCCGCCGCGCGCTTCTGGACTCGGACATGCTGCGCGACGCGATGGGGGAGGCGGTCGTGACCCATTATGCCCGTGCCGCCGAATGGGAACTCGAGGATTTCAACCGCGTCGTGACAGATTACGAGGTTGCCCGCGGATTCGAAAAGGCGTGATGCCCCCATGAACCTATCCATGTCAGATGCCGCCGAAATCGACGCCTTGTTTGCCCGTTATCTTGCCGCCTATGCCGATCAGGACGCGCAGGGCGTGGCGTCCACCTTTGCCCCACAGGCCCATCTCTACGCCCCCTTCGGTCCGCCGGCCTTTGGCCGCCCCGCCATCGCGGCCACTCATGCAGAGTGGTTTCTCGACAGGGAACGGGACAAGACCATGACGGTCATCGAAACCGCTGTTTCGGGCGACATGGGCCATGCGCTGGTGGGGTTCGCGGCCAGTGTCGACGGTGCGGACGGCCATCCCGCCCGGATCTATGGCATGAGCCTGAATACCCTGACACGCGCATCCGAAGGCTGGCTCATCCAACACTGCTGCCTGAACATCTTCGATACCCCTCCAGACGGATTTCCGACATGAGCACGCTCAGCTGCATTTCACCGATCGACGGCTCTGTCTTTGCAGAGCGTGAGACACTGGACCTTGATCAGGCGAAGGAGGCGGTGACCCGCGCCCGCGCCGCGCAGGCAGACTGGGCCGCGCGCCCGCTGGAGGACCGTATCGCATTGGTGCGCGCGGGCGTCGCGGCTGTAGGCGCCATGAATGACGACATCATCCCGGAACTGGCCCACATGATGGGCCGCCCGGTGCGCTACGAGGGCGAATTCGGCGGCTTCGAGGAACGCGCCAGCCACATGGCCGATATCGCGGCACAGGCACTGGCCGACATCCCGGTGGGCGAGGACGCGACCTTCAAACGCTATATCAAGCGCATCCCGCATGGGGTCGTGTTCGTCGTGGCGCCATGGAACTACCCCTACATGACGGCGATCAACACGGTCGCCCCCGCCCTGATCGCGGGCAACGCGGTGATGCTGAAACATGCAACGCAGACGCTGCTGGTGGGCGAACGCATGGCACAGGCCTTTCATTCCGCCGGCATTCCGGAGGACGTCTTCCAGAACGTCTTTCTGGACCATGGGACCACTTCGGGTCTGATCGCCGCGGATGCCTTCGATTTCATCAATTTCACCGGCTCCGTCTCTGGCGGTCGTGCGATGGAACAGGCGGCGGCGGGAACCTTCACTCCGCTGGGCCTGGAACTCGGCGGCAAGGACCCGGGCTATGTGATGGAGGATGCGGACCTCGATGCGGCGGCCGATACACTGATCGACGCGGCGATGTTCAATTCCGGCCAGTGCTGTTGCGGTATCGAACGCATCTATGTCCACCAAAGCCGCTTCGACGCCTTCGTGGACAAGGCCGTCGCCATCGTACAGGGCTATACGCTCGGCAATCCGCTCGACAGCGAGACCACGCTTGGCCCCATGGCCAATGTCCGCTTCGCGCAAGAAGTCCGCGCCCAGACCGCCGAGGCGATCGGGCAGGGCGCCACTCCCTTGATCGACTGTTTTGCCCAGGACGACGGCGCTGCCTACCTCAGCCCGCAGATCCTGATCAATGTGACCCACGAGATGCGGGTGATGCGCGACGAAAGCTTCGGCCCGGTGGTCGGCATCATGCCCGTCAAGGATGACGCAGAAGCGATCGACCTGATGAACGACAGCGATTTCGGCCTGACGGCCAGCCTCTGGACCGCCGACATCGACCGCGCCATCGCCATCGGCGATCGGATCGAGACGGGCACCGTCTTCATGAACCGTGCCGATTATCTCGATCCGGGCCTGTGCTGGACCGGCTGCAAGCAGACCGGGCGCGGCGGCGGGCTCTCGATCATCGGCTATCACAACCTCACCCGCCCGAAATCCTATCACCTCAAGAAGGTCACGCGCTGACCCTGCCGCTTCTTCTCTCCAAAAATACCTCCGGGGGTGAATGGACCGCAGGTCCAGAGGGGGCAGCGCCCCCATCCCCCGGCCAACCCCCTCGAAGGTCCCCGACATGAGTCCCACCGCCAATTGGTCCTATCCCACCGCCATCCGTTTCGGCGCAGGCCGTATTTCCGAAATCGCAGAGGCCTGTTCCGCTGCGGGCATTGCCAGACCGCTTCTGGTCACCGACCGGGGTCTGGCCCCGCTGCCCATCACCACCCGCACGCTGGATCTGATGGCTGCGGCGGGTCTTGGCCGCTCGATCTTCGCAGAGGTCGACCCCAACCCGACCGAGGAAAATCTCGCCGCCGGGGTCGAGGCGTTCCGCGCGGGCGGCCACGATGGTGTCATCGCCTTTGGTGGCGGCTCCGGTCTCGATCTTGGCAAGATGGTGGCCTTCATGGCGGGGCAGACGCGCCCGGTCTGGGATTTCGAGGACATCGGCGACTGGTGGACCCGTGCCGACGCGGATGCGATCTTTCCGAACGTCGCGGTGCCCACGACGGCGGGCACCGGCTCGGAGGTCGGGCGCGCCTCGGTGCTGACCAATGCCGAAACCCACGAAAAGAAGATCATCTTTCATCCCCGGGTCCTGCCATCGGTGGTCATCGCAGACCCGGAGCTGACCGTGGGCATGCCCGCAGCCATCACGGCAGGCACCGGCATGGACGCCTTCGCCCATTGCCTCGAGGCCTTCTGCTCGCCGCATTACCACCCGATGAGCCAGGGCATCGCCCTCGAAGGGATGCGGCTGGTCAAGGAAAACCTGCCCCGCGCCTTCACCGCGCCGGATGATCTGGAGGCACGCGCCCACATGATGTCGGCCGCGATGATGGGTGCCACCGCCTTCCAGAAGGGGCTTGGCGCGATCCATGCCCTCAGTCATCCCATCGGGGCGCTCTACAACACCCATCACGGAACGACCAATGCGGTGGTGATGCAGGCGGTGCTGCGTTTCAACCGCCCCGCGATAGAGGACCGCCTGGCGCCAGCAACGGCCTTTCTCGGGATCGAGGGCGGTTTCGAAGGCTTCCTCGACTTCGTGGCCGGGCTGACCGCCGACCTGGGCATCCCGGGCTCGCTGGCCGCGATGGGTGTCACCCAACCGGACAGCGCTGCGATTCTCGAAGGTGCCTTGAAAGACCCGAGTTGCGGCGGAAATCCGATCGAGATGACCGCTGCGAACACCGCAGCACTGATCGAGACCCTGCCCTGGGCGGGCTGACGGCCCAAGTCCGCGGCGATAGGCCCTTCGGCGGGGCACCTGCGGCGTTCCCCGACCATCCGCAAGGCAAAGGGGGCCGCAGGATCCTGTCCGCGCAACCCGGACACGCCCTGCCGCGCAAGCGGTGCCTGACAATGCCGCCTGACCATGTGACGCTACTCTGCCCGGGTCAGCATGATTGCCGCGGGTATCTGCGCGCTGGCCGCCACCGCAGGACCCGCGCGATGCCCGGGCTGCCCCGCCGCCGACAAACCCGGTTCCGCGCCCCTGGTGCCAAAACCCTGGCCTTCGGCTCGTGGCTTCTTCGGGCGTCAAATATCCCGGGGGTGCGGCCGCAGGCCGAGGGGGCAGAGCCCCCTTTGCGCCCTCGGTCATCCCGCGATCCGAGGCTCAGCTTTCGTAGCGGGTCTGGCCACGCCGGTGGCTGTCGACCTTCAAGGTCATATGCAGCGGTTGATGGGCGCGCTGCGCGCATTTCTGGCGCGGGCAGGTATGGCAATTCATGCCGATCTGCGCATAAAGCGCGGGATCCTTGGCGTTCAGGGACCGGGCATAGGTGATCTCTTCAGCGTGGCGTGCATCGCAGCCGAGGGCGACCACCAGCCGCCGGTCCTGCGTCGTTCTGGAGAACACCGGCCTGTCGGACGTTCGCGACACGGTGAAATACCGCGTGCCATCGGGCAATTCCACGAATTGCGGTTGGATCACGCTGGGCTGTTGAAAGGCTCCGTTGACATTCCACACCGGGCAGCCGCCCCCCTGATCGGCCAGTTGCGCCCCTGTGGCGTTGAACCGTTTCGTGACATTGCCCGCCCGGTCGATCCGCAGGAAAAAGAACGGAATGCCCCGCTCCACCGGGTCCTGCAGCGTGGTCAGACGGTGGCACACCTGTTCGAAGCTCACGCCAAAGGCCGCACTGAGCCGATTGAGATCATAGCCGGTCAATCTCGCCAGATCTAGAAACGGCTGGTAGGGCATCTGGATGGCCGCCGCGACGTAGTTGAGCAGTTCCACCTCCAGCCGTTTGCGGCCCGTGTCGCTGCGCAGGCCAGCGCCGACCACAAGCTCGCGAACGACCTCGCGCGCCTCCACCTGTGCCACCACATGGGCCAGCTGAAAATTGCGGTTGCTCTGGTCCAGCGCCTCGGAAAGGTGGACCTGCGCCGCAGCTTCGTCGAATTGCATCAAAGCGTCAGGCATGTCCGAAAGACGGCACAGCTCGCATTGGATGCCGTGGGCCACCCGGAGATGCCGCTTGAGCATCGCATACATATCGTCCTGCGTGCCGCCCAGCCGTTCCCGGCAGAGCGCCGCCATCTCTTCGAGCGTCGGAAAGTGGTTCTGCCGACTGCGAAAGAACTCGTAGATCTCGCGTTCGGGGGCGGCGCGCAGGACCTCGCCCGATTCGCCGGACGTGACGCTGCGTTGCAGGTGATCGGCCAGCGTCCGGTAGTCTCGATGCAATTCCAGAAAGCGGTCGACCAGTCGCGGCGCATGGTCGAGGGCGGCGCGCAATTCCTGAAGGTCGGGCGGATCGCCCGTGAACACCGGATCCCTGACCGCGGTGCGCAATTCGTTCAGCTGCGTGACCTCGCTGTTCTGGACCAGCGATTTCGCGTCCACGCCATAGGTTTCGGAAAGGGCCATGAGCACCTGCACCGACAGGCTGCGCTGGTTGTTTTCCAACAGGTTGACGTAGGCGGCGCTGATCCCCAGCCGCTTTGCCATCTCTGCCTGTGTGTGGTTGTGAAGTCGGCGCAACTGCCGCAGCTTCGGACCGATCAGGGTTTTGCTCATATTTACAAAGTTACAAGACAGGAGATTGTTGTGATTACGATAAACACGTTAACCCGTTTAGGCGTGAAATAAAATTACTTTAATTCTAAAACGCCCTCCATGGATCATCAGATGCCAACCGTCGAGGAGGACGGCGCGCTGTGAACATCTCAGGGAGGACTAACATGACTTACAAGATCACACGCCGTTTTGCCATTGCTGTGGCTGCCTCGGTCACACTGCTTGGATCCACGGCGGCCGGTCTGGCCGAAGGCTGGAAGCCGCAAAAGCCCGTCGAGATGGTGATCATGGCCGGGCAGGGTGGCGGCGCGGACCGGATCGCGCGTCTGTTCCAGTCGATCATCCAGAAGGAGCGCCTGTCCAGCATGCCCATGCTGCCGGTGAACAAGGGCGGCGGATCGGGCGCCGAGGCGCTGCGCTACCTTAAGGACAGCGAAGGCGACGCGCATGTGATCATGGCCACGCTGAATTCCTACTACACCACGCCGCTGCGCACCGATATCGGTGTGGACATCGAGGAATTCACGCCGCTGGCGCGCATGGCGATGGATACCTTTGTGCTCTGGGTGAATGCCGACAGCGACATCCAGACGCTCGACGATTACGTTGCCGCGGTCGAGGCTGCGGGTGGGTCTTGGAAGATGGGCGGCACCGGCACAGGTCAGGAAGACAGCCTCGTGACCGCGATGCTGGAAAAGGAATTCGGCATCAAACACGTCTACGTGCCCTTCAAGGGGGGCGGCGACGTGGCCAAGAACCTTGTCGGCGGTCATATCGACGCCACCGTGAACAACCCGGCAGAGCAGATGGGGTTCTACAACGCAGGCAAGGTCCGCCCCATCGTGGCCTTTACGCCCGAGCGTATCGACGTTTTCCCGGATGTGCCGACGGCCACCGAACTGGGGCATGACATCGTTTACTGGATGCAACGGTCCTTCGTGGCGCCCAAGGGGATGCCGGCCGAGGCCGTGGCCTATTATACCGAAATGCTGAAGAAGCTGGGCCAAACCGAGGAATGGCAGACCTACACCGCTGAAAAGGCGCTTGTGGCGGACATGATCACCGGGGACGAGCTTCAGGAATATTTCCTCGAAGAACGGGCCAAGCACGACGCGATCCTCAAGGAAATCGAAGGCGGTAACACCTGACGCCGACCACCTTTGAAGGATGAAACCGGGCGGGGACACCCCCGCCCGGTTCTTTGAGACGGATAAGGCAGGGAGGGACAGATGTTGACGGCAGACCGGATCATCGCGGGCGCCATCATGGCGTTTTCAGTATATTTCATGTGGCACGCATTGGTGCTGCCCATCGGGTGGAACGGATCGACGGGTGGGCCCGGCGGCGGGGCGTTCCCCTTCTGGTTGTCACTGGTGATGTTGCTGAGCGCCGCGGGCATCCTGCTGCGCAGCTTCAAGCCCAATGCCCGGGCCAGTTTCCGGTTTGACAGCACGATGCTGCGGCCGATCCTGTCGGTCACGGCCTCGCTTGTGGTGACCATCGCGCTGATCCCGCTGGCCGGGGCCTATGTCGCGCTGCCGCTGTTCCTGCTGTGGTATCTCAAGGTCTTCGGCCGGCACGGCTGGACGCTCACGCTGTCGCTGACGGTAATGACGCCTGTCTTCATCTTCTTCTTCTTCGAGGTGACGCTGCGGATCCTGCTGCCCAAGGGGTTCACCGAGCCGCTGTTCTTTCCGCTTTATGCGATGTTCTTCTGAGGGGGCCGATCATGGAAATGTTTGCATTGCTGGCGGACGGGTTCGCCACCTCCCTGTCGCCGATAAACCTGATGATCGTGATCCTTGGGGTGACGGCCGGACTGTTCATCGGGGCCATGCCGGGGCTGGGCTCCGTGAACGGGGTGGCCATCGTGCTGCCGCTGACCTTCATCGTGCCGCCCTCCTCGGCGATCATCCTGCTGGCCGCGATCTATTACGGCGCGATGTATGGCGGCGCCGTGTCGTCGGTGTTGCTGGGTATCCCCGGGGCCTCAACGGCGGTGGCCACGACATTTGACGGGCGTCCCATGGCGCAGCAGGGCAAGGCGGGACTCGCGCTGATCGCGGCGGCGGTCGCCTCATTTGTGGGGGGCACAATATCGGTTGTCCTGTTCACCTTGTTCGCCGCGCCCTTGGCGGATGTGGCTCTGGCCTTCGGCCCGGCGGAGGAATTCGCCCTCGTCCTGATGGCTTTCACCACCTTCGTGGGGCTGGGCGGCGACGATGTGCTGAAGACCATCGTGATGATCTGTCTGGGGCTCGTGCTGTCGACTGTTGGGCTCGACCTGATTTCCGGCCAGCCGCGGCTCATCTTCGGCGACATGCCGGGGTTCTATTCCGGCATTTCCTTTCTGGTACTGGCGATCGGCGTCTATGGCGTGGGCGAAGTGCTCTACACCATCGAAACCTCCAAGACCGCACCGCAGGTCACGCCTGCCAAGATCACCTTTGCCGAACTGGGCGCTGGTCTGAAGGCGATGAACAAGCTGTGGCGCACCATGAGCCTTGGTTCGGTCATGGGCTTTTTCGTGGGCATGCTGCCCGCGGCGGGGGCCACGCCGGCCTCTCTGATGGCTTATGGCATCGCCCGGCAGACGTCGAAGAACCCTGACAGTTTCGGCAAGGGCAATATCGAAGGCGTCGCCGCGCCGGAGACCGCGAACAACGCGGCCTCGACCGGGTCGCTGCTTCCGATGCTGACGCTGGGCATCCCCGGTTCCCCCACCACCGCATTGCTGCTGGGTGGCATGGTGATGTGGGGGCTGGTGCCCGGACCGATGCTGTTCATCGAACAGCCCGATTTCGTCTGGGGGCTGATCTCGTCGCTATACACCGCCAACGCCGCTGCGGTGCTGATCAACATCGCGCTGATCCCCTTGTTCGTCTGGGCGCTGCGGATGCCGTTCACGGTGCTTTGCGCGATGGTTCTGGTGCTCTGCATCGTTGGCGGATATGCCCCGAGTCAGAAAATGCACGACGTCTGGCTTATTGCAGGGTTCGGCGTGGCGGGGTATCTGTTGCGCAAGGCAGACTATCCGTTGGCACCGCTGGTTCTGGCCCTTGTGCTTGGGCCGCTGATGGAAAAAAGCTTTCGTCAGACGCTGATTGCCGAGCAGGGCAACGTGCTGGCCTTTGTCGAACGCCCGCTATCGGGTGCGTTCCTCGCGATTGCGGCACTGTTCTTCGTGTTGCCGCTGATCAAATATCTGAGAAAGGGCGCAGGGCGTCGCATCGCCCCTGCGGAATGACGAACATGACGGTTGAAAAGAAGGAAGAGACCCATGGCGAAGACACTCAAGCAGCTCTTGGCCGCGCATCCGGACGCGGCCCCGGCGATCGGCGCGCCGTCCAAGACCTGGCTGAGCTATGGCGGGCTGCGGTCGCTGTCGGAAGAGGTCCGCAGCCAACTGCGCGCGGCGGGCGTGGGGCCACGGGACCGGGTGGCCATCGTCCTGCCCAATGGCGCGAGCATGGCGACGGCCTTCGTGACGGTCGCGCAATCGGCAACGACTGCCCCCCTCAACCCTTCGTACCGCGAGGATGAATACGCCTTTTACCTCGAGGATCTGAAGGCCAAGGCCATCGTCCTGGAGGCAGGTTACGACGGACCCGCGCTTGCGGCGGCCCAGCGGGCCGGCCTGACGATCCTGTGGCTGCATGAGGATGTGGATACCGCCGGGAAGATCTGGCTGGACCCCGAGGGTGACACCGCCCCGGCCGAGGACGGAGAGCCCGGTCCAGATGACGTGGCGCTGATCCTGCACACCTCTGGCACCACGTCGCGGCCCAAGATCGTGCCGTTGCTGCAATCCAACGTGACCGCCTCTGCACAGCATATCGCGGACTCGCTGACGCTGGTGTCCGAGGACCGCTGCATGAATGTGATGCCGTTGTTCCACATCCACGGGCTGCTTGCCGCGGTGGCGGCCTCGCTGTCGGCAGGGGCGTCGATCTGGTGCTCGACCGGGTTCAATGCACTGAATTTCTTCGGCAACATGAAGGAGGCGCGGCCGACGTGGTATACCGCCGTGCCGACCATGCATCAGGCGATCCTCTCACGGGCGGCCCGTAACGCCGATGTCATCCGCGACGTGCCGCTGCGGTTCCTGCGGTCCTCCTCCGCCTCCTTGCCGGGGCAGGTCATGGAGCAGCTGGTCGAGACCTTCAAGGCGCCGGTGATCGAGGCCTACGGCATGACCGAAGCCGCCCATCAGATGTGCTGTAATCCGCTGGACCGGCAAAAGCCCGGCGCCGTGGGCGTGGCAGCTGGCCCGGAGGTGCGGATTGCGCATGAAACCGAAAACCATCTGATCGACGGCACCGGCGAAGTCGTCATTTCCGGCCCCAATGTGACACCGGGCTATGAAAGCAACCCCGAGGCCAACGCCAAGAACTTTTTCGAGGTCGACGGCCAGCGCTGGTTCCGCACCGGGGACCAAGGTGCACTTGATGAGGACGGGTTCCTGCATCTGACCGGGCGGCTGAAGGAGATCATCAACCGCGGCGGTGAAAAGGTCAGCCCGCTGGAAGTGGACGGTGTCCTGATGGATCATCCGGCGATCCAGCAATGCGTGAGCTTTGCCCTGCCGCACCCCAAGCTGGGCGAGGAAGTGGCCGCGGCGGTGGTTCTGCGCGACGGGCATGAGGCCACCGAGCGCGAGATCCGCGACTTTGCCGCAGAGCGCATGGCCGATTTCAAGGTGCCGCGCAAGGTGGTGATCCTGGACGAGATCCCCAAGGGCGCCACAGGCAAGATGCAGCGCATCGGCATGGCCGAGAAACTGGGCCTGACGGAACCGGTCTGACGTCGCTGGCGGCGTCCGGCTGTCTGGCGGGCGTCGGCATTTGAGTATTTAAAGAGAGAAGAAGCAGGGGCATGTGCTGCGGGTCGGCCTGTGCGGGGAGCAAGAATGAAGATCTGTATCTTTGGCGCGGGCGCCATTGGCGGCTACATGGGCGTCAAGCTGGCCGAGGCCGGCGCCGATGTGAGCCTCGTGGCGCGCGGGCCGCATCTGGCGGCGATGAAGGACAAGGGGCTGCGTCTGATCGAGGAAGGCGGGCAGGAAACGCAGGTTTCGGTGACCGCCTCGGACGATCCAGGCGATCTGGGGCCCCAAGATTATGTTATTGTCACGCTCAAGGCGCATTCGGTGCCGCCGGTCGTGCCCAGGATGGCGCCGCTGATCGGGGATCACACGACCGTTGTGAGCGGTGTGAACGGGGTGCCGTGGTGGTATTTTCACAAGATTGGCGGAGACCTGGAGGGCACGCGGCTTGCATCGGTGGATCCCGGGGATGCGCAGTGGGACGGGTTTGGTCCCGACCGGGTGCTGGGCTGTGTGGTCTATCCCGCGGCGGAGGTGGTCGAGCCGGGGGTGATCAAACATATCGAGGGCAACCGTTTTTCGCTGGGTGAGCCGGACGGATCGAAATCCGAACGGGCGCTGGCCCTGTCCAAGGCGCTTTCGGCGGCGGGCCTGAAGGCGCCGGTGCGTCCGAAGTTGCGCGACGAGATCTGGGTGAAACTGTGGGGGAACCTGTCGTTCAACCCGATTTCGGCGCTGACCCATGCAACCTTGGATGTGCTTTGCACGGATCCGGGGACACGCGCCGTGGCGCGCGGCATGATGGTCGAAGCGCAGGAGATCGCGGAGAAGCTGGGCGTGAAATTCCCCATCGACGTGGATCGCAGAATAGAGGGCGGCGCGGCCGTGGGGGCGCATCGGACGTCGATGTTGCAGGATCTGGACATGGGCCGCCCGATGGAGATCGACGCGCTTGTGGGATCGGTGCAGGAATTGGGGCGGGTCACTGGGACGCCGACCCCGACCATAGATACGGTTCTTTCGCTGGTTCAGTTGCGGGCGCGCAGTGCAGGATTGTACTGAGCTCGTCCGCGCCATTGGTTTATGGAAAGGTGAGAGGGTGCAGGCAGGATGTTTGTCGCCATCGGTGACTGCGGCGACGGCCGGGTCGAGTAAGGTGGCCGCGTGCCTGCCGCCGTCCCCCGTGGAAGGGGACTGTAGACCACAGATCGTGGCCAAAGCGATCGGGGGGCCGCAATGAGCCGCCCTAAGATACTGGTGTCCCGCCGCTGGCCGGAGGCGGTCGAAGCGGAACTGACCCGACGTTTCGATGCGCATTTCAACGCCGATGATCGACCGCTCACGCCGGAGGATTTCCGCCACGCGATGGGCGCATTCGACGCAATCCTGCCCACGGTGACGGACAGGCTGGGACCGGAGGTCTTCGATCTGGCGCAGCCGCGTGCCCGGATTCTGGCCAATTATGGCGTCGGGTTCAGTCATATCGATACCGAATCGGCGGCCGGACATGGCATCGTGGTGACCAACACCCCGGACGTGTTGAGCGAATGCACCGCCGATATCGCGATGACGCTCTTGCTGATGGTGGCGCGCCGCGCGGGCGAGGGGGAGCGTGAGTTGCGCGCGGGCCAATGGACGGGCTGGCGGCCAACGCATCTGGTGGGTCGCAGGGCGTCGGGCAAGGTTTTGGGGATCATCGGCTTTGGACGCATCGGTCAGGAGATGGCGCGCCGCGCGCATCATGGCTTCGGGATGCAAATCCTTGTGCATAACCGGTCTGCCGTTGCGCCGGAGGTGCTGGAGCGGTTTGGCGCGCGGCAAGTCGACAGCGTCGATGCTTTGCTGCCGGCCTGCGATTTTGTCTCTCTGCATTGTCCGGGGGGCGCGGCCAACCGGCATCTGATCAATGCGGATCGTCTGGCGCACATGAAGCCCGGGGGCTATCTGATCAATACCGCGCGCGGCGAAGTTGTGGACGAGGCTGCCCTGGCCAGCGCCTTGCAGGGCGGTCAGATCGGAGGGGCAGGGCTTGACGTGTTCGACGGCGAGCCGGAGATCGCCCCGGAACTGATGGAGAGTCCCAATCTGGTGATGCTGCCGCATCTGGGCAGCGCGACCCTTGAGACACGGGAGGCGATGGGCTTTCGCGTGGTGGAAAACCTGACGGCATTTTTCGCAGGACAGGCGCCGCGCGATCGGGTCGTGTGACGGTGCAATGACACAGCGGACCCTGCGCTGGGCGGAGGGTCAAGTGGTCCTGTTTCGACAGGCAAGCATCTGGGGTATGACAAGTCCGGGCGCGTTGTCATGCACGGAACGCCGGATTTCGTGCCTAAAATACCTACTTAAGTTGGCTTTCGGTCTGCAAGCGCGATTTTTCTGCCCTCCTGTGCCGAGGCGTAGATTGCGTCTTCGATCCTGATGACGGGCAGATAGGCGCGGGCGGTGTTTTCCGGCAGTCTGTTGTCGCGCAGGCAGGCAACCACATGCGCTTGCAATGCATGGACGCAATCGCCGCCAAAAATGCCCGATGTGTCCGGCGACAGGATTTCGATGCTGTCACGCGCCCCGAAGCGGCGCAGGCGCAGCGCGCCGTCTCCCGATAGCGAAATCGTGCCTTCGGTCCCTTCGACCAGCGCCTCGCCCATGGTGCAGCGCGGGTTCGCCGCCGCGTGGTCAAGATGGCGGTTGCCATCGAACAAGGCGCGGGTCCCGCCTGCGAAATCGAACAGGATGTGGCCCGCGTCCTCGCCTGCAACAGCCGGGTTCAGGTGGCGCAGGTCGGCGTAAACGGACTCTGGCGGGCCCAAAAGGAAACGAAAGGTGTCGATCCAGTGGACCGCCGTTTCATGAACAAGGAATCGCGGCATAGTTTGAAAATAGGGCTGGCGGTCCAGATAGGCCCGTGGGCCTTGGCCATCCCCGGGGCGCAGGCGAAACGTCATCTGCTGTGTGGTTCCGATCGCGCCCGCCGCAATCTGTGCCTTGATCGTCCTGTACCATGGCTGAAAGCGAAAGTTCTCATGAATGATCAGCGTCGCGCCCGCCGCTTCGGCCTCTGTCGTGATGGTTGCCGCTTCTTCGAGCGATGAGCAGAACGGTTTCTGGCATATCATCGCGCGCACGCCTTCGGCGAGCGCGGTTCGGATGGCCGCGGCCTGCGCAGTTGGCGGCACGATGATGTCCAGAAGGTCGGGACGCACCGCGCGCAGCATCGCCGTCAGGTCGGCATAGGCGGGCACGCCCACCGCCGCGGCCTTGTCCGGTTCATGGTCGCAGGCGGCCACCAGATCCACGCCGTCGATCCGTCGCCAGCCGTCATAGTGGAAGTGGCTGAAATATCCCGCACCCAGTCCGGCCACCCGCAGGGGGGCACTGTCCTTCTCCAGCGTCATTCTTGCATCCCTCTCACGCCATGCCGCCAGAGCATAGACCTGTGAGCGCGCGCTGCCTACAGTGCCCTTACCGGCGGGCACCTGAGACCCGCAGCAAGGAAGGAATATCACAGATGTTTGCGGTCTTAGCCATCTTCGAAATCAAACCCGAGGGCACGGAGGCGTTCTTGGATCTGGTGCGCCAGAATGCCAGCGCCTCTGTCCGGGATGAGCCGGGATGCCATCAATTCGATGTCTGCGCGGACCCTGACCGCCCCGGTGAGGTTACCCTGTATGAAATCTATGAGGACCGCGCGGCGTTCGAGACCCATTTGACCACATCGCATTTCATCAGCTTCGATTCCGCCAGCGCGCCTTTGATCCAGTCAAAGGATGTGCGGACCTATACGCGGGTCTGGCAATGAGCAACTGGGAGGTCTTTGCCGTAAAATATGCCGACCGTGCCGCACGTCGGCGCGCCGACAGTTTCATCTTCGACGACAACCACGACGCGCCGCATCCGATGGATTATTTCATATGGGTGCTGCGGCGCGGCGCCGAGGTGATCCTGGTCGATACCGGCTACGACGCCGCCGAAGGCAGCGCCCGCGGACGGCCGATCCGCATGGATCCGGTGGCCGCTCTGGCGCCGTTGGGCGTGGCGCCGGAGGCGGTCACCCAACTGATCGTGACGCATCTGCATTACGATCACGCCGGTGGGCTGCATCTATTTCCCAATGCGACGCTGCACATGCAGGCGGCGGAAATGGCCTATGCCACCGGCCCCTGCATGTGCCACGACGTGCTGCGCATGCCCTATACGGCGGGCCATGTCTGCGAGGCGATCCTGCGTTTGTATTCCGGCAAGGTGATCTTTCACGAGGGCGATGCCGAGGTGGCGGAGGGCGTCAGCGTGCATCGCATCGGCGGGCATTCGCGGGGATTGCAGGCGGTGCGCGTGGCGACGCAGGCGGGATGGATGGTCCTCGCCTCCGATGCCACCCACTACTATGAAAACTTCTGGATGCGAAAACCCTTTCCCATCGTGGTCGACCTGCAGGACATGCTGGATGGGTTCGGCCGGCTGGAGTCGCTGGCCTCACGGCGCGATCTTGTCGTGCCGGGGCATGATCCGCTGATCCCGCAACTGTTCCCGGAAGGTCCTGCTGCCCATATATCCCGGCTTGATCCGGGGCCACGGCAGGTCATTACGCCCGCGCTTTTCGCGCCCTCGATGGACTGACACGCCGCGCGGACCCCGGGCGCCACCCTCGCAGGAATGATAGAAAAGCGCGCGATGCCGTCCCGGACAGCTTGACCAGAGCGGGCAAGAGGTTTGCATATCGGGCGCAGCGCGCGGTGAATGTCCATGGCCGCGACAGCGCTTTGCGGGAGAGATACATGACACTTGGATTTGCCATTCTGGGCGCGGGCCGCATCGGTCAGGCCCATGCGCGCGCCATCTCGGCCACGCCGGGGGCGCGGTTTGTCGCCTTGTCGGAACCGTTGCAGGCGGCGGCTGATGACATGAAGGCACGCTACGGTTGCGACCTGCGCGACATCGACCAGATTGCCGACAGTCCCGACGTGCAGGCCGTTGCCATCTGCACGCCGACCGACACCCACGCCGACCTGATCGAGCAATTCGCAAAGGCCGGAAAGGCGATCTTTTGCGAAAAGCCGGTCGATCTGTCGGCAGACCGCGTGCGGCAGGCGCTGGCCACGGTCGAGCAGACCGGCGCCAGACTGATGGTGGGTTTCAACCGGCGGTTCGACCCGGACTTCATGTCCGTGAAGGCCGCGATCGACGATGGTCAGGTTGGCGATGTGGAGATGGTGGTCATCACCTCGCGCGATCCCGGCCCTCCGCCCTATGGCTATATCGAGGTTTCGGGCGGGATCTTTCGCGACATGACAATCCACGATTTCGACATCGCGCGCTGGCTGCTGGGCGAAGAGGTGCAGACGGTGATGGCACAGGGATCGGTCCTTGTGGACCCGAAGATCGGCGAACTGGGCGATTATGACAGCGTCAATGTGATCCTGCGCACGGCCACTGGCAAACAGGCGGTCATCACCAATTCACGCCGCGCGACCTATGGCTATGACCAGCGGATCGAGGTCCATGGCTCGCGCGGGATGGCGGCGGCGCAGAATCGTCACGAAAGCACGGTCGAAGTGGCAGGCGCCGGGGGCTATACCCGTCCGCCGCTGCTGAATTTCTTCATGGACCGCTATGCGCAGGCCTACGCGAACGAGATTGCCGCCTTCGTGGCTGCATTGAACGACGGCGGTCCGCTGCCGACAACCGGCAGCGATGGCCTGAAGGCCTTGGAACTGGCGGACGCGGCGCTGGACTCCGCGCAGACCGGCAAGGCGGTCGTCCTGACGTGATCCTGACCCGCGCCCGCCCTGTATTCGGGCGCGGGTCCCGATCCCGTGTCGAAGGTTCTGGACAAGATCCGGCGCAGGTCTTTCTGTGACATGCGGAGGAGGATGGATCGGGCTGTCGCGGTCAGAATCGGCAAAACCGACCGTGCGGGCGGGAAATATCATTGCGATATGCGGCAGCCCGTGCAAAATTCCCTGCAAGGCCGCGATGGATCGTTACTGTCTGGAGGGAAGGTCTGATGATCGAAGGCGGAAGGCCCCTGCTGGGCAGTGGTCGGGTCAGTATCGCGGTTGGTGACCCGATGTCATTGGCAACGCAGGATAAAACAATCCGGAAAGCCGTTCGGGACATGGATGCCGCAGGTGTAACAATCCGCGCTGCGGGCATTTGTCCGGCACTTGAAGACCCCGCGCAGTCCCGTCATGCCGCATGGACCGCCGGCGCCGCGCGAAATGCGCTCTGTGGGCGGGTGCCCGTGGACGCGTTGCAGGCTGTCATGGCAGCCTGACCACAATAATCCGCGTCCCGCCAATGGGGCGCACCGGTCATCCAGGGAGGATAACATGACCACACGCAGAACCGTTCTGGGCATCGCCGGGGCCACCATGGCCGCGCTGATGACCACCACCTCCGCCTTCGCACAGGAGGTGACGCTGACCTTGCATCAATTCCTGCCCGCGCAGGCCAATGTGCCGAAACTGGTGCTGGACGTCTGGGCCGACCGCGTCGAGGCGGCATCGGAGGGACGCATCGAGATCGAGCGTTATCCGTCGATGCAATTGGGTGGCGCGCCGCCGGAACTGATGGATCAGGCCATTGACGGCATCGCCGATGTGGTCTGGACCGTGGTCGGCTACACGCCGGGCCGCTTCCCGACCACCGAGGTTTTCGAACTGCCCTTCATGGTGGATGATGCCCGCGCGGCCTCCTACGCCTATTGGAAGATGTTCGAAGAGCATATGGCCGACGGTGAATTCGCGGATGTGAAGATCCTTGGCACCTGGGTGCATGGTCCGGGCATGTTCCACACCAACAAGCCGGTCACCGTGCCCGCCGATCTGGAGGGCATGAAGATCCGTGGCGGTTCGCGTCTGGTGAACGATCTGCTGACCCGCGTCGGCGCGGAACCTATCGGCATGCCGGTTCCGGCGATCCCGGAGGCCCTGTCCAAGGGCGTTCTGGACGGGACGACCATCCCGTGGGAGGTGACTGCCTCGCTGAAGGTGCCGGAACTGGTGACGAACCACACCGAATTCGACGGGCCGGCCTTGTATAATCTGACCTTTGTTCTTGCGATGAACAAGGACCGCTACGAAAGCCTGCCGGATGACCTTCAGCAGGTCATCGACGAGAATTCCGGGCTTGATTTCTCGATCTTCGCGGGGGGCACGCAGGCGGATGCGGACGGTCCCGCGCGGCAGATGGCGGTGGACCGTGGCAACAACATCGTCACCGTTTCCGAGGAAGACGCCAAGGCCTGGGACGATCTGGTCAATCCGATCTACGAGAGCTGGGTTGCCGACATGAATGCCAAGGGGATCGACGGCCAGGCGCTGATCGACCAGGCCAAGGCGCTGATGGCGGACTACTCGTCCGACATGGACACCTACGCCGACTGAGGCGCAGAGCACGCAGGGCCGCGCCGACCGCGCGGCCCTTTTTCATTTTTCCTGACGGGAGAAGGCTGCGATGGCCGGTCTGCACCGCTTTGTTCTGGGCATCACGCGCATGATGGCGTTGTTGGGCGGCATCGTTCTGACGGCGCTGATCCTGATCACCTGCCTCTCCATTCTGGGCCGTGCGGCCAATACGGCGCTGCATTCGGACCTTGTGATGGGAGCCATGCCCGGACTGGCGCAGGCGTTGATCGACTTGGGCGTGGGGGCCATTCGCGGGTCCTACGAACTGGTTGAGGCGGGCATGGCATTCTGCATCTTTGCCTTCCTGCCGTTCTGTCAGGTCACGGCAGGCCACGCCTCCGTGGATGTCTTTACCAACATGCTGCCACGTGGCGCGAACCGTGTGCTGGAGGCGGTGATCTCCGTATTGTTTGCCGTGGCGCTGGTGACGGTTGCCGTGCAGCTATACGAAGGCACGACGCGAAAGATGAGTTCGGGGCAAACCTCGCTCCTGTTGGAGTTTCCGATCTGGTGGGCCTATATGGCCAGCCTCGTTGGCGCCGTGCTCGCAGCCGCGGCCGGGGTCTACATGGCCTTGCTCCGTCTCTTCGAGGCGACGACCGGCCGCATGGTCGCGCCGAATGCGGTGGGAGCAAAGCATTGAGCAACCTCGAGATCGGGATATACTCCTTTCCCGCGCTGCTGCTGTTGATTTTCCTCCGTGTGCCGATCGGCCTCGCGATGTTTGTCACGGGGTTTTTCGGGTTCTACCTCGTCATGGGCAGCACTCGACTGCCGCTGGCGCAGCTCAAGGACCTGACCTACTCGACGTTTTCCAATTATTCGCTGTCGATTGTGCCGATGTTCCTGCTGATGGGGTATTTCGCGACGCTGGGCGGCATGAGCAAGGCGCTGTTCAAGGCTGCGGAGGGCTGGCTGGGGCACCGCAAGGGCGGGGTCGCGATGGCGGCCATCGGCGCCTGTGCGGGGTTCGGCGCGATCTGCGGCTCCTCTCTTGCCACGGCGGCCACCATGAGCCGCGTGGCGCTGCCGGAACTGAAGCGCTACGGCTATGAGGGCGGTTTCTCGACCGCGACGCTGGCGGCGGGCGGGACGCTCGGCATCCTGATCCCGCCTTCCGTGGTGCTGGTGATCTATGCCATCCTGACCGAACAGAACATCGCCAAGCTGTTCCTCGCGGCCTTCGTGCCCGGCCTTCTGGCGGCGCTGGGCTACATGATCGCCGTGTCGATCTATGTCCGCGTGAACCCGAAATCCGCGGGCGTGCGACCGCCGATCCCGATGACCGAACGGGTTCGCGCGCTGATCGACGTCTGGCCGGTGCTGCTGGTCTTCATCGCGGTGGTCGGCGGCATCTACGGTGGCATCTTTACCCCGACCGAAGGCGCGGCCGTGGGCGCGCTTGGCACCGGTCTGATTGCGCTGCTGAACGGCGGGCTGACGTGGCGGACGCTGCTCGACAGTTTCGCCGATACGGCCCGATCCTCGGCAATGATCTTTTTCATCGTCTTCGGGGCGGCCTTTTACAACCTCTTCCTGGCGCGGACCCGGGTGCCGCAGGAATTGTCGAACTGGGTGGTGGAACTGGGTCTTGCGCCGATCACGGTGCTGGCGGTGATTCTGGTCATCTATCTGCTGCTGGGCTGTTTCATGGACAGCCTGTCGATGATCCTGCTGACCGTCCCGATCTTTTTCCCGGTCGTCATGGCGCTGGATTTCGGCCTGTCGCCGGAGCATACGGCGATCTGGTTCGGCATCCTTGTCCTGATCGTGGTGGAGGTCGGATTGATCACGCCGCCGGTGGGAATGAATCTGTTCGTGATCAATGCGATGGATCCAGATACGCCGATGGTGCAGACCTACCGGGCCGTGCTGTATTACGTGGCGTCCGATCTGGTGCGGGTGGTTTTGCTGGTGGCCTTTCCGGCAATCACGCTGTTCCTGCTTCCGGGGTAGTCGGGGGCGCTGCCCCCGTCCGCGCTTGCGCGCGGACTCCCCCGGGATATTTCAGGCCCGAAGAAGCGCGCAAGGCGGGAGGAGACCGGCATGGATGTCAAAGGGTTGGTAGCGGTCGTGTCGGGGGGCGCCAGCGGTCTGGGGGCCGCAACGGCGCGGCGGCTGGCCAGCGAGGGGGCGCGGGTCGGAATACTGGATTTCGATCTTGAGCGCGCGTCGGGGCTTGCGTCGGAGATCGGCGGACATGCGGTGAGGACCGATGTCGGGGATGCGGCCTCCGTTGCAGCGGCCATGTCCGAGATCGCTGCGCGGCTGGGCCGGCCAAGGGTGGCGGTGAGTTGCGCCGGCATCGCGCCGGCGGCCCGGATGGTCGGGCGGGACGGAACGCTGTCGACGGACCTGTTCGAACGGACCATCCGGGTCAATCTTATGGGAACCTTTTTCGTCATGGCGCATGCCGCCCGCGAGATGATGGCGCAGGAGCCGCTGGATACGGGGGAGCGCGGGGTTGTGATCAATACCGCGTCCGTCGCCTTTGAGGACGGGCAGGTAGGGCAGACGGCCTACGCGGCCTCCAAGGGAGCGATTGCCGCCATGTCGCTGCCTGCGGCAAGGGAGATGGCAAGGCAGGGTGTGCGGGTCATGTCCATTGCGCCGGGACTGTTCAACACGCCCATGATGGAGGGGCTGCCGGAGGAGACGACCGCGGGCATCGTGGCCAACATCCCTTTCCCGCACCGTCTGGGTGCCCCAGAGGAATATGCCCAGATGGTCAGCCAGATTGTTGCCAACCCCTATCTCAACGGCACGACGATCCGGCTGGATGGCGCGGTGCGGCTGCCGCAGCGGTGAGAGACGCGCGGTTTTTCCAGCCCGCTGCGGGCGGGTGATCATCCAGTGTCTGTGCGGGGGATAGGCCCGTGATGCGGCGGCCCGGATGAGGCTCGCGCGGACCATGACCTTGCGCCTGATGCATCAAAGTGCAGATACTTTAGATGTTTTCTTGCGTAGCGGGGCGTTTCTTGCATCATAGTGCATTATCGAGTCACCGAGGGCGTCTGGCGCCCCAGGCTGCAGGCCGGCAAACGGCCGCGGGGTGAGGGAGGTCCGGGCCAGTCCCGGGCAGGAGGGGAAAATGACCGAAAACCGGAACGCGGCGATCTATTTCGTCGACCGGCATCTGGCCGAGGGGCGCGCCGAAAAGCTGGCGTTTCGCGAGGCCGGAGGCAAGCAGCGCAGCCAGACCTACGGGGCGCTTTCGGCGCGGAGCGATCTGGTGGCTGGGGCGCTCGCGCGGGCGGACATACGTCCGGAAGAGCGCGTGGCCTGCATCGTGCTGGATCAGATCGAATACCCGGAACTTTTCTGGGGCGCGCTTAAGG
>CAZRZN010000032.1:0-19320 GCA_964604565.1 uncultured Rhodobacterales bacterium
GCGATGGCGACAAAGCTGACAAGGCTCGACATGGCATAGCTTTGCGGCGACATGCCGGTGTTCAGCATCTGACTGATCAGCACGGTCGTGAAGGTGTCGAACCCGCCCTTCAGCAGACTTGTGCGGGTGTATTCGTTGAACACGAGGATCACGGTAAAGGCCGAGGCGGAAAACACCCCGGCCCGGATCTGTGGAAACTCGATATCCCAGAATGCCCGCCAGCCGTTCGCGCCGCAGGCCCGGGCCGCCTCTGTCTGTTGGGTGCGGTAACGGCCCATCGTGATCAGGATGACCACAAAGGAATAGGGGATCGTGTAGATGATCAGCCCGATCGTGGCCGTCAGAAAGCTGAGCCGGAACCAGCTGTCGAACATGCCAGTGCCCAGAAGATCGCCGAACCAGACCAAGGACAGGTTGAGATTCTTGAAGAACACCAGCAAGGCAGAGCCAAGGATATCCGGCGGCACGAACAACGGCGCGAGCAGCAGGAAAACCGGGAACAGCTTGTTCTGTGCCGCCTTGTAATATTTCGCCGCCAAAAGGGCCATCGGAACGGTGATCACGGTCACGACCAGCGCCAGACGGAATGTCCAGCTGAACGCCCCGATCAAAAGCTCGTCCGAGAAGATCAGACCATACCATTCCAGCGTGAAGACATATTCGTTCGCGCCAAAGCCATTGGCGTTGAACGAGATATACATCACGTAGAACACGGGGGTCATCAAGGTCAGCACGATCAGCAGCAGATATGTCCACTTGAGGCGGTGCAGCCACGGGTTGTCGTAATCGTTCATATCGGGCGGCCCTTCAGCTCAGCGGGGTCAGGACTTTGGTCAGGTCGAACAGCTTGTGGCCGATCCACAGCAGCGTCATCAGCGTCGCCATCATGATCGCGCTCACGGCCATGGCCAGCGGGAAGTCCAGCGCCGTAATGGCCTGTGTGGCGATCAGACCCGCGTTGACCGCGCCCGCCCCGCCAAGGATGTTCGGCAAGAGCGCCACACCCAGACCGTTCACGAAGATGAACACAGATCCTGCAAAGATTCCGGGCGCGGCCAGCGGCAGGATCACGTCCTTGAACCGGCGCCAAGGCCCGACCCCCAGATCGTCGCAGACCTCGAATATGTATTTCGGCACCGCCTCCATCGCGAGAAACCCGGCAAAGACGATGAACGGCAGGAAGGACATGACCTCACCAATGACGACCCCCGTGTGGGAATAGATCAGGATCGAGAGCGGCTCATCTATCAGGCCAAGATCCATCAGGGTGGAATTCACCAGCCCGTTGCGTTGCAGCACGGGGCGTAGCGCAAAGACGCGAATGATCTCAGACACCATGAAAGGAAGAATGAACAGCAGAATGACCCGGTGCTGCGCCACCTGCGGGATGGATTTCCGCACGAATACCGCAATCGGAAAGCCAAGGACAAAGCAGATCGCCACCGAGATCAGCGAATACTTCATCGAGTTCAGGAAGTTTTCCAGCCGGGCGGAGAAAAAGAAATTCTCATAGGAAAACAGCGTGAACCCGGGCTCCATCCAGAACATCGTCCGTTCGAACACACTGAAAACGACTGTCATCGCCATGGGCAAGGCGAAGAAAACCAGCATGAAGACCAGTGGCGCGCGAAAACACCAGCGCACCAGCGACTCACGCCACTCTGTGCGCCGTCGACCGGCGGGGACAGCCCCGCCGGTTTCATTGGTTGTGACCGTGGCCATTGCGGATCAGGCCGCCTGAACCCGGGCCCACCAGTCCTGATAGGCGCGAATGTTGGTGGGAAAGACGTTCTGCCAGGAGTTGCCGGCCACGTCGCGCCGGGCCTGCTTGCGCGCCAGACGGTCGGCCATGATGGCTTTCGTCTCGGCATCGAAATCATCCGGATTCGCGTCCACGTATTCCGACACGCCGGTCATCTGCGGGGTAAACCCAAGACCGGCAAGGGTGCGCGCGCCGAACCACGGGCTGAGATAGACATTGGCAAGCTGGTAAAAGGCATCGTCCATGCCGCGTTCCATCCCTCCGCGCGTCAGCATGACGATGTTGTTCCACGCCTGATGACCCTCTTTCATCGTGCCATAGCGGATGTCCTGCCCGTTCTTGCGTGCGGCAAAGATCTGGATGACTTCCCAGCAAGACGACACCAGAACCTCCTCGGAGGACAGCAGATCGGCGCCATTTTGAACGCCGTCCCAGAATGTCCGGAAATGGCCCTTTTTCTTGAGGTCGATCAGGAATTCGCAGGTCTGGCGCACCTCGTCCTCGGTCATGTCGGACGGGTTGTCGATACTGCCCTTGCCGGATTGCTTGAGATAGATCGCCGTGTTGGTCAGCGTCGGACCGAAATCGTTCTGCATGGCGGCGCGGCCGCGGAACTGGCTGTCGAACAGCGCCTCCCAGCTTGTCAGCTCTTCGCCGATCTCCGCATAGTTGAACGCAAGACTGTCGGCGTTCGAGATATACGGAACGGCATAAACCTTGCCGTCGGACCGGATGGTGTCGGCAGAGCTGCCGCCCTCCTTGTAGCTGGGCAAAAGGTTCGACCAGTTCGGGATCCGCGAAACATCCAACTCGGCGATAACCCCCTGGGACGCCAGAGCATCTTCCATTCCGCCGCCATTGTCGGTCATTGCATCATAAAGTGCGTTACCATCTCCGACGACCATCTTCTGGATCGACTCGTCCGCCCGGGCGGATTTGGCGATTGCGTTGATCCCGATACCGGCCTGGGATTCCATGTCCGACCAGTCCTGCGCGCCCACCTTGGCGATCCCGGGGGCCCAAAGCTTGAGCGCCTCCTGCGCGCGCGCGGGCGACCCGAAACCGCCTGCAGCGGCGGCGGCTGCCATGACGGCCATAAACTGACGGCGATTGAACTCGGATTGCTTCATTGGATCATCTCCTGCTGGTTGTGCCCCACCGGAGGGCGCGAAAGGGCTGGCGTTGTCCGGTCTTGGCGCCGGATGATTTCCTGACATAGGCCGCCCGTGGATTTTCAGCTGTTCGCGGTGTCACGGTCACCGTTAGACTTCCCTCTGATTATGTCGACAAAAATTGAAAAGCGCAAAAAAAATCAATTCAACCACCCAACCTCACTTAAGCCGATGAAAATTATTTATTAATTCATGAATTGACAGGCTTTCCCACCCAAACATCACTGAAAAATGCTTGAGTTTCCGATGAAAAACTCACTACTAATAGGCGGAGAGGTGAAATTCTGTATGCGAAATAAGCGAACCGCCTGTCCGATTCGAATCGATTTCTGCGCTCCACCGGGTCGAGAGATGCGATCGGTCAGCCCGGTCACCCGGGGGAACGGCGGCTTGAGCGTGGTCCGAAGTGTTGTCAGGGCCAAAGGTGGGATACGCCACCCAATGGGGCGAGCCGCGCGCCCCTCCGAAAGCAGGGGGTCTTCGGGAACCTCCACAATTTGCAGGTGAGACGGATGAAACTTGATCTTGATGGAAAACATGCCCTCATCACTGGCGGCTCAAAGGGGATCGGCCAGGCGGTGGCCGCCGACCTGCTGGCTGAAGGTGCCTCTGTCACCTTGGTTGCCCGCGACCTCGAACTGCTGAAAAAGACGCAGGCCACACTGTCATCGGGTGCGCCCGGGCGCGTTCAGATCGTGGCAGCCGACCTAGCCAGCGACGCGGGGCGCAGCGCGCTGGTGAACGAGGTCGGCACGCCGGACATTCTGGTGAACAATGCGGGCGCCATCCGGGCCGGGGCGTTGCAGGACATGGACATCGGCGACATCCGCAACGACTGGAACCTCAAGGTATTCGGCTACATCCACCTGTGCCAATTGATCTATCCGCAGATGGTCGAGCGCGGATCCGGCACCATCCTCAACATCATCGGGATGGCGGGCCGCGTCAATCGGCCGGCCTATATCTCCGGCTCTGCGGCGAATGCCGCGCTTATCGCCTTTACCCAAGCCCTCGGCGCGGACGCCCAGACGCATGGGCTGCGCGTTCTTGGCCTGAACCCCTCGCTGACCCTCACAGGCCGAATGACCCAATTTCTCGAACGGCAGGCCGAGGCCGAACTTGGCGATGCAACGCGCTGGGAAGAAATGATAAAGCCTGATCGATTTCCCTATGGTCGGCCCGCGCATCCCGAAGAGGTTGCCGCGCTGGCGGTCATGATGCTGTCGCCGCGCATTCCCTACCTGAACGGCACCGTCGTCGATATCGACGGCGGCGGACAATGGACAGGATCATGAAGGGGACGGACGTTCGAGCGGACGGCAAGCTTTTGCTGACGCGCACGGGCGGGTTGGCGGCCATCACCTTCAACAATCCCGACAAGTTGAACGCAATGAATTTGGCCATGTGGCTGGCGCTCGGCGACATCTGCGAAACGCTGGCAAAGGATGACAGCCTGCGCGTCCTGACGCTGGAGGGTGCCGGGGATCGCGCGTTTGTGGTGGGTGCCGATATTTCCGAATTCGGCGAAACGCGTAGCAATGCCACCGTGTCCGCCGCCTACAATGACGCCGTCGCGCGGGCCGAGGCCTCAGTGCAGTCCATGCCTGTGCCGACCCTTGCGCTGATCCGCGGGTATTGTATCGGCGGCGGCGTGGGGATCGCCATGCGCTGCGATCTGCGGCTGGCGCGAGAGGATGCGCAATTCGCCGTGACGCCCGCACGGCTGGGACTTGGCTATGGATATGACGGCGTGGCATCGCTGTTCGCCCGATTGGGGCATGCAACCACGGCCGACTTGTTGTTTTCCGGGCGCAAGCTGAAGGCGGAGGAGGCGCTGGCAAAGGGTCTCTGCGATCTCGTCTATTCGGGCGACCGGTTTCACGCGGAATGCGACACCTACATCCAGCAGCTTGTCCGGAACGCACCTTTGACGGTCCGCGCGGCAAAAGCAGCCCTGCGAGAGCTGGCGCGCCCGGAGGTGGAGCGCGATCCGGCGGTGGTAGAAGCCATGGTCCGGACCTGCTTTGACAGCGCGGACTACCAGGAAGGCCAGCGCGCATTTGCAGAAAAGCGCCCCCCCGAGTTCGAGGGCCGATGATCGTGAACGGGATCGTCAACGACAACGCCATGGGCAAAAGCGAAACCGCGGTGGACACGATGGACCTGCGGCAGGCGCGGCTCATGCAGGTAACATTGGATCGCAAGCCGACGCTGACCAAAGGCGATCCCCTGCCCCCATTCTGGCATTATCTGTATTTTAACCCCCAGATCCTCGCCTCCGATCTTGGTCCGGATGGGCATGAAAAGCTTGGCCGCTTCATCCCGGATTTCGGATTGCCCCGCCGGATGTGGGCTGGGGGACGCGTCGAGATCGAAAAACCGCTACTGCTTGGGGAGGAGGTCGAAAAGACATCCACCATCCGCGGCGTGGAGGAAAAGACAGGACGCTCCGGACGCCTGTGCTTTGTGACCGTCGACCATGATTTTTCGGTGGGCGGCGAACACCGTCTTCGGGAAACACAAAACATTGTCTATCGGGAGGCCCCCGGCCCCGACTCCCCCGCGCCCGCCGGCAAACCCGCACCGGACGATGCAGGCTTCGGCAGGACGGTGACACCGGATCCGGTAATGCTGTTCCGTTACTCTGCCCTGATCTTCTTTGGGCACCGGATCCACTATGACGCCGACTATGCCCGTGACGTCGAAGGGTATCCCGGACTCGTGTTTCATGGCCCTCTCACAGCCACGCTGCTGATCGAGCTTGGACTCGAGAGACTGGACAGCCGCCCCCTGAAGGCAATCGATATCCGTGCGATGGCCCCTCTGTTCGTCACGGCGCCCTTTGCCCTTGAAGGGCGTGAGACCGCTGGCGGTGTCGAACTTTGGGCGCGCACACCTGATGGAATGACAGCCATGACCGTCACACTGCATGCGGCGCCTTGATCTTCGGGAGATGACGGACATGACCAACCCCCTCTACGACACTCTTCTGGGTCACCATACCAACAGCGACGCGCCGCTTTTGCATCTGCCGGACGGCCAGACGACCACTTATCCCCAGATGGTGGCGCGCGTCGCGCAAATTTCCGGAATGCTGCGCGCACAGGGCCTGAAAAAGGGCGACAGACTGGCGCTTCAGGTCGCCAAATCGCCGGAGGCGCTGGCGATCTATCTGGCCTGCCTGCACTCCGGCATCATCTTTCTGCCGCTCAACACGGCTTATACCCCGGACGAAATCAGCTATTTTGTCGGCGATGCCACACCGCGCATCGTCGTCACGGACCCGAAGGCCGAAGCCACTCTGCGCCCCATGGTCGAAGACGCGGGCGCGGCCCTCTTTACGCTGGACGCGCAGGGCGGTGGCAGTTTCGCGGAGGCGGTCGCCCGGGCCACGCCCGACAGCACGCCTGTCGAGTGCAGCACCGATGATCTGGCCTGTTTTCTCTATACCTCCGGCACGACTGGCCGGTCGAAGGGGGCGATGCTGACCCAGGGCAACCTCCTGTCGAATGCGCTGACCCTGACAAGGACGTGGCGTTTCGACGACAGGGATGTCCTGCTGCACGCCCTGCCGATCTTTCACGCGCATGGGCTTTTCGTGGCCTGCAACGTCGTGATGAGCGCGGGCAGCGCGATGATCTGGCTGCCGGGCTTCGACGTTGACGCGGTGCTGAAAGCCCTGCCACGCGCGACCACGATGATGGGCGTCCCGACCTTCTACACCCGCCTGCTGGACGCGCCCGGATTCACCCGGGAAATCACCGAACACATGCGGCTGTTCACTTCCGGCAGCGCGCCTCTGCTGGCCGAGACGCATAACAGGTTCCGAAACCGCACAGGGCTGGCCATTCTCGAACGATACGGCATGACGGAAACCGGCATGAACACCTCCAACCCTTATGACGGCGAACGCCGCGCCGGAACGGTCGGCTTTCCACTTGAGGGCGTGGAGCTGGTCATTCGCGATCCGGAGACCGGGGCCACGGCAGACCGGGGCAAGACCGGCATGATCGAGGTGCGCGGGCCGAACGTCTTCAAGGGCTATTGGCAAATGCCGGAAAAAACCGCCACCGAATTGCGGGAAGACGGGTTTTTCGTCACCGGCGATCTCGGTCAACGGGACGCGGATGGCTATGTGACCATCGTGGGCCGGGAAAAGGATCTGATCATCTCGGGTGGCTACAACGTGTATCCCAAGGAGGTCGAACAGCTGCTGGACGACCAGCCGGGCGTCCGCGAGACCGCCGTCATAGGTGTGCCCCATCGCGATTTCGGCGAGGCGGTGGTCGCCGTTCTGGTGCCAGAGACCGGTGCCACCCCGGAAATTCCGGCAATCGAGGCCGAAGTGACAAGACGTCTGGCCAATTACAAGCGGCCAAAGCGGATGATCGTGCTTGAGGCCCTGCCCCGGAACACAATGGGAAAAGTGCAAAAGAACATTCTGCGCGAGGCATATGCCGACATCTTCGCGGCAGGTGCGGCCCCGTTGCCCAAAGCCGGCGAATAGGGCCTGTCCGCTGCACTGCCCTTGCCGAGGTGGGCCAAGAATCTTTCCGCCGTCTTTCAGAGGTAGGCGGCAATCTCTTGCGCCAATTCGGTCAAGGCGGTTTCGGATCCTTTCGGCCCGATCACCTGCACGGAAACAGGCGGCTGTGCATCGGGCTTCGGGATGGCGATGGCCGGACATCCTGCGATATTCGCCAGAACAGTAAAATCCGCCTGTCCGACCGGGGGGCGGCTGCCGTGTTCAAAGGCCGGTTCCGCCACCGTGGGCAACAGGATCACACGACCGGTCGACATGGCATCTTGCAGCAGATCCGCCGCCTCGGTCATGCTTTGCTGCGCCCGCACTCGTTTCGCCGGGTCGACGCCGCGCCCATAGTCGAGCAACCGCATCAACCCCTTGCTCAGTCCCGGCTCATTGCCCAGCGTCTTGGCCGCCTCGACCTCTGTCAGCAGGAAGGCGGCGGACCTGAGCGAAGCCAGATCAAGCTTCGGCAGCATCGCAGGGGCGCCCAGATGCCGGGCAAGAGCCGCGCAGCACGCCCCATAAAACGATTGAATTTCAGGCGCGCAGGTCGCCAGATCCGCAGGCCTCGCTTCCAGCCAGCCAGAGATCCTGGTTGGCACTGTGGAGATCGGGCAAAGCACATCCAGAACTTCGGCCACCACTGAAGGTGTTCGCGCAAAAATACCCAGCGCATCCAGACTTGGCGCCAATGGGAAAACGCCGTCCATCGGGACGGCACCATGGCTCAACTTCAGCGCGAAGACGCCGCAATAGGCGGCAGGAATGCGGACCGACCCCATGGTATCGCTGCCAAGGGCCGCGTCCACGACCCCGGCCGCCACGGCCGCCGCCGACCCGCCGGAGGATCCCCCCGGCGAATGGCCCGGCAAGGCAGGGTTGCCGCACCGCCCGAAATGCGCGTTGTCCGTTGCAGCGCCAAGCGCGCCCTCGTCCATGGCCAAACGGCTGAGCAGGGCCGCGCCAGCCTCACGCAAGGACGCCACAACCGGCGCATCCGCCTGCGAAACCTGTCCGGAACGCGCGCCGATCCCCGCGGTCCATGCCTGCCCCGCCACCCGCATGTTGGATTTCAGGCCGATGAGACGTCCTGAAAGAACACCGACTGAGGTCACTGCCGCTCGATCCACCGGCCCGGAAACATCCAGATCTTCACAGAAATGGAACCGTGCATTTGCACGCAAGATGCGGGAATAGCTGTCGTCGTCAATCACAAGGCGCCAGCCGCAGCCGCTATGGCCAGCCTGCGGCGCATGGCCTTGATCACCGGGGCCTCGATCAGTTTGCCGTCGATCACCACAAGGCCGCTCGGCGCCACATCGAAAGCATCGACGATCCGCTGCGCCTCGGCAATGCGGTCCGCGCTGGGGGTAAAAGCCGTATTGATCGCCCCGACATTCGACGGATGGATCGCCGCCTTGCCGGTGAAACCGTTTTCCGCCGCGGCCTGCGCCGCTGCGCGCAGCCTGTCCTCATTCCGGAAGTCCAGTTCAGGCACGTCCAGAACGTCCCTGTCGGCGCAATGTGCGGCGTGAACGATCCGGGCCTTGGCCACACGCATCGTGTCGGAGGCCATCTCGCATCCGAGTTCGGCGGAAAGATCCACACCGCCAAAAACGAGGGCACGCAAACGGTCCGTCGACCGCGCGATATCGTCCACCGCCGCCAATCCCTGCGCCGTTTCCACCAAGGCCGCCAGTTTCAAATCACTGCCGATCTCATCCAGCAGCGCGGACACAAGACGCAGTTCTTCTGCGCTGCCAACTTTCGGAAGCATCAAAAGGCCCGTCGCCGGCGCAACATCGGCAAGCGCGGCCAGATCCTGAACACCCGCCACGGAGGAAACCGCATTGATGCGGACCGCACGGGTCGGCCCGCCAGCGGAGGGAGAGGCCAGAAAGGCCAGGGCATCGGGCCGCGAGGCGGATTTGGCATCCGGGGGCACCGCGTCCTCCAGATCGAGGCAAACGCAATCCGCCCCGGTGCCCAGCGCCTTGTCAAACGCGGACGGTCGGTTGGCCGGGGTGAACAACAAGGACCGGAGGATTGCCGCACCCATGGTCTACTCCTTGCCTGAGGCCGTCTGCTGACTGCGCGCGGCGACCCGTGCAGCCCCCGCCAGCAGATGTGCGGACATCACGCTGGCAGCCCATTCAGGGGCACGGGCCTCGATCGCGTGAATGATCTCTTCGTGATGGTTCAGGCTGCGTTGAAGATCCTGAGCCGAAAACATGCTGTAGGTCCGCACGACCATGCTGACATCAAGGGCCGTGGTCATCAGCGCGGTCAGGCGCGGCGACCGGGCGGCACCCACAATCGTGCGATGGAATGCCTCGTTCGCGGCGGTCAGACGCTGATAGGCCGCCTCATCTTGCGGCGGCGTGTCCGCTTTCATCGCGGCATGGATTCGCCGCAGTTCGGCAATGTCCTCATCGGTCGCAAGCCGCGCGGCCCGCTGCACGGAATAGCATTCCACAAGGCGGCGGATCTCATAGACCTGTTCTGCCTCGTCCTCGGGGAAATACGCGACACGCGTCGTGTATCCGCTTTGTCGATCTATGAACCCCTCAAGGATCAGCCGCCCGATGGCCTCCCGGATGGGGGTCCGGCTCAACCCCAGATCATCGGACAGCCGGGTTTCGGTCAAGCGTTCACCCTCTTCCAGTTTGCCTGTGAGGATATCGTTGCGAATGATCTGATAGGCCTGTTCGGTGGCGTTCAGCTTGGGCGGCGTCGGGGGGTGCATTGGAGGCGTCTCCAAGTTCAGGCCACAGAATTTTGCATACAAATCAAGGCCGGATTCAGCCCAACCCATCTCAACCACGGATATTCTGCATGCACAAGCACGGGGGCAACCCCGGCCACACGCATTCCCGCAGAGGCGCAGCGAACATGATCGCACCCGCGACCCGGCCTTCGCCAGTGCAGAAATCCGCAGAACAGGCACAGCTTTTCAATACAGCCACAGAACATGCTATTTTTGTATGCTAATTTCGCGTCTCTGAAAAGTTCAAAATACAGGCACCTCAACGGCTGAATTTTTATAAAATCATGTTATCGTTATATTTTATATGATATTCCACTTTTTCACTCCTTTGATCTCATGCCGTTTGACGCAAAATCTTTTCTTTTATTCTCAAAAAATGTATCCAAAGATCATGGCATGTCGTCGAATCATTCAAGACAACATTCAGCAATCACATGCCCGGGAGCATCGCCCGATGGCAGTGCGAGAAATGGCCTGCCCTTGGGCATCGCAGCCGACTTCAGATCGGTGAGAGGCCTCTAAAACCAATCAGGGAGATCAAAGTCATGAAGTTCACGAAAGTCACGGCAGCGCTTGCCTTGTCCGTCAGCATGGCCCTGCCCGCCACAGCGGATGAAGCCACACTTTCAGCCGTCTACTCGCTGCCTGCCACAAACGACCTGATGCAAAGCTATTTCGCGTTTGTGGACGACCTGAACGAAAACGGTGAGGGCGTGCTTCAGATCGACCTGCGCGGTGGGACGGAGGCCATTCCGCGCAACGAACAGCTCAACGCCGTCAGCCGCGGAATCGTCGATCTGTATTTTGGCCCCGCCGGATATTTTCAGCGTCAGATCCCCGAGCTGACACCGATCGACGCGGCCTCCGTGCCCGCGGACAAGCTGCGCGAGGCAGGATTGCAGGACGCGATCGACGAAGCCGCCCGGGAAAGAGCCGGCGTTGCGTTGCTGGGCCTGATGGGGACCGGATACGCCTTCCAGTTCTACACCATTGATGAGCCGCCGATGACAGATGGCATGGTCGACATGTCCGGTCTGAAAATCCGCGGCGGATCAAGCTATGCACCGATGTATGAGGCGCTCGACATCAACCGGGTCGACGTGCCAGCGGGCGACATATACACCGCGCTGGAACGGGGCGTCGTGGAGGGCATCGGCTTTACCACCATCGGGATCAGCTCGGCAGGATGGCAGGATTTCCTCCAATACCGGATCTTTCCGACCTGGCGGCAGGGCAACACGATCATTGCCGCCAATGCAGAGGCGATCGACGCCCTGACCGAGGAACAGCGCGCATATCTCATGGAGATGGTCGAAAAGCACGAGATGGAAGCCTTTGCTGCGGCTCAGGCGCTCGAACAGACCGATAGCGACGCATTGGCCGAAGCGGGGGTTACGGACATCGTGCTGGAAGGCGAGGCCGCAGCGGCCATTACTGCGGCCTTCCAGAACACGTTCTGGGACGGCGTTGCCGAAACCCTTGGCGCCGAAGAGGCGGCCAAATATCGTGCGATCGTCGATGCCGCGAATGCAATGTAACATCGGTTACATGATCGGAGCCGCGCCATGGTGACCTTCTGGCGCGGCTTCGACCGTCTTCTGGATGCGCTGGCGGTGATCGCGGCGTTGCTGATCCCGTTCATGTTTCTGGCAATCGTCTACGACGTCACGTCGCGCACCCTGCGGATGTGGCAGATCTCCTGGGTGCTGGGCGTAACGGAATATGCGCTCTTGTATGTCACAGCGCTGGGGGCGCCCTGGCTGTTGCGGGAAAAGGGCCATGTCTCGATGGAGGCGTTTCGGACCATGCTGCCCGCCTCCGTCAATCGCGTGATGGAAAAGGTGGTGCTGGTTCTGTGCGCCGCCGCCTGCTGCGTGGTCGCCATCGCCGTCTGGCCCGTGTTCATCCAGAACATCGGCGTGATGGACATCCGCTCTGACTACCTGTCCCGCTGGATGCTGTATATCGCGGTTCTGGTGGGGTTTGCCCTTTGCGCCGTGCAGTTCATCCGCTTTCTCGTGACTGGCACCTCGCCCTACAAGGGCCTCACTGCCGATCAGGAAGGGCTCTGACGGATGGAGTGGTATTACGCCGCGATGCTGATGCTGGGCATGGTGATCGGGCTCATGGCCCTGTGCGTGCCGGTCGCTTTTGCCTTTCTCATCGCGAACATCATCGGCGCCTGGATATTCATGGGCGGATGGATCGGCATAGAACAACTGGGCGCCAACGCGGGAGAGGCTGTCTCAAGCTTTGTGCTGGTCACGGTGCCGATGTTCGTTCTGATGGGGAACCTGTTCTTTCACTCCGGCATCGCGCTCAAGATCATCGAAACGCTCGACCGCTCGATGGGCAAGGCCAACGGGCGCCTGTCTTACATATCGGTGATGACAGGCACGATATTTGCCGCTCTGTCGGGATCGAACATGGCCAATACCGCGATGATCGGCGGGCTGCTGCTGCCCCAGATGGAAAAGCGATCCTACGCCAAGCATATGTCCATCGGCCCCATCATCGGGTCGGGCGGCCTTGCGCTGTTGATCCCGCCGTCGACGCTGGCGGTGCTGTTGGGGTCGATCGCGCAGATAAACATCGCCGACCTGTTGCTGGCCGGATTGATGCCGGGACTCGTTCTGGCGGTTCTCTACGTCCTGACGATCTGGCTTCAGGTTCGGCACAACCCGATGTCGGCCCCCGCCTACGATGTCGAAACCGCGACCACGATTGAAAAGCTGCGCATGATCGCGGTCTACATTCTGCCCATGTCGCTGGTCGTGTTTTCGGTCGTCGGCTTTATCCTGCTGGGAATCACGACCCCGTCCGAGGCGGCCGCCTTCGGCGTGCTGTCCGTTCTGATCCTTTCCGCCTGTTATGGACGGCTTGACTGGCGCATGATCGCCAAAAGCCTTGAAGGCACGCTGCGCGTGACGGTCATGGTGTTCTTCATCATTCTGGCGTCCAAGACCTTTTCCCAGATCCTTGCCTTTTCCGGGGCGACCTCGGGGATGATCCGCTGGGCAACCTCCTATGACTTCAGCGCGATCACGATGCTGCTGATCATGTTCGCGGTGCTGATGGTGCTTGGCATGTTCGTCGATGCGATTTCGATCATGCTGCTGACCATCCCGATCTTTTTCCCGATCTCCCAGGCGCTTGGCTTCGATCCGATCTGGTTCGGCCTGATCATGCTTCTGGCCATCGAAATGAGCGGTACGACGCCGCCTTTCGGGTTGTTGTTATTCGTCATGCAGGGGGTCGCGCCGCGCGGAACGACCTACTGGATGATCGTGCATGCCGCGGTTCCCTACCTGATCTGCGACCTGATCCTGTTGATCCTGCTGATTGCCGCGCCGGGCCTTGCGCTCTGGCTGCCGGGCCTGCGATTGTAGCCATGGCGTTCGGATCGGCACAGACCCGCGACGAAGACGCCCGCCTTGTGCGCGGACTGGGATGTTATGCCGGGGACCGCGTGGAAAAAGGCGCCCTCTGGATGCATGTCGTCCGCGCGGACATGGCCGCGGGACAGATCATCGCAATGGACAGGGCGGCAGCGCAGGAAATGCCGGGCGTGCATCTGGTTCTCACGGGTCAGGATGACACTGTCCGAACAATGAAGGACTTCACCGTCCGGTTCACCCCACCGGGCACGGAACCACGCCTGCACCCGGTCCGCCCGCTGGCCGTCGACCGGGTCCGCTACATGGGCGAGCCAGTCGCCATCATCGTCGCTGACACGAAGGCCCGCGCGCTTGACGCGGCAGAGGTGCTGGCCGTGGACATCGAAGGCGAGGATGCGGTCACCGACGCGCGCGCCGCCGATGGCCCGGACGTGCCGCAGGTCTGGCCGGATGGGAACCGTGTCTTTACACAGGAACGCGGTGACAGGGTGGCCTATGAGGCGGCTTTGGCCAAAGCCGCGCATACCGTCACCGCCCGCATCGAAATTTCCTGCGTGACGGCTGTCACGCTGGAGCCGCGGAACGCTCTGGCTGTCCCGCATGGCGACCGGACGACACTCTATACCGGGACGCAGGCGCCTCACCGCGTCCGAAACGAGGCAGCCCGTGTTCTGGGCCTGCCCGAAAGCGCAGTGCGTGTGGTGACGCAGGATGTCGGCGGATCGTTCGGGATGCGCAACGGGGTCTATCCCGAGGACATTCTGATCATTGCAGCCGCGCGGATCCTGAACCGGCCCGTCCGCTGGGCCGCCGACCGGCTGGACGCCTTTCTGTCGGACAGCCTGTCGCGTCCGCAGTCAGTCACCGCGACCCTCGCGCTGGACGCGCAGCACAACTTTATCGCCTTGGGCGTCGATGGCTACGCCCCTGTGGGCGCCTACGTCGGCGCGATGTCCCTGCACCCGATGACATCCAGCCTGCCGGCTCTTGCCGGGGTGTATCGGACCCCGATCCTGCACACTGTGATGCGGGGCATGCACGTCCACACGATGTATATGGCCCCTTACCGCGGGGCCGGCCGGCCAGAGGCGATCTTTGTCATCGAGAGGATCATCGACATCGCCGCCCAGCGGCTGGACGTGGATCGCGTGGCGCTGCGGCGGCAAAACATGATCACACCCGACCTGATGCCCCATGCCACACCGCTGGGGTTCATCTATGACAGCGGCGATTTTCCAACGGCGCTGGACCGGGCATTGCAAGCCGCGGACTGGCAGGGGTTCGAGGAGCGTCGCGCTGACTCTGCCAAACGGGGGCGACTTCGTGGTCTGGGCCTGGCCTGCGCCATTGAAACGGCCGGCTCGGGCGGGCCGCAGGGACAGATGCCGGAATTCGGCGCACTGCGGATCGCAAAAGATACTGGGCTGACGGTCACGGCAGGATCGGGGGATTGCGGACAGGGCCACGCCACCGCCTACTGTCAGATGGCCGCACATTTACTGGGCTGGAACGGGGACGTGACGATCGTCTCGGGTGATACGGCGTTGGTGCCAAATGGTGTCGGGACATTCGGTTCGCGCACGATGGGGGCCGCAGGTCAGGCACTGTCGGATGCGGCCGAGACATTGATCGCCGACGCGACCGAAGATGCCGCACAGGTTCTTCAGACCACGGCCGACCGGTTGCGATTCAGCGAGGGCGCCTTTCGCGTCCAAGGGGCCAACCTTTTCCTTTCGCTTGAGGATCTTGTCGCAATAACCGGACAGACCTATGCTGGCGAGGCGTTCACTGCGGCCAAATCCGGCACCTTTCCAAACGGCGTTCATCTGGCCGAGGTCGAGATCGACCCGGAGACCGGCGCGCTGGATCTGCTGGACTACACGCTGGCGGATGACGTCGGCACCATCGTGAACCCGCTGTTGCTGGCGGGACAGATGCATGGCGGTATCGCACAGGGTATCGGGCAGGCCTTTCTGGAAAGGGTCGCCTATGACGACAGCGGCGCGCTCATGTCCGGTTCTTTCATGGATTACGCCCTGCCCCGCGCCGACGATCTGCCCATGATCAGGATGGTTCACAGCCCGACCCCGACCAAGGCCAATGCCCTTGGTGTGAAGGGCGCGGGAGAATCCGGCGTGGTCGGCGCGCTCGCCGCCGGGATCAGCGCCGTCCATGATGCCCTGTCCGTTCTGGGCGTCGAGGATGTGGCCATGCCAGCCACGCCCCACCGCATATGGGAAGCCATCGAGGCCGCTCCGAACACCAAGGGAGATCAAGAATGACCTCTGTCGCCGTCATCGGGGCCGGTCCGGTTGGCACCACGCAGGCGCTGGCCCTTTTGCGGGCCGGGTTCGACGTCACGCTGTTCGAACGCGAGGCGGCCCTGCCCGCCGACCCGCGCGCCGCGACGGTGCAGCCGCCCACGCTGGCAATGCTGCACGATCTTGGCTCGGGCCAGCAGATCATCGCCAAAGGACTGAATGCGCCGCTCTTTCAGTTTCGGGACCGGGCCAGTGACGAGATCATTGCTGAATACGATTACGGATTCCTCAAAGACGACACGCCCTTCCCCTTTGCCCTGCAATGCGAGCAGTTCAAGGTCGCCGATACGAATGCTTCCGTCATCGAGGCGCTGGCACCCGGAACCCTGCATCTGGCGACGGAGGTTACCGGATTCGTTCAGGACAATGACGGCGTCACGGTCCATAGCGATGGGCCGGGCGGGCCGCAGATCCACCGGGTCGATTACCTGATCGGATGCGATGGCGGACGCAGCCCCACGCGCAAGGCGCTGAACATCGACTTCGAGGGCTTTACCTACGAAGAACGTTTTCTGGTTCTGACGACGGCGCGTGATTTCTTTGACCGCGGTTTCCGCGTGCGTAACTACGTGCTGGACCCAAGGCAGTGGTGCGCGCTGTTCAAGGTCCCGCATGAAGGACCGCCGGGCCTGTGGCGCATCGTCTTTCCCGCCACCACGGAGGCCGGTATCGACCCGAAATCAGACGACTATGTGCAAGAGCAGATCACGGGGCTGGAATCCGATCTGGCGCTTGGGGATATACAACACCGCAATATATATGCTGTAAATCAAAGGGTTGCCGCCAGTTTCCACAAGGGACGCGCCTTTCTCGCAGGGGACTCGGCGCATGTGAACAACCCGCTGGGGGGGCTTGGCATGAATTCCGGCATCCATGACGCGATCAACCTGACGGCCAAGCTGGTCGCGGCGCGCGACAGGCCGTCCGAGGCCGCGTCGCTGTTTGACGCCTACACCGAAGAACGCCGCGGGATCGCCAAGAATTACGTGCAGGCCCAGACGATCCTGAACAAGAAACGGCTGGAGGCGCGCACTCCGGAGGCCCGGCAGGCCGCCATGGACGAATTGCGCGCCACCTGCGCGGACCCGGCCCGTCACAAGGGCTGGGTAATGAACGCCTCGCTGATCAAGGGGCTGCGCGAACTGGACGAAATTGCGAAAGGATGACGAGATGACCCCCACACCGCCCGATGCGCTTGGATATCGTCTGAAGGTCGGCGTTGTCATGCCCTCGACCAACACGATCGTGCAGCCGGAAACCGATGCCGTCAGCGTGCCCGGCGTGACCTTTCATGTCGGGCGCATCCCGATTTCCGACAAGAAGATCTCCACCGACAATTTCCTCGACCACGTCGAGGCGATGCGCGCCGGGATCGAAACCGCCACCGATCAGGTCAAGAGCGCCGGGATCGACTGTCTTATCATGGCCGTCGCGCTGGAGGCTTTCTGGGGCGGCGTGCAGCAATCGGAAGCGTTGAAGGCGAAACTGGCCGGATACGCGGGCGTTCCCGTGATCTTGGGCTCGGACGCGGTGGCGGCGGCGCTCAACGCCTTTGGCGCAAAAAGTATCGCGGTCCTGACGCCGCACATGCCAAAAGGTGACGTGGAAGTGCGGAATTGGCTGGTCGAATCCGGCTTCGACGTGAAGCGACTGACGGGCCTGCAATGCGATAGCCCGCGGGCGATCGCGCAGGTGCCGCAAGACCGGATCCGGTCCGAACTGACGGCACTGGACGGGGATGACGTGGACGCGCTTGTGCAGGTCGGCACGAATCTCGCTGGCGCCGCGGTGGCGGCAGAGGCTGAAAAGATCCTGGGCAAGCCGATCATCTCGATCAATACCGTCAGCGCCTGGGCGACGCTCAGGCAGGCGGGGATCACCGACAGCGTCAGCGGACGCGGTCGCATCCTCGAAGAACATTGACGCGGACCGGCGCCCGTCCTCGGACATTGCAATCGTGACGGGGCAGATACTGGATTTCGCCCATCGTTATTTGGCCGCAAAACCCGGATCAGATCCCGCCTGCCGGCACACGCAGCGCGACGCCGCAATACCCGCGGGATTGCCCCGGTCAGGGCCGGCGATCCGCGCGCGTCACGCATGCTTTAGAAGGGCTGCAAACGACCGGCGAGGGGGCGGGTCAGCCGTGGCGCGCGATGTGTCAGCGTGTCCCCTCTATGTCGGTTTTCAGTGCAGGCACCGGTCGAGGCAGGCCAGCCAGTTGTCGCGGGCAAGCTTTGCCAGCAACGCCTCGTCATAGCCATGTGCCTTCATCGCGTCGAATAGCGCAGGCACGCCGGTTACGTCACCGATCAGGTCGGGCAGCACGCACCCGTCGAAATCCGACCCCAGTCCCACGTGATCTTCCCCCAACACGGCGATCAGGTGATCCAGATGGCGCAACATGACGTCCCAGCCGGTATCGGTGGCCGCAGTGCCGTCCCGGTTCAGATAAAAGGTCGCGAAGTTGAAGCCGACCATGCCCTGTCTTTCTCGGATCATGTGCAGTTGACGGTCGGTCAGGTTGCGTGGCGAGGCGCAGAGCGCATGGGCATTGGAATGGGTCGCGACGAGCGGCGCCGCGGAGACCTTGGCCACATCGTTGAAACCGGCCTCATTCAGGTGCGACAGGTCGATCAGGATGCCCAGTTCGTCACAGAGCCGTATCAGGTCCCTGCCCTTTTGGGTCAGGCCCGGCCCCGTGTCCGGCGGCCCGGGAAAGGCCATTGGCACGCCATGACCGAAGATCGTCGGGCGGCTCCAGACCGGGCCGAGCGACCGCAGGCCCATGTCGTGAAAAAGATAAAGCGCGTCGAGATCCCGCCCAATCGCCTCTGCCCCCTCCATATGCATGACTCCGGCAATGACCCCCTCTGCCATGGCGCCGCGAATCTCGGCCCCCGAACGGCAGACGCGGAAATCGGCAGGCGCAGCGCGCGCCATCCAGTGCAGCAGCCCGGCCATAGTCAACGCCGTGGGCTGCGCGGTGACGTGATCCATCGCGGGCGGCAAGGGCAGATGATAGGGCGGCGCGGCCATCAGTGCCGTGAAATCGGGCGGAGGGCCGCTGGAAACCGGTGGCACGAAAATCGCGAACAATCCGCCAGAAAATCCTGCGGCCTTCATCCGCTTCAGATCCAGATGCCCCGCGTCTGTCTGCCCAAGCCAGCTTTCCTCCCGCGGAGCGGGGCTTTTCATCAGCCGGAGCAGGAAATCGTTGTGGCCGTCAAAAAACGGGATCGGCTTTGTCATCGGGCATTCCCCGAAGGATCCGTGCCGTGTCCTGCGCGCGGTGCGCCCGCACGCCACAAGACCGGCATACCGTTCTTTTCACAAAGGCTGAGCGTCCCTACTGATCGATGGGCGAAGGCA
>CAZRZN010000032.1:19420-26370 GCA_964604565.1 uncultured Rhodobacterales bacterium
CATACGGACAAGGGGCAGGAGCTTGCAACAGGTCGCCCGATCCAAGGCCCCGATTGATCTGCCAGTATCAGCGGCGGGCAAACAGCCCCCTCCGGCGCCTTTTCCAATGCGCACCCCGATATCAACCTCGAATTCCTGCCGGGCAAACGGCATTTCGATCTCAACCCTTGGCGAGCCTGACGTGGCCCTGAGCCAGACAAGGACGCCGCGCGACCCGGACATTATCGGCCATCAGACCGGCCTGAGGCGCTATACGCATTACGGCGCTTCGGCCCACGCGAAGATCATCGAACTGCTCAGGCATCCCGAAGACATGCCGGGGGCACAGTTCCAGACGTTCCGACGGAACGACAGCTCCGTTATCGCCGCGACGCGGGCGTTGGATAATCCCGGCAGCGGCGCGGGCCAGACGGTTCCATCGGGCAGAGCACCGATGGCGACCCAGAAAACGATGACGGGTGCCGTTGGCGCCCAGTGCGGCGCGGACAGGTCGTCGCCAACCCGGACCAACGGCAGCCTCACAGGCGGTGCAGGACCTCGTTGAGGAGACGCTGCGCGATAGGCGAAAGCTGGCGATTGCGGACCTGCAATACGAGAAAGGACGCCACGACGATCTCTTCGTCCGTTTCAATAACGCTGAGGTCCGAGGAAAGCCGCGTCAAAAGCTGCGCCACTTCGGCCGTCTGGGGCGCGATAGCCTCCGAGCCGCTGACGACACTGAGCGCCACAAGCAGGGAAGAACTGTTGGTGACCAGTTTCGGGGTCTGCAATCCATTTTCCAGAAACGACGTCTCCAGCGCGGTGCGAATGGGCGAACCCGGTTCCTGTATCACGAATTCATAGGGTGACGTCGCCGACAGCGACACCTTGCGCCCGGCCAGCGGATGGGTTGCCCGCACCACGAGGCAGACCTTTTCCGTTCGGCCCGGGTGCGCGTAAAAGGCGCGGATCTCGCTGTCCGACCCGATACGCGCCATCACGAAATCAAAGCGCCCCTTTTCCAGCCCCCGGACAAGCGACACCGACGGTGCGACCTCTATCGTGGGTTGGAAATCTGGCACCGCCGCGCGCACGGCCAGCAAGGCGGGCACCAGAACCCCCACTGCCGGCCCTGTCACGGCGCCGACGCGCACCGCCCCGGCCAATCCGCTGCGCAACTGCGCAATCTCCGTGGTCAGACCGTCGATTTCCGCAAGGATGACACGCGCGTGCCGCACGAAAGCTTCTCCCATCGCGGTGGGGGCCATCCCGCGCGGCAGGCGTTCGAACAGGATGCCGCCCGCATCGGTTTCGATTTCCGACAACATGCGCGATGCGGCGGGTTGCGACATGCCGACCGTTTCGGCGGCCAGCTGAAGCTTGCCGCTGTCGTGGATCGCCCGGAGCAACCGCAGGTGGGACGGCTTCAATCTCTGGAATAGGGACATGCTGATGCCATGCCATACCAATCCCGTTATGTCAGTCGATAAGATTTGCATTGGCTTGGTATGACGGCCTCGGCTACGCATGCACAGGGAAGGCGGCGCCCGATGGGAAAGCGTCGTCTCAGGAGGAGGAAACCATGACCCTGAAATCCGTATTCGTCACCACCGCGCTGGTGGCCACGCTCGGCACGGCCGCCCTTGCCGACGGCCTTGTCGGCATTGCCATGCCGACAAAATCGTCTGCCCGCTGGATCTCTGACGGCGAGTCGATGGTGAAGCAGTTCGAAGAAGCCGGCTACGAGACGATCCTGCAATACGCAGAGGACGACATTCCGAACCAGCTTGCCCAGATCGAGAACATGATCACCAATGGCGTCGATGCGCTTGTGATCGCGGCCATCGACGGCACGACTCTGTCGAACGCTCTGGAGAACGCGCATTTTGCCGGGATCGAGGTCATCGCTTACGACCGTCTGATCCGCGACAGCGAGCATGTCAGCTATTACGCGACCTTCGACAACTTCAAGGTCGGCGTTCAGCAGGCGGAAACGCTGGTTTCGGGCCTTGAGGAGCGGTTCCCGGATGCAGAGACATGGAACGTCGAGCTGTTTGGCGGCTCGCCCGACGACAACAACGCCTACTTCTTCTACGATGGGGCGATGTCGGTGCTGCAACCGCTGATCGACAGCGGCAAGGTCGACATCGTGTCCGACCAGATGGGCATGGACACGGTCGGCACGCTGCGTTGGGACGGCGCCGTGGCGCAGGCTCGCATGGATAACCTGCTGTCGGCACATTACACCGAAACCCAGTTGCACGGGGTTCTGTCGCCTTACGACGGTCTTTCCATCGGTATCCTGAGCTCTCTCAAGGGCGTTGGCTACGGTTCGGGCGATACGCCTATGCCGATCGTCACGGGTCAGGACGCCGAGGTGCCCTCGGTCAAGTCGATCCTCGCAGGCGAGCAGTATTCCACGATCTTCAAGGACACCCGCGAGCTGGCCCGCGTGACCGTCGGCATGGTCGAGGCCGTGCTGGAAGGCAGTGAGCCGGAGATCAATGACACGACCACCTACGACAACGGCGTCAAGGTCGTGCCGTCCTACCTGCTGGAGCCGCTGAAGGTCACCAAGGACAACTGGGAAGAGCGTCTGATCGACACCGGTTACTACACGATGGACGAGATCCAGTAAGACCGCGGATCTTTTCACCCTGACGAAAGGTGGACCGGCCTGCGACCGCGGGTCTGGTCCACCTACCCTGCCGCGGTGCGCGGTGCCTGCCCCAAATGACGAGGATGCCCCCATGCAGGATTCCTTGCTGGAAATGCGCTCGATTACCAAGACCTTCCCGGGGGTCAAAGCGCTGGACGATGTCTCGCTCCGGGTCCGAAACGGCGAGATCCATGCCATCTGCGGTGAAAACGGCGCTGGCAAATCGACCCTGATGAAGGTTCTCTCCGGCGTCTATCCGGCTGGAAGCTACGAGGGCGAAATCCACTTTGACGGCAAGCTGGCCGAATTCCGCGACATCCTCGACAGCGAGGCGCAGGGAATCATCATCATCCATCAGGAATTGGCGCTTGTGCCGCTCCTGTCGATTGCCGAAAACCTTTTCCTGGGCAACGAGAACGCCAAGGCGGGCGTGATCGACTGGCGCGCGACGAACCACCGGACGGAAGGATTGCTGCGCAAGGTCGGCCTGCGCGATGCGCCGACGACGCTGGTCGACAAGCTGGGCGTCGGCAAGCAGCAACTGGTGGAGATCGCCAAGGCGCTGGCCAAGGATGTGCGCCTGCTGATCCTCGACGAGCCGACCTCCGCCCTGTCGGAATCCGACAGCCAAGCCCTGCTGGACCTCATGCTGGAGTTGAAGGCGCAGGGCATGACCCAGATCATCATCAGTCACAAACTGAACGAGGTTCGGCGCGTGGCCGATACCGTCACGGTCATCCGGGACGGACATTCCGTCAGCAGCTTTGACGCGGGCGAGGGCATCACCGAGGATCGCATCGTGCGCGACATGGTCGGCCGTTCGATGGAAAACCGCTATCCGCCAAGGACACCCAAGATCGGCAAAATGCTGATGCGCGTGTCCGACTGGTCTGTCCACCACCCCGAACACGCCGACCGGCAGGTCATCCGGAACGTCGGGTTCGACGTGCGGGCGGGCGAGGTTGTGGGCATTGCGGGACTGATGGGCGCGGGTCGGACGGAACTGGCCATGTCGATCTTTGGCCGAAGCTGGGGCCAGAACATTACCGGCACGGTCGAAATGCACGACAAACCGGTCGATACCTCGACCGTCAGCCGCGCGATCAAGGCCGGGCTGGCCTATGTGACGGAGGACCGCAAGAGCCTTGGCCTGATCCTCGACGACACGATCACGCGGAACATCACCCTCGCCAATCTGAAACAGGTCGCGCGTGGACCCGTGCTGAACGATCATGCCGAAACCGAGGTGGCCGAGAAATACCGCAGCGATCTGGGCATCCGCACGCCCGGCGTGTTCCAGAAGGTGGTGAACCTGTCGGGCGGCAACCAGCAGAAAGTCGTCCTTTCAAAATGGCTGTTTGCCGGACCGGAGGTCTTGATCCTCGACGAGCCGACGCGCGGCATTGATGTCGGGGCCAAATATGAAATCTATGGTCTGATCAACGATCTGGCGGCCGCCGGAAAAGGCGTGGTGATGATCTCGTCCGAGATGCCCGAGTTGCTGGGCATGTGCGACCGGATCTACGTGATGAACGAAGGCGCTTTCGTCGGGGAAATGCCCGCCCGAGAGGCCAGTCAGGAGCGCATCATGTCGCTCATCGTGAACGAATAGGGGGAGAGAGGACATGGCTCTGGCTGAAAAGACATCCGACAGCGCTGCCGGCTCCGGCAAGATCGGGGCCTATCTTGCGGCCCATTTGCGTGAATACGGGCTCTTGTTCGCGCTGATCGCGATCATGGCCTTTTTCCAGATCGTCACGGCCGGGACGCTGCTGAGGCCGATCAACCTGACGAACCTGCTGTTGCAGAACAGCTATATCATCATCATGGCGCTTGGCATGCTGATCGTCATCGTGGCGGGCCATATCGACCTGTCGGTCGGGTCGGTCATGGGCTTCATCGGCGCGCTTGCGGCCGTCATGATCGTGAACTGGGAGATGTCCATCGGGCTGACAATGGCGACCTGCGTCGTTGTCGGCGGCATCATCGGCGGCGCGCAGGGCTATTGGATCGCCTACTGGAAGATCCCGTCCTTCATCGTGACCCTCGCCGGGATGCTGGTGTTCCGGGGGCTGTCCCTCTGGCTGCTGGAGGGGCAGTCCGTGGGTCCCTTCCCCCGCGAATTTCAGGTGATCGCCACCGGCTTCGTGCCCGATATCCTGCCGGGTGGCGAGGCGCTGAAAGGGATCTTCGGGACCCGAAACTTCAACGTGCTGGCATTTGGCACCGGGTTGATCGCGGCCGCTTGGGTCATTTGGTCAGGCCTGCAACAAAGGGCCCGCAACAAATCCTACGGGATCGAGGATGAGCCGCGCGCCTTTTTTGTCGTGCGCACGGCGATCATCGCGATCGCGCTGGTCTTCATCCTCTACAAGCTGGCCACGTTTCGCGGCCTGCCCAATGTGTTGCTGACCATGGGCGCACTGACCATCATCTATGCCTTCATCACCGAACGCACGGTGCTGGGCCGGAGGATCTACGCGCTTGGCGGAAACCAGAAGGCCGCCAAGCTGTCCGGCATCCGGACCGAGCGTCTGACCTTCCTCGCCTTCGTCAACATGGGCATTCTGGCCGCCATCGCCGGACTGGTCTTTGCCGCGCGGCTCAATACGGCAACACCCAAGGCGGGATTTGCTCTGGAACTCGACGTGATTGCCGCCGTGTTCATCGGCGGGGCCTCGATGTCGGGCGGCGTCGGCAAGATCGTCGGCGCCGTGGTCGGGGCCTTTCTGATGGGGGTGCTGAACAACGGCATGTCGCTCATGGGCATCGGCATCGACTACCAGCAGATGATCAAGGGCCTCGTGCTGCTCGCCGCCGTGATCTTCGACGTCTACAACAAGAAGAATGGGTGAAAACATGGCATTTGAACCCGCTCAATGGCCACGGCGCCTGCGGTCGCAGGAATGGTATGGCGGCACGTCGCGCGACGTGATCTACCACCGCGGCTGGCTGAAGAACCAGGGCTATCCGGAGGATCTGTTCGACGGGCGGCCGGTCATCGGCGTGCTCAACACATGGTCGGACCTGACGCCCTGCAACGGCCATCTGCGCGAACTGGCCGAAAAGGTCAAAGCAGGGATCTGGGAAGCAGGCGGTTTTCCGGTCGAGGTGCCGGTCTTTTCGGCGTCGGAAAACACCTTTCGCCCCACGGCGATGATGTTTCGCAACCTTGCCGCGCTCAGCATCGAGGAGCAGATCCGCGGCCAGCCCATCGACGGATGCGTGCTGATGGTGGGATGCGACAAGACCACGCCTTCGCTTCTGATGGCCGCCGCCTCCTGTGATCTGCCGTCCATCGTGGTGACCGGCGGGCCGATGCTGAACGGCTGGTTTCAGGGCGAACGGGTCGGCGCGGGCACCCACCTTTGGCGCTTTTCCGAGGCGGTGAAGGCCGGTGAAATGACGCAGGAAGAGTTTCTGGACGCAGAGGCCGCTGTCACGCGGTCCTCCGGGACCTGCAACACCATGGGCACGGCGTCGTCGATGGCCAGCATGACAGAGGCCCTCGGCATGGCGCTGTCGGGCAACGCGGCGATCCCGGCGGTCGACAGCCGCCGCCGCGTCATGGCGCAGCTTTCGGGCCGGCGGATCGTGCAGATGGTCAAGGACGACCTGAAACCGTCCGATATCCTGACCCGGGACGCCTTCGAGAACGCGATCCGCTGCAACGGCGCGGTGGGCGGATCGACCAACACGGTGGTGCATATGCTGGCCATCGCCGGGCGCGCCGGGGTGGACATCACGCTGGACGACTGGGACCGCTGCGGCCGGGACATCCCGACCATCCTGAACCTGCAACCCTCGGGCAAATACCTGATGGAGGAATTCTTCTACGCCGGTGGCCTTCCGGTCGTGCTGCGCCGTCTGGGCGAGGCGGACCGTCTGCACCGCGACGCGTTGACCGTGTCCGGCAGCACCATATGGGAAGAGGTGTCCGAGGCGCGCAACTGGAACGAGGACGTGATCCTGCCGCTGGACCGGGCGCTGACACAGCAGGGCGGCATCGCGGTCCTCAAGGGCAACCTTGCCCCCAAGGGCGCCGTCCTGAAACCTTCGGCGGCGTCGCCGCACCTGATGCAGCATCGCGGACGGGCCGTCGTTTTCGAAGACATCGACGACTACAAGGCACGCATCGGCGATGACGGGCTGGAGATCGACGAGACCTGCATCATGGTCCTGAAGAACTGCGGACCCAAGGGCTATCCCGGCATGGCGGAGGTGGGCAACATGGGACTGCCACCCAAGGTCCTGAAAAAGGGGATCAAGGACATGATCCGCATTTCGGATGCCCGCATGTCGGGCACCGCCT
>CAZRZN010000033.1:0-26357 GCA_964604565.1 uncultured Rhodobacterales bacterium
GCTGACAAAGGGTGTCCAGCTCTAGCGGGTAGACGCGGTTCTCCGGTCGGGCCGGCTGGTCGTCGGACCGCTCGTCCAGGTGATGCGCGGCCCGGCCCCTGTCTTGTGTATCTGTTTCAGGGGTGACAGGTTCGGGGCCTCGGGTGGCGCCGTGGCTGTCGCTGGCGCGTGCATCCGGGCGGTGGTTCAGACCAAGCAGGCGCCGCATCTGCGGCGCTCCTACTCGGGCCAGATTTCTACCGCGGTCACGACGGTGACATCCCCGTCCAGAAGCGATCCGGCCGCCGTAAAGAAGCCCTGCGATCCGACACCGTTGTTATGGGTGTCCCTTGCCGCCTTGTCAGTGAACCGTTCGTAAGTGGTGAACAGGCATGGGTCATCAGGATCCTGCGCCACATGGAACGCCATGGTCCCCGGTTCATGCGCCTTTGCGTATTCGCCAACTTTCAGCAATTCGGTGCGGACCACGTCCTCGGATCCTTTTCGGGCGCGGATGATGGCGGTCAGTGTGTGCATGTTTGGCCTCTCTTCGGTGTCACGCTGGGGATGTCAGGCCAAGGTTTTTTGACATGATGTCCCGCATCCTGAATTTCTGCGGCTTGCCCGTCGCGGTCAGCGGCATGTCGTCGGCAAAGCGAATGTGCTGCGGGATCTTGTATCGGGCGATCCTCTCCGCACACCAGCTTTGCAGTGCCTCGGCGGTCAAGGTCGCGCCGGGCCTGGATATGATCCATGCGGCGACCGTTTCGCCCAACCGGCTGTCCGGCACGCCGAAGACCTGTGCCTGCGCCACGTCCGGATGCGTGGCCAGAATGTTTTCGACCTCGACGGGATAGATGTTCTCACCGCCGCGGATCAGCATGTCGCCCGTGCGCCCGGTGATCCGGCAGTAGCCTTCGGCGTCGATCGTCGCCAGATCGCCAGTGTGCATCCAGCCGTCGCGGATCGCCGTCGCGGTCTGCTCGGGATCGTTCCAGTATCCCTTCATCACCAGGTAGCCGCGTGTCAGCAACTGGCCCTGTTCCCCGACGGGCAACGTGCGGTCGTGGTCGTCGACAACCCGGCATTCCACATGCGGCTGGACGCGTCCCACGGTGGTCACGCGCCGCGCGACTGGATCGTCCGGGTCGGATTGAAAGGAGATCGGGCTTGTCTCTGTCATGCCATAGCCGATGGTGATGCCATCGCAATGCATGTCTTTCATCACCCGCTGCATGAGGGGCGCGGGGCAGGGGGCCCCCGCCATGATCCCGGTGCGCAGACTGCGCAAGTCAAAGCGGTCGAACTCCGGGTGTTCCAGCATCGCGGCGAACATGGTGGGCACGCCGTGCAGTGCGGTGCAGTCTTCGTCCTGAACTGCCTTGAGCGTCGCAAGCGGATCGAACCCCTCTCCGGGGAACACCATCTTGGCGCCATAGGCTACGGCGGCCAGATTGCCCAGAACCATGCCAAAGCAATGATACAACGGGACAGGAATGCACAGCGCATCGCGCGGGGTAAGGCGCATGGCGCGGGCTGATGAAATGGCGTTGTTGATGATGCCGCGATGGCTGAGCGTTGCACCCTTGGGATGGCCGGTGGTTCCGGACGTGAACTGGATGTTGATCGCGTCCTCGGGTTTCAACGACGCGCTGATGCTGTCCAGCCGCGCCTTTGGACCCGCGCCACCGCGCGCCATGACTTCATCGAAGGAAAAGGCGCCTTGGACATGATCTGTCCCAAGCTGCACGACCCGGCGCAGCAGGGGCAGCTTTTCCGACCGCAGTTGCCCCGGGCGCGCGCGGCCCAGTTCCGGTGCGATCTCATGCAGTTTCGCCAGGTAATCGGATCCACGAAACCGCGGCGCTGTCAGCAAGGTGCTGACGCCGGCCCGCCGCAGCGCGAATTCCAGCTCTGCCGTCTGATAGGAGGGGTTGATGTTGACGAGGATCGCGCCGATCCGCGCCGTGGCGAATTGCGTCAGCAGCCATTCTGGCCGGTTGGGTGCCCAGATGCCCACCCGGTCCCCCTTGTAGACGCCGATCGACAGCAACCCGGCGGCCAGCCGGTCGATACGGCGCGACAGATCCGAATAGGTCCAGCGTTCGCCGGTCTGGCAAAACACGGCAGCAAGCCGATCGCCGTGCCGCCGCCGCACCTCTGACATGAAGGCGGGGATGGTCGCGTCTATCAGGGGGCGCGTCGTGCTGCCCTTGACATGTGAGAGGCCGTTGAGGGGACGTGTCACCCGCTTCTCCGTCACATCCTGCGCCAGTCGCCCGATTTCTCGAAGGCAGAGGCCGCGCGGTAGATCGTGCTTTCGTCGTAGCGCCGCCCGATGATCTGCAGGCCCACCGGCAGCCCGTCGGACATGCCGCAGGGGATCGACATCGCCGGGTGTCCGGTGACGTCAAAGGGCGCGGTGTTGGTGATCATCTCAAAGGCACGCTGGCACCAAAGTTCCAGCGAGGAATCGCTGGGCGGGATCGGCTGTGCCTTCATCGGGGTCGTTGGCGTCAGCAACAGGTCGTAAGACGCCAGGACCTTGTTGAATTCGTCACGCAGTTGGCGCGACAGGTTCTGCGCCTTGGCATAATAGCGCCCGCGCGTGTTCTTTAGGTGATACTGGCCGATCAGCATGGAAATCTTGAGCGTATCGCTCAATTCATCCGCGCGGGTCCGCCAGTTGGAATGATATTCGAGCAGAGAGGTGGTATACAGCCCCTCCCATCCGGTGCCCATGCCGTTGCCTAGCATCATCTGCTGGGTCAGCCCTTCCAGTGCGATGGGTGTCCAGATGGCGGTGCCATGCAGGTGCCAGGGCACGGATATCTCATCGACGGAGGCGCCCAGAGAGCGCAGGGTCTCTGCCGCCGCGCGCACCTTGTCGTTCACATCGGCCTCTGCGCCGGGTTGATCGAACCCTTCCTTGATGACGCCGATCCGCAGACCGGACACGCCGCGTCCGATGGCGGCGGTATAGCGGTCCGTCTTGACGTCGTATTGCCGTGGGTCCAGCCCGTCGGCTCCGGCGATCACCTCCAGCATCAGCGCGTTGTCCATGACGTTCTGGGTCATCGGGCCGGTGTGGTCGATCGTGTTCTCGATCGGCATGATGCCGGAGTATGGCACAAGGCCATGCGTGGGTTTCATCCCGTAACAGCCGCAAAACGACGCCGGCATTCGGATCGACCCGCCCTGATCGCCGCCGATTGCCATGTCGACCTCACCCGCGCCGACCAGCGCGCCGGACCCCGAAGAGGAACCGCCCGCAGAATACCCGTGCTTGTGCGGGTTGTGCACCGGACCTGTCGCGTTGGTGTGCGAGCCGCCGGAGAGGCAGAAATATTCGCAATGCGCCTTTCCCATGACGGTTGCCCCCGCATCCAGCAAGCGCGTCACGACTGTCGCGTCCAGATCCGGGGTGTATCCTTTCAGGGTGGCGGCGCCGTTCATCATCGGGACGCCAGCAAGACAGACATTGTCCTTCAGCGCAACACTGCGGCCGAGCAGCGGGCCACGCGGGGCGCCCTTGATTTCTGTCTTCACATACCACGCGTTCATCGGATTTTCTTCGGGCGTGGGCCGATAGCCGGAGGTCCGCGGATACAACACCGGCGGCAGATAATCGGGCAGCGAGTCCACAAGGTCGTAGGCATCCAGCGTGCCCTGCATCACGTCCAGAAATTCCTGAACGCGGGCATCCGACATGCTCATGCCAAGTTCTGCGACCACGTCTTTCATCTGCGCAAGGGTTGGGCGTTGGACGGTCATGTAGGACATCCTTTCCGTCAGGGTCGTGGCGCCAGCGGGGGGCGGCGCAGGTGTATGGGCGCCGGCATCGGCGGAGGGTGTCAGCCCAGTGGCGGGGTCGGACATGAAGGCCTTCGTCGCCGCAGAGGGTGGGGCCTGACGCGAGGCGGCGCCCGACGATCCCAGACCGGTGAATTCCTCTATCAGGGCCGGGTCGGAGGCCTCGGAGCCGGAAATCTCACCTGTAATGGTTCCCTTCTGGATCAGCATGACCCGGTCCGACAGGGCGGTGATGAAATCGAGGCTTTGTTCGACCAGAACGATGGTGATCCCGGTGCGTCGGTTGAGGTTCTGCAAAAGCTCGATGATTTCGTCGATGATCGAGGGCTGGATGCCCTCGGTAGGTTCGTCCAGCAGGATCAGATCTGGTTCGGAAATCAGGCAGCGAGCGAGCGCCAGAAGCTGCTGTTCGCCTCCGGACAAGGCGCCGCCGTCCCGCTCAAGCAGCCTTTCGAGGCGGGGGAAATCGCCCAGAACGCGGTCAATCGCCTCATATTCATCCATGTCATGCGCGGCCACACCCATGCGCAGATTGTCCTGCACGCTGAGGTTGGGAAAGATGCCGCGCCCCTGCGGGACGTAGCCGATGCCAAGCCGGGCACGTCCAGAGGATCGCAGGCTTGTCAGATCCTCCCCGTCAAAGACCATCTGCCCTGCCGTCGCGGGGACAATGCCCATCAGGGTCTTCAGCAGCGTGCTCTTGCCCATGCCGTTATGACCGAGAACGCCGAGGATCTCGCCCTCGTCAACCGCCAGGTCGATGCCATGCAACACCGGCACCTTGCCATATCCGGCCCGGAGTCCCTGAACCTTCAGCAGGGCGCTCATGCCCGGTGCCCCAGATAGACTTCGCGCGCCCGTTTGTCGCTTGATATCGCCTCCATCGTGTCTTCCATCAGAATGCGGCCTTCGTGAAACAGGGTGACCTGCTGTGAGATCATGCGAATGAACTGCATGTCATGCTCGACCACGATAAGGGCGGCGTCAGTGTTGATTTCCTTGATCAGGTCCGCGGTGCGGGCGGTTTCCTCATGGGTCATGCCGGCGGCGGGTTCGTCCAGCAGGATCAGCCACGGCTCTGCCGAGACCACCATGCCCAATTCGACCCATTGCCTTTGACCATGCGCCAGGCGGCCGACCAGTTCGCGGCGAATGTCGCCGAGTTTGAGCCGCTCGATCGTCTCGCCCGTCAGGGCGCGGGCGCGCTTGGCGCCGTGCCAGCGGCGAGCGGACAACCAGATGTTTTCATCCACCGACAAACCGTCGAACACGTTGGGCACTTGCGTCTTGATCCCGACGCCAAGCCCTGCCACCTCATGCGGTTCCGCGCCGGTCGTGTCCTGACCGCGAATGACCACATCGCCAGCAGAGGGGGTCAGTTGCCCTGTCAGGCATTTGAAGAAGGTCGATTTTCCGGCCCCGTTCGGACCGATGAGGCAGCGCAGTTCCTTGTCATAGAGGTTGAAGTCGACCTGATCCACCGCGCGCACGCCGCCGAAATGCATCGACAGGTTGCGCGTCTCGACGATGACCTCTCGTCTTTCGCGTTTGGAACTCATGCCTTGGTCACCTCGGTCCGGCGGCCTGACCTGTGGCGACGCGTGGCGCGCCGCGGTTTGCGCCGTCTGGTGAACCAGTCGGTCAGGGTCGGCGCGACGCCTTTTGGCACCAGAAGGACAAAGAAGATCAGGATGATCCCAAGCACCAGATTGTTGTTGAAAACCGACTGCCCGCCCAGTGCCGAGGTCAGATAGAAAAGACCAAAGGTGGCCGCGATCGGCCCGATCAGCGTGCCGCGCCCGCCAACGATGACCCAGATGATCGTCAGCGCGGCGTTGTAGAGGTTGAAGACATCCGGTGTGATCCGACCCACGCCGTTGCAGAACAGCACCCCGCCGATGGCCGCGATCCCGGCGGAAATGGTGAAGATCCCCAGCTTGTAGAGCCGCGAGTCATAGCCAAGCAATTCCGCGCGCAGTTCGTTTTCCCGGATGCAGACGCAGACCCGGCCAAAATGTGTCGTGACCAGCCAGCCGCAGAACACGTAGCACAGGATCAGCGCTGCCATGGCGACATAGAACACCTGTTCCGGAAAAAGGAACGATCCAGTGTCCCACGGCAGGTTCAGCGGCGGTGAGGTCACGCCGTTGAAACCACCCAAAAGGGCATCGCCGATCTTGTATTCCGGTCCCGACGTGCGCCGGATGAGCGAGAAGAATATCAGGGTGACGGTCAGGGTGATCACACCGAGGTAGACATCCGACACCCGCCCGAAGAAGACGAAATATCCCAACAGCGCCGCAAAGCCCGAGGCGGTGATGATCGCCACCAGAATGGCCCATGTGGACCCGTCGAAGTTGATCGCTGCGATGGTATAGGCATAGGCCCCGAGGCCAAAGAACGCGACCTGCCCGAAACACAGGATCCCGCCAAATCCCCAGACGAGCGCAAGGCTCAGTGCAAGGACCGCCAGCGCGATCGCCGTCGTCAGGTTGATGATCGTGAACAGTTGCAGCACGTAGGGGGCTGCGAACATGAAGATCAGGCCGATCAGGGCAAAGACGAAGACGGGGCGCATCCTGCGCAGTGTATCCCCGCCGTTCATAGCGATTTCCGGAAGAACCGTCCCGTGATCCCGCGGGGCATCAGGCGCAGAAGGAGGATTGCCGCCACCAAGAGCGCGACCTCACCGATGGTCGGGCCGGTCAGGAATGCAAAGATGCCGTTGATTCCGCCCAGCAGCACCGATCCCGAAACCGTGCCCGCGAGGATCGAGGCGCCACCCGAAATCACGGTGATGAAAGCCTTTGCGATGTAAGTGGCACCGATGGTTGGTAGCACACCGGTCACCGGGGCCAGCAGACCGCCCGCCAGCCCGGTGACCGCCGCACCGAGGCCAAATGTCACCATGTAGACGCGTGTGGTCGACACGCCGAGGGCCGAGGCCATTTCCGGGTTTTGCATGGTGCCGCGCGCCACGAGTCCAAGCTTGGTCAGTTTCAGCGTGGCGAAAACAGCGATGAACAGGGCGACCGTGACCCCGATCAGGAACATTTCATAGCCGGAAGCCGTGTAGTCGCCGATCCGGATGATCCCGAGGGGAGGAGAGATCGTGGTCGCGGTCGATGCGCCGAAGATCGAAGTGACAAGGCCGATCAGCAACAGCGACAGCCCCCATGTGGCCAGCAGGGTGTCGATCATCCGGCCGTACAGCCAGCGGATCAGCAGGCGTTCCACTATGACGCCGATGATCCCGACGACCAGCGGGGCAAGGATGAGCATCGCGAACCAGATATTCACCCCCGCGTTGGTGGCCACGACGACAGTATAGCCGCCCAGCATCAGAAACTCGCCATGTGCGAGGTTGATGACCCGCATCATCCCGAAAATGATGGCCAGCCCAAGGCTTATGAGAGCCAGGTTTGCGATACCGTAAACCAGCTGAAACAGAACAGCGACGACCAGATCCAAGTCGATCTCCCGGATATTAGGGGTGGCCCGGCGGATGCCGGGCCTGATGTTTTACTCGATGCCGGCCGCTTCGAGTCCGTTTTCGAAGAGAAAGGCAGACTGGTCCGGGTTTTCCACCAGATCGCAGACCAGCGCCGTGTCGGCGGGCGGCTGATCGTCGAACGAGTCGACGATGTTCCAGTTCTGGTCCTGAAGCTCGCCGATATAGACATTCATCGAGCAATGGTTGGTGTGCGGATCAATCGTCACCGTGCCGGACGGCCCGTCATAGCTGAGGCCAGAGCGCAGCGCCTCTATCACCGGTTCGCGGTCCACGGTGCCCGCGGCCTTGACCGCTTCGGCCCAGAGCATCGCGCCTTCGTAGGACCGGATCGCCAGTTCGTTCATCACCGGACGGTCGGCGCCCAGCTTGGCCTCCAGCCGTTCAAGGAACGCCTTGTTCTCTGGGGTATCGATGCCTTCGAAATATCCGTAGGACGCCAGAATTCCGTTGCCCTCCTCGGCAGAGATCAGCGTCTGTTCATTGCCGACGCCAAAGGTCGTGGAGGCGATCGGGATGTCGTTCATCATGCCCGCCGCCGCATATTGGCGGTAGAAGGACACATGCGCGCCGCCGACCAGTGCAGAGATCACGAAGTCCGGTTTGGCGGTCTGGATCTTGTTGATCGTCGGGCCGAAGTTGGTGACATCCAGCGGGAAGAATTCGACGTCCAGCGTCTCTCCCCCGTTTTCGGCCACGAAACGCTGCATCCACTGCGCGGTGATCTGGCCATAGTTGTAGTCGGCGGCGACGATGTAGACCTTCTTGCCCCATTTCTCCATCGCATAGGGCACGACCTTTGCAACCGTCTGCGCGGGGGTGGAGCCGGTGCAGAAGTTGTTGTAATCGCAAACGCCGCCCTCGTATTGGACATTGTAGAAATACAGCGTCTGGAAGCGCGACAACGTGGGGCGGATCGCCTCGCGGGAGGCCGAGGTGATGCCCGCATGCACGGTGTCCGCCCGGTCGCCCGCGGCGGCCTGCGTCGCATACTGGGTGTAGAACTGGATGGTGGACTGGGCGTCATACATCGTCAGTTCGACCTCACGGCCCAGCAGGCCACCGGCCTCGTTGATGTCCTCGATGGCCAGTCGTGTGGTTTCGGCCATCGGGGCGCCGTAGATATCAAGGCCTCCCGACAAATCGAGGATCGAGGCGAATTTGATCGCATCGGATTGCGCCCGGCCGATCGTGGCCGGCGCGGCAAGGGCAAGGGCGGAGGTGCCCAGCACGAAGTGTCTGCGGGAAATGGTCATTGATCTTGTCTCCTGTCGGTGATTGCCGGACGCTTTTGAGCGTCAGTCCTTATTGTCGGGCGACGCATCGTCCGATGTCTTGTCCGGGGTTTCCCCGGAGGATCTTTTGTAAACGGAATTCGAAAGTCCGCGCACGCCGTCGCCGATATTCATGCCGACTTCCTCGCCCAGTTTCTGCACGGCAGGCAATTGCAACGCCATGCTGAGCACGGAGTCGACGACGCTGTTCACCGTCGACTTGTCGCCGCCCTCCGATCCACCGGTCATGCCGCCAAAACCGGTCATGTGGTTGATACGGATCGACTCGATCTTCTCGGCGGGCTTCATCATGCGCTCCACCACGTCCGGAAGGGTGCGCAGCCGCGCCTCGTCCAGCTTCATCGCGATCAATTCCGGGCTTTGCGCGTTTTCCGCATTTATGATGGCGGCGCGGCCCTCTGCCTCGGACAAGAGCTGGTCGCGGAGGGCCTTGGCCCGGTCCAGCGTTGCCTTCGCTTCGGCCTCGGCCATGGATGTGATCGTATCCGCCTCGGATTTGACGCGGGTATCGTCGACTTCGGCCTGCTCTGCGGCGCGGATCAGGGACAGCGCCTTTTCGCGCTCCGCGACAGCGGTTTCGCGGATCGTGCGCACGCGTTCCTCTGCTTCTGCCTCGCTTCCCTTCGCGGCAATGGCGTCGGCCTCTGCCTTGGCTTCCTCGATGCGTTTCTGAGCGAGCGTCACCATGTTCTCGGATTTCTTCAGCGCGGAGTTCAGCTCTGACTCGAGCGTTTGACGACGGATTTCGGTGTCGCGGGCAATCTCGGATGAACGGACTTCGCGTTCCCGTTCGATGCGGGCCGCCTCGCGCCGTTTTTCCGAGATGGCCTGTTCCTCTGCGGTTTCCGCCGAAGATTTCGACCGCGCGATTTCGATTTCGCGCTGTTGCGCGATCATCGCCTCCTCTTCCTCGCGCGAGATCGTCAGCCGGCGCTTCGTGGCATCCAGCTGGCTCTGGCGGACGGAGACATCGGCATCCGCCTCGATGACGGCGCGTTCCTTGCGGTTGACGGCGATGATCTCGGCCAGGCGGCGCATGCCCAACGCGTTGAAGGCGTTGTTTTCGTCCAGCGCATGGAACGGTGTCTGGTCCATCCGGGTGAGCGATACGGATTCCAGCATCAGACCGTTGTAGGCCAGGTTGTCGTCCAGCATGTCGCTGACGTCCTTGGCATAGCCTGCGCGATTGTCCTGAAGTTCGTCCATGGTATAGCGCGCAGCGACGGACAGCATCGCATCCACCAGCTTGCCTTCCAGGATTTCCTCAAGATCCGCAGCCCTGAAAGATTTGCCAGCAAGGGCCTGCGCCGCGGTTGCGACACCTTCGACGCTGGCCCTGACGCGGACATAGAATTCTGCCCCGACGTCCACACGCAGACGGTCCTTGGTGATGATGGACTTCGGGCCAAGACGCTCGATCTCCAGCTTGGAGGTCCGCATGTTGACCTCCGCCACCTTGTGCAGGAAGGGAAGGGCGATACAGCCACCATCCAGCACGACCTTCTGACCGCCAAGACCGGTGCGCACGACGCTGATTTCCCGCGTGGCCTTGCGGTAGTAGCGGCTCAGAAACAGAATGATCAGAATGGCTGAGACAACCAGCAATACTATCGCGACGAACCACGCCATAGACGAGCCTTTCTACTGATTTTCGGGTCGTGACATCCCCATGCCGACACATCCCCATACAAACCGCAAGCGCTCTGGGAGCCGGGATGCGGTCGACATCTGGTAACCGTAGGTAGGAACGAAAAAAACTGTCAAGCACTACCTTTGACCAAGCTTTGCCTGTCGGGCCATTTTTTCGAGGCATGACGGTTCAGTGACCTGTTGGAAGCGCTTTCGCGGCTTGGGGGATGCCGGTCGATTGAACAGTTTCCATCCACCCGCGCCCGGGATAAGATGTCTGCTCAATCCGGAAAGGATACACGGTGCCCAAATCCAAGAAACCTCAGGTCAAACGTCCGGCGGAAAACCCGGTCAAGAAACCCGCGTGGTATCAATCGCTCAATGGTCCTGCGGGACAGCATGGGGAACGGCCGACAAAGACGGGCCGGAAAGCGCGGAACAAGTCGGCGTAGAGTCGGCAATGCGTGTTTCCGGACCTTGACGGGGTTCCGCTTCTGCGCCGCGCTGCCTTGACGGGGGCGGAGGCGCGATCCTTCTGAGATACGCGAACAGCCGGGGGGCTGTTCATGTGCGCGCAGGCAGTCGCCTCGGCGCTGCTGGCGCGTGGGAACCGGTCCAAAAATGTCTTTGCATGCCATTGTTCAGGCGGCATGCAAGCGGCATCTTGCCCTTCATGGGCAACGCGCGATCCAAAAATGCGGTCGTGCCGCATATGGCGTGCCGGTCACTGAGGTCATGCGCATTCACGCAAAAGGCTCCGGACATGGCTGGCCGTCAAATGTTCAGACCCTGGGGGAAATCGGCCTGATCGCTTTCTGAACCGCCGCCACCGCTGCGCCCAGAATGAGGATGGCGCCCGCACCCGCGAGGCCCAGGGCGATGCTTCGGGTAGCGTCAGCCACCGCGCCGGCGGCGACCGGGCCGATCATCTGGCCAATCGAAAACACGATGGTGAAGGCTGCGAAGGACCGCCCCCACTGCGGTTGATCGAGGTTCTTTCGCCCAAATGTCGTGGCCGATGTCGGCACGATGTAGAAGGACAGTCCCACCAGCGCAGCGGACACCAGCACGCCTGCCGGGGCGGGAAAGACCAGCGCGCAGAAGACACCCGCGCCGGTCGCCAGATTGGCGGCTGCCATTGCGCCGCCGCCCCTCGCGCGGGACAGGACGCCACGCCAGACGAAGGGTGACAGAATGGTGCCAATTCCCATCAGCGACCATACGGCCGCGACCAGAAACTGGCTGGCGCCTTCGTCCCGCATCCAGGCGACGAGGAAGGTCATGTAGATCAGGTAGCCGAGGCCAAACAGGAAATAGCCCGAAAGCGCGGGAATCATCCGGGCATAGGGCAGAGACGCCGGCCGGGAAAGCGATGGCCCCGCGCCCGCCTCCCGGACGGAGCGGACGGCCATCCATGCCGGAACAAGGGCAATCGCACTGACAGTTCCAAGCAGAAGCCAGATCTGCGGCCATACCGCGTTCCCGTAGTGGTCAAGGATCAAGGGCACGACCGCGCCTGATGCAAGCTGTCCCAACCCGCCGCCGCCGAAATAGACGGCAATGGCCATCGAGTTTCGCGTGTTGTCCTCCTTGAACAGCGTGGCGGCAAGGGTGCCGCCCGCAATGAACACGGGCGCGCCCGCAATGCCTGCGATCAGACGCAAGGCGCTGAGGCCCCAGAAATCCTTGATCACGCCACAAAGAATGAGGGACAGTGCCGTGACCGCCATCCCGTAGTTGAACAGGCGCCGCGCCCCAAGCGAGGAAATGAACGCAAGGCTGATCAGGGCGCCGACCAGATAACCGATGGCGTTTGCGGTGTTGAGCCATCCCGCCTGTGCATAGGTCCAACTGAGTTCATCGCGCATGGCAGGCAGGATCAGACCGTAGGCGAACCGCGCGATGCCATTAGAAACGGCAGGACCAAGCGATATGCCGATGGCGATGAGCCAGACGATCCGCGCTGAGGGGGCAGAGGACATGGCGTCACACTCATCCGTCGGGCGGTCGATCATGGTGTTTGCGGCCTTTCGCCGGATGCGGATCTTTGCTGCGTCTGCGCTGCATCAATGAAATCACGGTTTGCCGCGCAACTACAAACAGCTTCGGACTTGATCCGCATTTTCGCGGCATCCATGGGATAGAGCAAATGACGCGGCCTTTCCCCGGATGCGCCATTCTCCCGGTCCCTCTGCCTCTCCCGGGCCTTGAGCCGCGGGGTGCGTGCGCGCTTGGCTGGGTCCGGTGCTGCTGAAGCCCGGATCAAAGGCCATGGTCGGACTTGAGGCGCAGCAAGGCCACCAATGCTGCGTCCCGGCGTTCGATCAGTGTTGCCTCGTCCTGTCCGGAAAGTTCGCGCGCGACGCCCTCGACCAGTTTTGTCTTCACCGTTTCGCTCAGTTCGGGAGTGCCCAAGGTCTTCCACCGTGCTTCCTGCGTTGGTCCGAGGTGGTCCAGATACCCGCGATATCCGGCCTGACCGCCGCCGAGGTGATAGGTCAGATGTGGCCCCATGAAGGCCCACCGCATGCCCGGTCCGTAGGCCACCGCCTTGTCGATATCCTCGACATCGGCAATTCCTTCGGCCACGAGATGCACGGCCTCGCGGAACAGCGCCGATGTCAGCCGGTTTGCAAGATGGCCGGGGACTTCGCGCTTCACCCGAATGGTCACGCGGTTCATCTGCGCATAGAACCGCTCTGCGGTTTCCATGGCCTCCTGTGAGGTGTGGTCCCCCGACACCAGTTCCACCATCGGGATGAGATGCGGCGGGTTCATCGGGTGCGCGACCAGAATTCGCGCCGGCGCCCGCGCGCCGAACTGCATGTCACTTGCGCGCAGCGATGAGGTGCTTGACGCGATCACGACATCAGGACCCACGTTTTGTTCGATCTGGGCAAGGATCTCCCGCTTTGCATCGAGCCGCTCCGGCCCGTTTTCCTGAATGAATGCCACCCCGTCCAGACCGCCAAAATCCGCGGTGACGGTGGGCGCGGGGATGTCACGACCCATTGCCAGCCCGAGGGTGCGCAGATTGTCCCAGGCCAGAGGCAGGAAATCCCGCAGATTCTGTTCTGTCATGGGGTCCGGGTCGATCACGGTGACGTCACACCCCCGGGCGAGGAAAAGGCTTGCCCAGCTCATCCCGATCAATCCGCCGCCAACGATGCCAACCGACTTGAATTCCACCATCCGACCCTCCGGTTCTTACCTTTTTATCACCAGTCCCGAACTTGCCGGCCGCTTGGATGTGAAACATCTACCGGCACCAACCCGGCCAGTGATGCGCTTCCCCCCGCATGTTCCCGGTCATCCCTGGGCAGTTTCGTTCCACGCCGCTCAGGACACCGAAACCGGCGGACGCCTGCTGAGAACGCCAGAGGCGAGAAACACGCCGGTCGCCACAAGGATGACCCCCAAAACCTTCAGCGGGGTCACCGTTTCATCCAGAAACGCCGCGCCGCCCAGCAGTGCAAGGATAGGGGTCAGAGCGCCGAAAGCGGCTGTTTCGGCAGCGCCCAGAATTTGCACCGCATAGCCGAACAGAAACATCGCGAGGATCGCTATGATGAAACTTTGCAGCACGATCATCGCCACGATGTCGCCGAGATCGGCATTGGCAAAGCTGACGTTGCCGGTCGCGAATAAAAGCGGGGTGAACAGCAGCGTCCCCCAGAACAGCCCGATGGTCAGCCCGTGCAGAGGGCTCAGCCCGCTTTGGCGGAAGATGACGGAATAGACCGACCAGCAGGCCGACCCGGTCAGAAACAGCAGATGGCCCTTCCAGGCGCCTTCAACCGTCCCGGCAAGGATCTGCCAAAGGCTGACGACCATCGCGCCCGCGAGAATCATGGCCAGCCCGATCCGGCGGCGTGGGCCGGGAATTTCTCCGGCAAAGGCGTAGGCCGCCAGCGCGGTCCAGAACGGTAGCATGCCGGGTGCCAGCGCCCCGCCGTCCGAGGCGGGCGCATAGGCCAGGCCCATGGAGACCAAAAGCGGAAAAACCGCACTGGCGCCGACCATCAGCATTGCCGCACGCGGCCAGGACTGTCCGCGGGGAACAACACCCATGCGCCACATGACCGGGGCCATAACGAGGGCGCCGGGAACAAGACGCAGGACCAGTATCTCTTCTACCGTGAAGCTGGCCTGCACGGCAAAGCGCGTCACAAGCATGAAGCTTGCCCAGATCGTGACAGTCGCAAGCGCGGCCGACAGTCCCAATGCCCGTGTCCTTGGAAGGTCCATCCATGCGGCCTTTCGCGTGTTGATCCTGTTCCGGGCCATTGCCGGCCGCGTCCAAGCCGGCGACATGCCCTCAGCCGGCTGTCCGCGCCTGCGCCCCGCGCTGCGTCCCGGTCGCTGGCTGACCAGCCATGCCAGCGTCTTGTTCTAAACGCCATTTCGCCACTGTGCACCAGCCCAAATCCGCCGCGCCCGGTCGTGTTGACAGGGGTGCGATGTCATTGCGCAGCCTGCGCAGATACGGACGCCTGCGCAGGGGTCGACCATATCGGGACGTCAACTGATCGAGTTTATCGAACTTTCCAACAGGTGACGGGTATAGGGCGAACGTGCCTCGAAGCGGCGCATCGCCTCCACCGTCAGAACCTCTTCGAAACAGCCGTCCTTCATCACGCCGATCCGCTCACAGAGATGGCCGACGACACCCAGATCATGCGAGACCATGACATAGGTCAGTTGATGCGCCCGGCGCAGGTCCGCGAGAAGGTTCAGAATCTCGGCCTGGACAGAGACATCCAGTGCAGAGGTTGGTTCATCCAGCAACAGGATGGACGGGTCGCAGGCCAGCGCCCGGGCGATGGCAACGCGTTGCCGCTGGCCGCCAGACAATTGATGCGGAAAACGAAACCGGAATCCCGGTCCAAGGCCCACGTCGTCCAGAAGCTGGCCAATGCGCTTGTCGATGTTCTTGACACCGTGCAGGCCCATGGCTTCGGACAGGACGCGGTCCACCGTCTGGCGCGGATGCAAGGAGGCATAAGGATCCTGAAAGACCATCTGGACCTTGCTGTAGAACGCCTTGCTGCGCCGCGCGCCAAGGGTTTCGCCCGCGACGGTCATAGTGCCCGACCATGTCGGCACCAGCCCGGCGATGGCGCGCAGGATCGTCGACTTGCCCGATCCGCTTTCCCCGACCAGACCAAAGCTCTCGCCGGTGGCCACGTCGAAACTGACGTCCCGGACGGCATTCGCGCGGTCGGTTCCGGACCCGAACCAGACGTTCAGGCCTTCTATGCTGAGGGCAGTCATTGGCGGGCACTCACCGATGGGGCCTCTCGCCACGCGGGATCACGCTTGAGCACCTCCAGCCGGTCCCTTGGGCGTTCCAGGTTTGGAACCGAATTGAGCAGGCCGAGGGTGTAGGGGTGGCGCGCGTTCTTCAGCTCGCTGGCCTTGCATGTCTCGACGATGCGGCCAGCATACATGATCATGATGCGGTCGCAGAATTTGGCGACAAGGTTCAGGTCATGGCTTATGAACATCAGGCCCATGCCTCTGTCCCGCACCAGCTTGTCGATGATGTCCAGCACTTGCAGCTGCACCGACACGTCGAGGGCAGATGTGGGTTCGTCGGCAATCAGGATCTTGGGGTCGGGCAGCAGCATCATGGCAATCATGATCCGCTGTCCCATGCCGCCGGAAACCTCATGCGGGTAGAGGTCATAGACCCGTTCGGGATTGCGGATCGCCACTTCGTCCAGCATGGCCATGGCGCGTTTTCGGGCCGCACTTCGGGACACAGGTTCATGGGCGCGCAGCGCCTCGACCAGTTGCTGTCCGACGGTCATCACCGGGTTCAGCGAAAATTTGGGGTCCTGCATGATCATCGACACCCGTCCGCCGCGCAGTTGCCGCATACGGCTTTCGGGGGCGGTCAGGATATCCTCGCCGTGCAATTCCAGTCGGTCTGCCTCTACGAGTCCCGGCGGACGGATCAACCGCAGCACGGCGCGCCCGGTCATGGATTTGCCGGACCCGCTTTCGCCGACGATGCCAAGCCTTTCCTGACCCAGCGTGAAGGAAATGCCGCGCACGGCATCGAACACACCGGTGCGGCTGGGAAATCGGACCCAAAGGTTCTCAACGTCCAGCAGGGGGGCATCGCTCATGAATTGCCCTCCTTGGGGTCTAGGACGTCGCGCAGACCGTCGCCCAAAAGGTTGAAGGCAAGGCTGATCGAAAAGATCGCGATGCCCGGGATCGTCGCCACCCACCAGTAATCAAGGATGTATTTGCGCCCTTCGGAGATCATCGCGCCCCATTCCGGACTGGGTGGCTGTGCCCCAAGACCCAGAAAGCCAAGGCCCGCGGCCGTCAGGATGATCCCGGCCATGTCAAGCGTGACCCGGATCACCAGCGACGAGATGCACAGCGGCCAGATATGCCGCGTGACGATGCGAAACGGCCCCGCGCCCTGAAGCTTGATCGCATGGATATAGTCCGAGTTGCGGATTGTCAGCGTCTCGGCCCGGGCGATGCGGGCGTAGGGCGGCCAAGCCGTCAGAGAGATCGCCAGCACCGCATTTTCGATCCCCGCCCCAAGCGCGGCGACAAAGGCCAGCGCAAGGATCAGCCTTGGAAACGCAAGGAAAATGTCGGTGATCCGCATCAACAGCACGTCGATCCAGCCGCCAGCATAGCCCGAAACGGTGCCCATGATCAGGCCCACGACCGGGGCCACCATGACCACCAGAAGGACAATGTAGATCGAGATGCGCGCGCCATAGAGAATGCGCGAATAGATGTCCCGTCCAAGGCTGTCTGTGCCGAAGATATGCCCGCTTTCGCCCGGGGCCAGCAGGCGCTGCCCAAGATCCTGCGCAAACGGATCATGCGTTGCCAGCAGCGGCGCAAATATCGCCGCGAGGATCAGGAATGTGAGGACGAACAGCCCGACCATCGCCAGTGTGTTCGAGCGGAAGGTCAGCCAGCCCTTGAACCACGAGGACAGGCGCGCCTGTCGGCGCGAGGTCGGCTCGTCGGTCAAAAGCCAGTCGCGAAGGCCTTGCGATGCGGTCATTTGGCCCTCGGATCGAAGAAGCGGTAGAGCAGGTCGGAAAAGATGTTGATCCCCACGAAAATGGAGCCGATCACGATGGTGCCCCCCAGAACGGAGTTCATGTCATTGGCCAGCAGCGAGGTCGTGATGTATTGCCCGATCCCGGGCCAGGCAAAGATGATTTCCGTCAGCACGGACCCTTCCAGAAGGTTGGCATAGGCCAGCGCGATGACGGTCACCAGCTGGATGCGGATGTTGCGAAAGGCATGGCCCCAGACCACTTGCCACTCGCTCAGCCCCTTGACCCGTGCGGTGATGACATATTCCGATCCGAGCTGTTCCAGCATGAAGGACCGCGTCATCCGGCTGATGTAGGCGAGGCTGTAATAGCCCAGCAGGGATGCCGGCAGGATGATGTGGGAGAAAGCGCTGCGGAACACGGCCCATTCGCCGCGCAGTGCGCTGTCCACCAAGAGCATTCCGGTGATCGGATCCACGATGCCCTGATAAAAGATACCAAGCCGTCCGGGCCCCGAAACCCATCCCAGAATGCCGTAAAAGATCAAGAGCCCGACAAGCCCCAGCCAGAAGATCGGCATCGAATAGCCGATCAGGCCGACAAACCGCGCCAGTTGGTCGATCCAGCTGCCCTGCCGGACGGCGGCCACGACGCCCAGCGGAACGCCCAGAACCACGCCGAACAGGGTGCCCAGCGTCGCCAGTTCCAGCGTCGCGGGGAACACGCGCGCGATGTCGGTCGTGACTTCCTGACCGGTGCGGATGGATTTGCCAAGATCGCCGTGCAGCACGTCATTCACGTAAATCCCGAATTGCACCAGCAGCGGTTGGTCCAGCCCAAGGTCGCGGAAGGTCTGATCGTATTGTTCCTGTGTCGCGCGTTCGCCGATGACGGCCAGAACGGGGTCGATCGGCATCACGCGGCCGATCATGAAGGTTACAAAGAGCAGCCCGAGAATTGTCACGGCAATGGTGGCAACTGTCGTCAGCGTCTTTTTCAGCCATGGCGGGAAGGACGGCCGCAGCCGTCCTTCACCTTGGTATGCATCGGCCATTTACTTCGTGATGACCCAGTAGGAGACTGCCGTCGTCGCGCCGCCGGCGACGAAGTTCTCGACGCTGGCGCCCATGCCGTTCTGTTCGATCTGCTGGAACATGACGCCGAACGGGCTGACCTGCTGATGTTCGCGCTGCAATTCCAGATACATCTCGCGGCGGGCATCGGTGTCATTCTCCACCACGGCGGCCAATGTCGCCTCGCTCATTTCCGGGATGCTCCAGGCGTTGCGCCATGCCAGCAGGCCAGTCGCGCCTGCCTCGTCCGAATTGTCCGGGTTGTAGGCGAAGGTGCCCGCGTTGGTGTTGGGGTCGGGGTAGTCGGGTCCCCATGCGCCAAGGTAGATATCGTGTTCGCGTGCACGGTAACGATCCAGGGTCTGCGCCCCGGTGCCGACGATCAGCTCGATATCGCAGCCAAGCTGGCCCCAGGTGTTTTGCAGCGACTGGGCGATATCCAGACGTTCTTGTGCGTCGCGCACGGAGATCTTGATCGGTCCACAGTCCGGGTAGCCGGACTCGGCCAGAGCGGCCTTGGCGGCCTCCATGTCGTAGGAGAACGGCGTCTCACCCAGCGCGCCAAGGAAGGTCCGCGGCAGGAAGGCCTGATGCACGGTATACTGTCCCTTGAGGAAAGATCCCGACATGCCGTCGTAATCGGTGGCCAGCTTCAGCGCCTCGATCACCTTGGGATCGGCCAGCATTTCCTTCTTCTGGTTGGCCGCGAAATACATCAGTCGGCCGCGCAGTTCGTCAACGATCTTGACGTCATCGACCCCTTCAAGGCCCGCGACATCCTCAGGCGACAGGTTGCGCGCCACGTCGATATCGCCGCGTTCCAGCTGAAGACGCTGGGTCGCGCTTTCCTGAATGTGCTGGACGATCACCCGCTCCATCGCGGGCGTGTCGCCGGCGTAGTTCGGGTTCAGATCCATCAGGACGCTTTCGCTCGGCTTCCAGCTGACAACTTTGTAGGGGCCGGAGCCTGCGGTGTTGGTGCGCAGCCATTCGTTGCCCATATCGCCGTCGACCTCATTGGCCATGGCGGTCTGCATGTCGACGATGCCACCGATGGTCGCGGTCAGACAGTTCAGCACGAAGGACAACGCATAAGGTTTGTCCAGCGTCAGGACGAGGGTGCGGTCGTCCGGCGCGACGATGGTTTCCTCGACGTTGTCGGCGGTAAAGCCGAACTGCGTCAGGATGAAGGACGGCGTCTTGTTCAGCGTGACCGCGCGCCGCAGCGAGAATTCCGCGTCCTTCGCCGTGACCGGATTGCCCGATGCGAACATCTGACCCTCGGCGATGGTAAAGGTGATGGTCTTGCCATCCTCAGAGATTTCCCAGCTTTCGGCCAGCTGCGGCTGATATCCTGCATCCAGATCCAGCGGGTCGAAGTTGACCAGCTTCTGGTAGACGTTGCGGCTCACGTCCGCGCCCGCGAACTCGAAGCTTTCGGCAGGATCGAAGGTCTTGATGTCGTCGATGCGGTTGGCGATGACCAGCATGTTGGGTGGTGTCTCGGCAAAGCCGGGGGCGGCGACGCCTGCTGTCAGCATTGCGGCGACGGCCGCCGCTACGAATGATTGTTTCATGGTATAACTCCCTGTTCCGATTATTATTCGCCCCACGTCTGGCGCAGGACCCTCAGCCAATTCCCATGCGTGATCTTGGCCATGACACTGTTGTCTACGCCATGAGAGCGCAATGCAATGAGCAGATTGGGCAGGCCGGCGCAATCCGCGATCCCGGCAGGCACAAGCGCCCCATCGAAATCCGATCCCAAGCCGACCCTGTCCTCACCCACGCGATCCACCAAATGGTCGAAATGTCGGAGAATGATGTCAAGCTCAAACTCGGCGTCCATCCGTCCGTCGGGCCTCAGAAACGCGCTGGCAAAGTTGATGCCCACCATTCCATCGCTGTCTCGGATCATGTCGAGCTGGCGGTCGGTCAGGTTGCGCGAATGGGGGCATATCGCCCATGCGTTGGAATGTGTCGCGACCAGAGGCGCGTCGGACAGGCGGGCAACATCCTCGACGCCCCGGGCGTTCAGATGCGACAGGTCGACCATGATCTTCAGGCGGTTGCATTCCCGGACCAGCGCCTTGCCGGCCTCTGTCAGCCCGGCGCCGATGTCCGGGTCGGACGGGTAGCGGAAGGGCACACCGTGCCCCCAGACGGTGTCGCGGCTCCAGACCGGCCCGAGGGACCGCAGCCCGCGCGCATGCCACGCGTTCAGCCGCTCAAAGTCGCGGTCAATGGCTTCGGCGCCTTCGATATGGATCACGGCGGCCATTTCCTCGGCGGGCAGCGCGGTCTCGACCTCGGCGGCGTTGCGGCAGATGCGCACCGCCCCTGCTGCCGCCAATGCGTCCAGGGCCGCAAGACCCCGTTCGGTCCAGTCGGCGGCCTCCGCCTCGTTCACCGGCTCCGGGAGGGGAATGTCATATGAGGCGTTCTTCATTTCGTCGTGGCGCACGGCCTTGTCACCGGGACTGGGCACGAAGATCGCGAACATGCCGCCGCCAAACCCTCCGCGCCGCGCCCGAGGTTTGTCGATATGGCCGTCGGGCAGGCCGGCGGCCACATGCTCTGCCGTCACCTCGCCACGCAGCAGGCGCAGCAGCAGGTCGTTGTGGCCATCGAAGACGGGAAACTCGGGCATCATCTCTCCAGTGCATGTATAGGGTCGAAAGGCATGGAACAAAGGACCGAACGGTCATGAGCGGCACGCCGCAAAGGTCCCGGCAGATGACCCGCGGCACGACCGGCGCCGTGCAGGCATGTGCCGATGACCCCGTGGGCAAGGGTCTTCGCGCCCCACGGAGGATCCTGATCCATACATGCACGACCTTGGGTGGTATTCTTTCCGAATTGTGCGATACCAGACCTGCCTGACAATCAGAACACCTATTGCGCGGTGGATCGACACGCCGCCGTTCCTGTCCGGTCCAGACCGTCATGCACTTTCTTCGGGCAAGAAATATCCCGGGGGGTCACGGCTCCGCCGTGACGGGGGCAGAGCCCCCTCCACTTTCGATCCATGTCGCAGCATTCATGTTTCACTCCGGGATGCGCACATATTTCACGACAGGATGTGCGGTATCGCAACGTGCCATGACCGGTCCACAGCGGTCGGGCACGGAACGGTCTGCGGCGACTCACGGTCAACCCAAAGCGCCCGAACATCCGGGCTTTGCCAACCCTCGATATCGGCTGTTTGCGGCGGCTCAGGCCCGGGTTGCGCAGCCGCGACTTGGCACGCGCTCTTGACAGGCAGCCCCCTCGCGCCGTCCGATCCTATTTCTGGAACACATAGGTGCCGGGCGCGGCTTCCTTCGGCGCATATCGGCCGCGGCCCGTGCCCAATTCCGGTGGGTCGATCATTGCGCCAGACCGTTGCGCCAGCCAGTCCGACCATGCCAGCCACCATGATCCCTCGACGGAATCCTGCCGCTTTGCCCATGTATCGGGATCGATGTAGTTGTCGCCCTCGCTCCGCGTGCCGATGCGGTAATGGCGTCGTGGGTGGCCCGGTTCGCTCAATATGCCGCCGTTGTGGCCGCTGCTGGTCAGAACGAAGGTCAGATGGCTTTCAGTGAAGAGACGCAGTTTGTAGACCGACCGCCAAGGAGCGATATGGTCGTCCTCCGTGCCGACCACAAAGAACGGCGCCGTGATGTCCTTGAGCGCGATGACCCGGCCTTCGACGGCAAATCGTCCGGCGGTCAGCCGGTTTTCCAGGAAAAGTCCGCGCAGGTAGTCGCCATGCATTCGCGCCGGCATCCGCGTGGTATCGTTGTTCCAGACAGTCATGTCGGTGGCCATGTCCCTCTTGCCAAGGAAATAGCGCCTGACCGCGCGCGCATAGATCAGATCTTCGGCCCGGATGGAGGCAAAGGTCCGCGACATCTGTGGCCGGTCCAGATAGCCCTGCGCCCACATAAGGTCCTCTATGAAGGCCAATTGGCTTTCGTCCAGAAAGAGCAGAAGCTCGCCCGCCTCGGAGAAATCGACCTGCGCCGCGAAAAGCGATACGGACGCGAGCCTGTCGTCGCCGTCGCGCGCCATCGTGCTTGCGGCGATGCTCAGGATCGTCCCGCCGAGACAATAGCCGGTCGCATGTATCTTGCGGCCGGGAAGGATAGCCGAAACCGCGTCGATTGCCTCCATCACGCCGTGCTTGCGGTAATCGTCAAGCGACAGATCGGACTGGTCCGCCTTGGGGTTGCGCCATGAGATCGCAAAGACGGTAAAGCCCTGCGAGACGAGATAGCGGACCAACGAATTGCGCGGCGAGAGATCAAGGATGTAGTATTTCATGATCCAGGCCGGCACGATGAGGACCGGCTCCGGATGCACCTGGCCTGTGGTTGGTGCGTATTGGATCAATTCGAAAATCTCGTTTCGATACACCACTTTCCCGGGGGTGCAGGCGATATCTTCGCCAATGCGGAAACCATCCGGGGCGTCTTTTGGGGTTTGCGTCACGGTCTGGATCAGATCCTCGACGAAATGGGTCGCGCCCTCGGCAAGGTTTCCGCCTTTCCGCCGCAGGGTTTCCTCGATGATCTCCGGATTGGTCGCGGGAAAATTCGAGGGCGACATCAGATCCAGTGTCTGCCGGATCAGAAAACGCACGCGGTCGGAATCCTTTTCGCTCAGTCCGCGCAATGCGTCGGTCGCGTGATCCCACCAGTCCTGCGTGGCAAGAAAGGACTGCTGCCAAAAAGCGAAGGGCATCTTGGACCAGGCTGCATGCGTGAAACGATGGTCGTGGCGGCTTGGGACGAAAGGCGGATCGACCGATTTTCCAAGCGATACACTCGCCATGTGGGTCAGCACCCTGAATGCATTCTTGCCAACCTGTTCGGAAAGTTCGAGCTGCCGACCCGGGGCGCGGGCCAGATGCATCGCCCAGTCCGACCAGGCCTGAACGATGGAAAACGGTGAGACACCCGCCGTGTTGCGCGCCATGATCGCCCGCGCGAGCCGGTCGAGATTCTGGTAAGGGTGCACGGTATCCGTAGCGTCTGCGGCTCTTCGATCCGGGTCCGCCTCGGCCGCCGTTGGCACGGGCAGGTGTCCGGTGTCCTGCGATGCGGAGGGCCGGGCCTTCCGGGCCTTTGAGTCGGGATTCCTTGCCATGACCTACCTAAAGCACGGACAGCTTCATGAGAGCATTGATTCAGGTCAGTCAGTGACCGGCCAAAGCATTGGTGCTGACGCCGACTGGGTTGTGGCGGCGGGGCGTGGCAGGACAGTTCGGCAGCGCGCCGGCCCGTCCTCTTTCTTCTGTGGCCGCCTGCGGCGTGATGCGCGGCCGCAGGGATAGGGCGCGGTCCGGCAAGACCACGTGAACCGTTGGAAATTCGGCTTTTGACAGACAGGCACATGCCGCAGGACAGCACCGCGGGCCTCAGTCGGAAAGATGACACGACCCCGGCAGGAAGCGCCGCAATCTTCCGCCGGATGCTTTTTTCGGTCGAGCGGCTTCGGTCCGGCGGTCAGGGCGGGTTCTGGGATCCACACGCCGGCCAGCGGCAGTCCGCTGCCGCTAAAAGCGTGCCAAGTCCGATGCGTCGAACACAAATTGACCATGCCATGCGGCGTGGCGGAATGCGCGGTCCTGCGTCCGGAAGGCGCGAAGACCGCACCGCCAGTCTTATCCGGGCAAGCCTTACTTAACCGGGCAAGCCTGAAACGCGGATTGAAAAGCGCGCCTTAACGCCCGAAAGATCTCACTTGAACCGCGACATCGCGTTCTTGAATGCGTCGGACATATTGTCCCATGCCTTGTCGAATCCGGATTTCATGTCGTCCCAGGCGTCGTCGCTTGCCTTGCGCATTTCCTTCAGCTTGGCTTCGGCTTCATCGCGTTGCGCACGCATGTCGTCGAGCTGCTTTTGATACTGGATCCGTGCGTCTGCGTTGGCTTCCTCCATCTGCGCCTTCATCTTCTCGATCTCGGCGTTCCACTGGTCAATCCTTGCGTTGGCCTTTTCGATGTACTCGTCTTTCTCGGACATGAGACTGCCTTCCTGCGGTTGCATGACTGCGCGAGACTGCGCCTTCCCGATGGTATCTGATTGTTCGACATCTTTAAAGAATACAGAATGGCGAATATGTAACCGTCTCAATCGCAAGAGGAGCCTTACCATGTCCGAGACAGAAAAGCTGACACTGCCAGTCATCGATCTGGCCCGCAAGAACGACGAATTCCGCAAGGTTCTGTGGACCGGCGACAAGACGCAACTGGTGCTCATGGCGATCCCCGAAGGCGGTGAGATCGGTGGCGAGGTGCACGAGGGTCACGACCAGCTTCTTTACTTCGTCGCAGGCAACGGCGTTGCAAAGATCGGTGAGATCGAAACCGATGTCGCGGATGGTGACGTCAGTATCGTGCCCTCCGGCACCTTCCACAACTTTCGCAACACCGGGTCGGGGATGTTGAAGCTGTTTACAACATACAGCCCGCCGGAGCACGAGCCTGGCACAGAGCACGCGACAAAGGCCGAAGCCGACGCGGATGAGTGACCGCATGAAGGTCGATACCGTCATCGTCGGGGCCGGCACCGCAGGCCTCTCGGCCTTGCGGGAGGTGCGCCGCTACACTGACGATTTCCTCTTGGTGAACGAGGGTGGGTGGGGCACGACCTGTGCCGCCGTCGGCTGCATGCCGTCAAAGGCGTTGATCGAGGCGGCCAATGCCTTTCACCGGCGACACGCGTTCGAGGAATTCGGGATCCGTGGCGCGGATGGGTTGCAGGCGGACACGCCTGCCGTTCTGGCCCGGGTGCGCAAGATGCGCGATGATTTCGTGAAAGGTCCGGAATCTATGCCGGAAAAACTGGGCCAGCGCGCGGTCAGTGGCCGCGCGCGGCTCATCGGGCCGGGGCGTCTTGAGGTCGACGGCAGGACGATAGAGGCCCGCGCCATCATCCTTGCACCCGGCAGCAGCCCGATCGTTCCGCCTGACTGGGCGGCGTTCGGTGACCGGATCCTGACCACTGACAGCCTGTTCGAGCGGCGGGACCTGTCGCAACGGATCGCGGTGATCGGCATGGGGGCTGTCGGTGTCGAAATCGCGCAGGCGCTTGCGCGGCTGGGGCACACGGTCGCCGGTTTCGACGCAGCCGAGACGCTGGCCGGCATCGAGAGCGAGGAAATCCTTGCCGTCTTTCGGGCCGCGATCAAAACCGACCTCGCGCTGCACCTCGGGGCCGAGGCCGAACTGAAGGAGGCGGGCAAGGGTCTGCGGGTCACCGGGGCGGCGGGTGCCTTTGACGCTGACATCGTTCTGGCGGCGATGGGACGGCGGCCGAACATCGCACACCTCGGGCTCGAAACCCTTGGGGTTCCGCTCGATCAAGACGGGATGCCGGAGATTGACCCCGAGACGTTGCGGATCGGCGATCTGCCGGTCTTCCTTGCGGGCGACGCGAACAACCATCGCCCGCTTCTGCACGAGGCTGCGGACGAGGGTCACATCGCCGGACGCATGGCGGCACCCGACGCCAAGCATGACGGATTGTGTCGGCGCACGGGCCTGTCGATTGTCTTTTCGGCACCGCAGGTCGCGCATGTCGGTCCGCCGCTGTCGGAGTTGCGGGAGCGCGATATCGCCACAGGCAGCATGGATTTTTCCCGACAGGCACGGGCCCGCATGGCCCAGACCGCCGAAGGCCTGTTGCGCATTCACGCGGACCGCGGGACCGGACGCCTTGTGGGCGCGGAGATTTGCGGGCCCGCGGCAGAACACCTTGCCCATCTTCTCGCACTTGCCGTGGAACGCCGGATGACCGTCGCCGATATTCTGGCCATGCCCTTCTATCATCCTGTCCTCGAAGAAGGGGTGCGCACGGCGCTGCGCGACCTTGCAAGGAATGTCGCGGGCGGGGGCGGATCGGATCTTTCCGATTGCGAGGCGATTGGCCATGAGGCGCTGGACTAGGGCCTGTCGCATGTCGCGCCATTGGGGGATTCGCGCTCCGGCGCGTTTATGCCTGATGTCCGCGATGTGCAGCAC
>CAZRZN010000034.1:0-18119 GCA_964604565.1 uncultured Rhodobacterales bacterium
TCTTAACCGCATAATATAAATTCATTTTCCGCATTACTGAGACGCTTGCATTTCAAAATCGAGCTAGGTTGCGCATCGGTTTCCACATGGGGAATACATGGCCAATCTCGGGAATCGAGGACAAGGCAAGGAGGGCTCAGGTAAATTGGCTCACCTGAGTAATTGGCATTGCCAAGGTTAGGGGCCACCGACTGAGTCGCCCAAAAGCAGTTGCGCCTTCGACGATACATGCAAATCAAATTTTCGGGCGACTTTGCGCACCGGCTCCGTCACCATATTTCGGGAATTGAAAAGCGCGGTTCGTGAATGGATCAAGCCAGATTGGCTGCTCCGGTGCGAAGGGGCGGAAAAAGCAACAGACACTCAACACACTGGCTTCTCTGGGCAGGACCGAGCCATTTGGAACGGTTTAAGGCCCAAACCTGCGAATAAAACTCATTGGAGGTCCAGGTCACGTGAAGAGTTCAGATTTGAGCATTCCAGACAGAACAAGCGTCTGAAAAAGACCCGAGGCAATGTCCGAGTCAAGACACCGGAGATGATCTATAGGGGACGCCATCCCGCACGGATCCGGCAAGAGCGTGTCTCTCTTTGCCGAATCACGACAGGTCCCGATCTAGAGCTTGCTTCTGGCTACTCGCGAGTGGCTCAGGAGCTTCAACTTGCGTCCTGACGCGCAATCTCTGTAATAAGGACGTCTCTGACGTCTGGCCCAAGGACAGAACGGGCCACATCGAGGAGAGCGGAACGAAGGATTCCCATGCGTTCTCCGGCAGTAAACGCGCCTTCGAAACCACCAATGTTTGCATGATCAAAAAACTGCTGTAGAAATACGTCGCGCAATTTCGGCTCTTTCTCATAGACAATACCGGATGTTCCCGCGGTGACTTCAATGCTCAAAGCGGCCACGATCAAGGCTTCAACCCGGTCTTTCCCCATTATGGGGACGACGAACTGATTGTTCATTTTGACATATTCGGTGTCATCAGAGGCATTGTCCCGTGGCTTTCGGTCAAGGCTGGCTGTCTGCAAGCCATAGTCTGGATCGCTTGCCGGCTCGGCGGCGATTGCCTGCTCGATCTGCTCTGGTGGGATCAGGAAAAGGCCGGCCCCGACGCCGGCTGCCGTTCCGATCAAGGCGAGGACGATGGGCAAAAGTTTGCGGAGCATGCTTTTTTCCTCAGAACGGCAGGATCATGTCCAGAACTTGCTGGCCGACCCTGGGTTGTTGAACGTCCGTGATCTGACCGCGCCCGCCATAGGATATCCGTGCCGAAGCGATCTTGTCATAGGTGATCTGGTTCTGACGGGAAATGTCCTCGGGCCGAACATAGCCGGAGACGAGCAACTCGCGCAGTTCGAAGTTCACGCGGACCTCCTGGCTACCCTCGATCGCCAAAACGCCGTTCGGAAGAACGTCGATCACAGTGGCGGCGACACGCAGCGTCAGGGTTTCGCTTCGACGGACCGATCCATCGCCGCTCGAGTCGCTCGAGGATTGAACCGATACGGCTTCATCCAGGCTTGCGCCATCGGTGATACCTTGGTTGATACGCTGGGGAATGCCGAACAACCCCGGTATTTCAAGACTTTCTGATCCTGAACGTGAGCGTGCTGTCCGGTTCTTGATCTCCGCACTTTCGTCGATTTCGACAACAACCGTCAGGATATCACCACGCTTGATCGCCCGTCGATCGCCCAGCAAGGATGTCTGTTCTCCGCTCCAGAGCGAGGCGCGATAAGATCCCTGGGACTGCGGTGTCGTCTGCGGAAGACCCGAGGCAATCATGGCGACCCTTTCCGGGCTGCTCGTATCGGGCGTGAATGTCGGCGCCTTGCCAAGATGATCCACCCGCCCGCAGGCAGTCAGAGCAAGGGCAAGCCCGATCAGGTAAATATGTTTCACCATGTCGATCCTCAATTCTTGACCAGAATACTTCCATCCTCGGCGACCGTGCCGAAGAGAATTGTCCGGGAGTCTATGTTCATCACGCGAATGCGCTCTCCCGCGGCACCGCGGCCAAGCGCCCTGCCTTCGGCCCGGATCCGCAAACCGCCATGGGCGTAAACCAGTTCGACCGCCTGATTTCGCGCGACCAGTGCCGGTTCGCCGACAGAGCCACGCATTATGGCCCTGCCGGGGTAGATCGCGACGCGGGCCTCCTGACCAATGACTGCATCCAGGCTGCTGTATGCGCCCGTGACATCTGCCGAATCTAGGCGGACGGCCTCCGGCCCCACAATTTGCTGCGGGCGTATGGTTTGTGTCGAGACCACGGTGTCCGCGAGCGCCGACATGGGCCAGAGGGCGATCACGAGCACCCAGCGCATCAGCGCACCTGCGCCGTGGCGCCCATCATCTGATCGGCAGCGGAAATGACCTTGGAATTCAGCTCATAGCCCCGCTGCGCCTCGATGAGATCGGTGATCTCTCTGACTGCGTCGACGGAACTGTCTTCCAGATAACCCTGTCTGAGAGTGCCCAATCCGTCCTGTCCGGGCGTGGATTGCAGCGCCGGGCCGGATGCTTCGGTCTCGACAAACAGGTTGGAGCCCATCGCCTCGAGCCCCTTCGGATTGGAAAAGCCGGCCATCGTGAACTGCCCCAGAAGCTGCCCTTCCGGTTGGTCCGCAAAATAGGCGTAGACCTCTCCATCCGCATTGATCGACACGCTCCGGGCGTCATCCGGTATGACAACCTCCGGCGAGACGGCATAACCTTCGGACGTGACGATCAGTCCCTCGCCGGTCCTTTTCAACCCGCCATCCCGCGTATAGCCCAACTGGCCGGAGGGAAGCGTCACCTCAAGATATCCGTTACCCTCAATGGCGACATCCAGATCACCGCCCGTGGCGGAGAGCGCCCCCTGCTGGAGTTGCATGGACACCGCAGCGGGCCTGACGCCAAGGCCAAGCTGAATGCCGGTCGGCAGAACAGTTCCATCGGATGCACTTACCGTTCCGGCGCGTGCCATCTGCTGATAGTGAAGATCGGCAAATTCTGCGCGGCGCGCGTTATAGCCCGTCGTGCTCATGTTCGAGAGGTTGTTCGAGATGACCTCGACCCGCATCTGCTGGGCGCTCATCCCGGTGGCGGCAATCTTTAAGGCACGCATTGTGAGGCTCCTATTTGATGAATGTTTTCATAGCGGTGCGAATACGGTCATCCTCACGCTCCATGAAGCTTTGGCCCAGTTCGTAGGCGCGTTGGACTTCGACCATCCGAGCCACCTGCAAGATCGGGTTGACGTTCGATTCCTCGACAAATCCCTGCATGACGCGGGGACTTTCGACCGGTTCGAAACCCGCATCGCTGCGGAACAACTGACTGCCCTCGCGGGTGACCATAAGCGGATCAATCGGTCGAACGATCCCGACCTGGCCAATGGCGCGGCCTTCTGAACTGAGCGTGCCATCCCGGGCCACAGCCAGATCAATTGCCTGGGGCGGGACGAAAATCGGCGCACCACCTTCGTCCAGGACGGGATACCCGTCAGGCGTGACGAGCGTCCCCTCGGCACTGGGCGAGAAGGCCCCGGCGCGGGTCAATCTCTGACCCTCCGGTGCCTCAACAAGGAAAAACCCCTCGCCCTCGATCGCAAGATCGTAGAGTCCGCCGGTCATCTCCAGACCGCCCTGGGCAAATGACGTGGTCCCCACCCGTCCTGCCGCCATGGCCACTCCGGGCAGGCCGTCCCCCTCGGAGACATACTCCGAAAAGATCACGCCCTCTTGCCTGTATCCGGTCGTGTTTGCATTGGCGATATTGTTGGCGATCACCTGCATTTCGCGCATCAGGCCCGATTGGCGGGATAGGGCGGTATAGCCAGCGGTTTCCATGTCAGCCTCCAGTGATGATTGGGATGATCTGTCCCTGGAAGAAATCCACCAGGGTGCGCGTCATGAAACTCATCGACATCCAGAACACGAGAACGATTGCCAGGAGCTTGGGCACGAAGGTCAGTGTCATTTCCTGGATCGATGTAAGAGCCTGGAACAGGCCCACGCCGACCCCCGCGACCAGGGCGGCCGAAAGGATAGGGACCGAGGTGACCGTGGCGACCCAGAGGCCCATGCGTAGCGTGTCGAAGAAGACGACTTCGGTCAGCATTGCGTCAGACCGGCATCCGGAGGATTTCCTGGTAGGCCTCGACCACCTTGTCGCGCACGGCGACGACCGTTTCCACGGCCAGTTCCGATTGCGCGAGGGCCTCGACGAGCGCGTGCGGATCGGCGTCACCGGTCATTGCCGTCTTGGCGGTTTCCTCCGCCTCGCGCAATTGGCCGGCGAAATCGGACGTTACCCGAGCGAATTCCTTCTCGATTGCCGGTCCGGTACCGGTTGCAGGCTCAGGCTGCATGGCAGGGCGTGAAGCCGCGTATTTTTGCGCAGCATAGAGTGAACGAACGTCCATTCTGATCTCCTTGGAAACAAATTGTCGGTGACTTAGCGGCGAAGCAGGTCCATCAGCCCTGAAGACATCTCACGGGTTTGCTGAAACATCTTGAGGTTCGCCTCATAGGAGCGCTGGGCCTCGCGGGCATCTGCAATCTCGATGATCAGATCGACATTGGAACCGTCGTAGTTGCCATTGCCATCTGCCAGTGGGTGGGCGGGGTCATGGATCCTGGTCAATTCGCTGCGGTCCAGCCGGACATCACCAGGCTGAACACCGGAGACATCCGAACCGGTGGGCACCACTTCAAAAGGAATGGTCTTTCGGTGGTAACCGGGGGTGTCGACGTTGGCGATGTTCTCGGACAAAACACGCAGTCGTGCAGCCTGGGCTTGCAGGCCAGTGGTTGTGACGCTGAGGGCATCGGAAAAAGCGCTCATCTCATTTTCCCTTTACTTGCGGCCAAGGCTGGTGCGCAGAATGTTGAGGTTGTTGCGATAGATGGCGAGGGCGCGATCATGCTGGCGCTGGGCGCCCACGGCGCTCACCATTTCCTGTTCCAGCGAAACGGTGTTTCCGTTCGGGTCCAGAGCATCGCGCCGCTCACTGAAATCCAGTGTGCGCGTGGTGCTGCCGTTCAGGTGGTTTTCCCGTGTCGCGCGTTGCCCCATGAGGGACTCGCGCATGGTGTCGCGAAATTCTGGCAGATCCCGCGCACGATACCCCGGGGTATCCGCGTTGGCGATATTCTGCGCGCTGAAAGCCTGCTTGACACCTGCATGTCGTGCCATGGCCATCGCCGTTCTGAAGACGTCCAAATTCTGGAACATCGGGGCTTCTCCCTCGATTGCTTAAATCAAGGCTTAACGCTGATTCCTTTAGATATGGTTTTCAGAGAATGAACGGAGCGCTCCATGGACGAAGACATCGCCGGGCTCAGAGCCCGAATCTCACAGATGCAACCGGTGCGCGCTGTTGGGCGTGTGCAGTCGGTCGACGGCACGATTATCTGGGTCCGCGGTCTTTCCGAAACGGCCTGTATCGGAGACCGGTTGCGTCTTGTGCATCCAGGAACAATCCTCGGCGGAGAGGTCTTGCGCATTCGTGATGATCTGGTGGCGATGCTTCCGGATGAACCCGCAGACGGTGTGTCCCGAGGCGATCGCGTCGCCGTTCTCGGAGCACCGACGCTTGCACCATGTGACAGCTGGATTGGCAGGGTGATCGATGCCTACGGTCGTCCTCTGGATGGGGCGCCGATTGGTCCGGGTGAGCGACGGCGGCCTTTCCGGGCGAGCCCGCCTCCGGCCGCGGCCCGGCGGCGACTTGGACAGAGGTTATCCACGGGCCTGTCGGTTTTCGACACCTTGCTGCCGATCGTGCAGGGTCAGAGAATCGGGCTGTTTGCCGGATCGGGTGTCGGCAAATCCCGCCTTTTGGCGCAACTCGCCCAAGGGATGCAGGCAGATGTCGTCGTTCTGGCATTGGTCGGCGAGCGCGGGCGCGAGGTGCTGGACTTTGTCACAACCGTTCTGGGCCCGGAGGGCATGGCGCGGAGTGTCGTCGTTGCTGCCACCTCGGATCGCTCGCCGCTGGAACGCCGGCGTTGTCCACTCGCTGCGATGACCGTTGCAGAACACTTTCGCGATCAGGGCAAACAAGTCCTTTATCTGGCCGATTCGATAACCCGCTTTGCCGAGGCGCATCGTGAGGTGGCGATTGCGGCAGGAGAACTGCCGGCACTGCGGGGATATCCGCCCTCCGTTGCGCATCAGATCATGCGGCTGGCCGAGCGAGCAGGACCCGGTATCGACGGAACCGGCGACATCACGGCGGTTTTCAGCGTGCTGGTGGCGGGATCGGACATGGACGAGCCTGTAGCAGATATTCTGCGCGGCGTGCTTGATGGTCACGTGGTTCTGGATCGCCAGATTGCCGAACGCGGACGATTCCCTGCGATCGATTTGCTGCGTTCCGTTTCGCGCAGCTTACCCGAAGCGGCGAATGAGCATGAGAACGCGCTCATTCAGCAAGTACGCAGTCTTTTGGGTGCCTATGCGCGATCCGAAACCATGATCCTCGCAGGTCTCTACAGAGAAGGGGAAGACATCGTTCTTGATCAAGCGATCCGAATCTGGTCGCAGTTGGATGCGTTTCTGGCCGAAGCATCGGTCGCCGGACCGGAGCGCGCATTTCAACGTCTCGAATTGATCCTACGCCGGGCACAAGCGTCCCCTCAGCCACGGGGGCCTGCCCCGAACCGCGGGATGACCATGCAAGGACAGGGCCGCAGATGACCCGGTCGGTCGCATCAATCCAAGCACGGCGTCAGCCGAACAGGGACTGCCTGGGTATCGATTGCAACAGTGTCAGTGCCATCTGACCAGAGCCCATGGCACTGCTTTGCTTCATTTGACTTTGCAACAGGTAGGTTTGGATAACCTTGTTCATCACTTCTGGCTCTGCAATCTCGGCGATCTCCTTCACACCGAAACGCGATTGCATTTTGTCGCGGAAAACTTCCAGCTGTTTGTCGATATCAAGTTGGCCAAACCCACTGGGAAGGCCGAGAGCCGTTTCCAGAACCGACCGCAGAGGTGGCGTTCCCATGACGCGGAACCACTTCGTGTCGTCGGCACTGTTGCTGTTGGCCATTTCCGGCAGCGTCCGCTCCATATAAAGGGATAGACGCAAGCTTTCGTCCTGATTTCCGACGGCCACCTCGAATTCCTGCGCACGGAAACGCGATACAATGTCCTTGGCAAAATTCCTGGACTGTGTTGCGGGCCCAAGCGGGGAGTCGAAGGCAAAGGCATTCGCCAGTGCCTTGTACCGATCGTCCGAGAGCTTGTTGGCCAAGGCATCGCGGGATCCCGTTCCCTCCTCAAGCACTTTCCGGATGAAAAAGATGTTGTCTATGTCATCTTGAAGGCCGAAAGCTCCCAATGCGACGCGACGCAGGCGGCGATCGGCCACCAAATCTTCTGCATTGGTGATCTTGCCGATCTCAGAGGCGAAATACTCGGTGTCGCGGGCAATGGTGACCGACTTGTCGAATACGTTACGTTGCGTCTCCTGCGTTGATTTCAGGAACTGCCAGCCGACCAATCCGCTGCCAACGACGACCGGTTGATATGTCATTCCGACCTCGCTGCGAGCAAGCGGTCCTCCCGCGGGATCAAAGCCCGCAAGGCTTTCAGACATTGATAGAATTGCGCGGCCAAAAGAGCGTCCGTCGCTTGCGTAAGCAAGCGCCGGCTATCCGCATCAATCAAGATCTGGCTCAACTCTTCGATGCGCGGCAAGAGCTTTGACTTGGCTTCTTCGGCGTTGCAATCTCCGGTCAGGATCAATTGGGCGTGATAGCACAGTCGCCGAACCGGGGTTTTGGCCTCTTCCGGGTGGATTGCATCCCGCAAGCGCAGAACGTTTGCATTGGGTGTCACGATCGATAGCCTGCTGCGGCGATCACCGTTTTCAATGACTGCGCCATTGATCAGAACCCGCTCGCGCGGGCCGAGTTTCAGAACTAGTCCACTCATCTTTGTGTGCTCCTGCCGCTCAATCCCTTGAGGATCGCGGCGTTGATTTCCAGAAGCGGTCTGATCCTGGCTTTTTTTGTCAGCACCTGCGACGTCTGGTGTTGAACAAACTCTGCCAGATAAAATATCTGAGCCCGCAGTTCAGGCGTCAGTTCATTTTCACTGTCGGCCACATCCACTGCCAGCGCGGTCCACAGACGTTGATTGTCATAAAGTGCTTCAACAAGCTTGGGATAGGCGCGAGGTCCAGCCTCCGCCATCGCTTTGATCCGGTGCGTGACTTTTGCAATCAGCTCATATTCAGTACCGCGAGGTGTCTGCGTTGAGCGGGCATTCTGGGCGTAGGCGCGACGTGCGAGAGTATTTGCGTTCACTTCAGAACCTTCTGGTTACGGTGATCAGGAATAGTAGCGAAGCGGAGGCCGGTTGCCCGGCCCCCGATCTCGGTATTACCGGAAGAGCGACAGCAGGGATTGCGGTGCCTGGTTGGCGATCGAAAGTGCCTGCACGCCAAGCTGCTGCTGGACCTGAAGGGCCTGCAGACGCGCGGAAGCCGCTTCCATATCGGCGTCTACCAGCGCTCCGATGCCGGACTTCAGCGCATCGGTGAGGCTGGAGACGAAATCTGCCTGCGTTTCGATCCGACCTTGGGACGAACCGAATGCAGCTGCAGAGTCGATCGCTGTTTGGATCAGCGTCTCGATCTCCTCCAGCGCGGAGTCCGCTCCGGCCTGCGTGGTCACATCAAGGGTCGACAATTCTTGCAGACGGCCTCCGATTGTCGTTGCAGCGTTCGCAGCGTACTCCTGAACCGCGACGCTGAAGTTGTCGCCCACAACATCCGCACCGGTAAAGTTCAGGGTGTTGCCGGACGCCGTGGCATTGATCGTGCCAACATTATCCGCGCCGAGATCGGACTCGATGTATTTGTTGAACGCGGCGGCCAGACCTGCGGTGACATCAGCCATGGTATCGCCGTCACGCGCAACATATTTGATGTCGTTTCGGTCCGTGGTGTTTGATGGACCGTTGGCGGCTGTAGCGGTGATGTCGATCGAGAATCCGGTGCCCGCGGCAACGGTATCCGTCGCGGCCCCTCCGAATGTTGTCGTTCCAGTCGGGGCGACTGCAGCACCGGTGAGCGCTGCCGCAGCACCGTCCCCAAAACCGGTAACGTTGTTCGCCGCAGTGGTCAAAGCCGTCAGAGCGGTGCCGATGCTTGAGTCCCCGACGCCAAGATCCTGCTTGCTGACCGTGATGTCCGATGCCGTCACACCCGTTCCAGATCTGTCGAGGGACGCAAGGATGTTGACGCTGCCCGAGTCAGCAACCTGCTCTGTGTTCGAAAGAAGGTTCAGACCGTTGAACTGGGCGGCGCTGACAACCGAACTGATCTGGTTTCGCAGCGCATCAATGTCCGTCTGGATCTTTTGCCGGTCAACGTTCTCTTCCTGGGCCGCGACAACCTTGCCCTTGATTTGTGTCAGCAGATCGGTGGTCGTCTCAGCTGCCTGACGTGCCACGGCGACGGTCGACTGACCCAGGTTGAGGCTATCGGAAATTCCCTTGAAGCCCTTTACATCAGCTTCCATCACTTTCGAAATAGCCCATACAGCAGAATTGTCCTTGGAATTGGCAACACGCTTGCCGGTCGAGATTTCCTTTTGCGTGTCGGCAAGCCCGGAGTTGATGGATTTGAGGGTTTGGAGCGCCACCATGGCGCCGTTGTTCGTCAGAATGCTAGACATGGTTTGTCCTTGCTGTTCAAAAGGCGCTTTGCGCCGGTTGCATTTGCCGCGAACGGCATTTCTGACGCCTTTCTGACGATGCAGCCCGAACTCTTTGTTGGCCTGCGCCACCGTTTTGTGGTGCAACGCCAATCTGACCCTTGAATCCTAATGGAGCGCTAATCTCCTCCTTTGCTGTCTGCTGCATTTAAGGCAAATGCTCAGGCCCGACGTTCCAACCGCGCTGCGGACGCCCCTTCTATGGTCTGACGCTGGCCCTTGGCATCATAGGTGTCTGTCGCCCGGCGGACCTTATTGAGATCCCCGAGCCGGGCCGCCACATTCCTGATGCCCGCGAGGGCGTGGTCGAACAGTTCCTGGTTGCGGCGAAGACCGTCGCGCAAAGGCGCAACATCACCCTTGTCGAGGGGCTGTTCTGCAAGTTCCGCGGCCAGAACCTGTTTTTCCTGCATCAGTTCCGTCAATCTGTCGAAATTGCCGCTGAGCAACGCTTCGCGCTCCGCGTCGAGCAGGGTTTGCAGTTTTAACTTGAGGGTTTGTTCAGTCATCCATTCTCTCCTTGAGGGCGTGATAAAGAGATTCTGCCAAGCCGATGCCGCCGCCTTCGGTCATCTGTCGTGCCTGTTCGAGCCTTAGGAAAGAGGCGAACTGGTTTTCGCCGGCACCGCCGCCGAACCCCTCTGGTGTTTCGCCGATCCCAGCCGATTTAAGCATTTCTGCGAGGAAACTCGCCTCAAGCTCTCGGGCGGCCTCTCTCAGAGTTTGGTCTTGTCGCACACTCAAGGCGGATTGCGCCGCACCGATTTCCATCTCGATTATCTCCAATTCGACTCGCTCTGAACGATTTGGTCCGATCACGGTAAAGAACTGGTAAGGAAGCACGTATTAGATTGCCGCAGTGGAAGAATTCCCCGGAGCACGCATGCTGAGCCAATTGACAAGCCTGCTGGGTCTCGGCCCTGCGCTGAAGACACCGGATACCCAGAAGGATGCGCACCCAGCTTTCGACTTCGCGAATGTATTTGCGGATACGGATGCTGATGAGCAGGCCTTCCCGCCAGACCTTACTATAAATGACCCGGTATCACGGGGCGACGAGCCCGACGAAGACGTGGCTGTTCCTCCGGCAGAAGCGGACAGCGACGACATCCCGGACCCTCGTGACACAGATTTCGAAAACATCTCCGCCGTTGGCGAAGCAGATTTCCCAGAATATCGAGTTGGACAAGACCCGAGGTCGGTTCGTCGTGATGAGGTTGTCACCGCAACGATCACGCATTCACAAGCTCATGATGGCGATATCGGCTATCCTGGGAACCCCGCTGAACGGCAAGTCGCCGTTTCTGCCTCCGCCCTGCAAGCGCAGCGTGAAAGCCCTCCACAGATCCTTGACGGCCCTGGTTCAATGCCGATCGTGGCAGCGAAGACATCGGACCACGTGCGCGCTGGGGCGACTATCCCACAACCGATAAACCATTCCGCCAAATCGACGGCGCCGAAGAACGGCGGGGAAACCGCCATTCTTGCGACCGATAAGGATCCGGGCGCGGGCATCTCGCGTGACGGCAAATCTGAACCCGCACAATCAAAAATGGACCTACCCATCTTTCGCTTTCAGAATGGATTGCTGCAAGGCCGTCTTGGTTCCGGCGCGGACGGGCCTTCGGTTTTCCCGAAAGACCAGTCGCCGGCCCTCAAGACCTCGGCCGAAAAACCTGGCATCGTCCACTCGACAGTCACGGACGTTCCGGAACCGAAGGGCGCGCACCTGGCCAATGCTCATGTCCGGGAAGGTGACGCAATCGTCCGGAAAACGGCTGACCCGTCTGTTACGGTGGCGCCTCGGCCGGAAAGCGTTACGAGGAGCTATGCCGCAGTGGATGTAGTTGACGGCGCGCTCGTTGCGCAGAAGCAATTTGGCCAAAGAACTGGAAGTGATCAGGATGTGACGATGGTCCAAAGGGGCAAATTGGACCCGTCGCCGAACGCTCTCACCCGAGAAGATTACGCGCCCGGCCCTGCGCCGCTGGGGAAAAGACAGACCCCGCTTGAAGGCCAGCCTCCGATCATGCCTGATGCCGGCACTCCTATGCAAAAAACCGTTCCGTTGCAGAAGACGGATCAAGCAGATGGCATCGCCGCGTCCACTCATGGACGGATCGAGGTTGGTCCCCGGCAGAGACTGGATGCACCCAGCCAGATCAATCTTTCCGACGGACCGAAACCGATGATCCTCGCGTCACCCGGCACGGCGCCCACCAGTGTAGCGCCCGTTTCCAACATGCGGGAAACTATGGCATCGCTGGTCTCAGCGGCACAGGAAAGCAGAGACACGCGTCTCCCGAGATCCTTCGCGCAGAGATCAGAAAACGAGGCTGGACCGCCAAGATCTTACGCCGCCAACATCATGGCACCAGCAACGCCAAAAATGGCGCCAGGCGGGTTCGTACCGGAGGATCCACCGAGTCCCGGCCGCGTGACCTCGCCCCTGTTGGCAGATATCATTGACGACGTGATCGATGGCGCCCCCCATGGCATCGGGTCCGCGCAGGATTCGCGGAGTATTGGCAGCGCGCCCGGACCAAGCCCAACCATGCCGTCCTCGCGCCCCGACGCGGCTCCGGTTCTGCGGCAAATAGCCGAACAGATGGGCCGCCTGGCGGATGGCAGCGTGGATATCAGGCTCTCACCGGAAGAGCTTGGAAATGTGCGTATGCAACTCGTGCAGGGTGAGACAGGGATGACGGTGCATATCACCGCCGATCGGCCCGAAACACTCGACCTCATGCGTCGCCACATCGACCAACTTGCGCGCGATCTCGCGGATGCGGGCTATCGCGGAACCGAATTCTCCTTTGGCGAAGGTGGCGAGCGGGATGGGCAGCAGCAATCTCGATCAGACCGCGACCGGACGTCTCAGGTTGATCAGCCCAAAACACAAACCAGCCCCCTGACGCCCGCCTCCGAGGGCCTCGATCTTAGAATGTAGGACAACACATGTCAGATATCGCGCCTCCCCAGCCGCTTTACAGCGGTAACGCAGCCCAGAAATCCGGCGCTGCACCAGCATCCGCCGAGAATGACGCAAAGAACGCGTTGAGCTCGGACTTCGACACATTCCTCAAGATGTTGACGGTTCAGGTGCAGAATCAAGATCCACTCAATCCGGTGGACTCCACCGATTACGCCACACAATTGGCGACGTTCTCCTCGGTGGAACAGCAGGTGCAGACCAATGACCTCCTGCGCGCGATAGGCGGGACCCTGGGTGGCAACGCATTGCAGGAAATGAGTGGGTGGATCGGCATGGAGGCGTTGGTGCGGGCGCCCGTGCTGTTCACGGGCGCACCCGTTGCGATTCGACCGGATTACGCAGAGGAAGCCGACGCGGGTGCCTTGGTGGTGCGCAATTCAGATGGAGATGTTGTCCAGCGTTTCGATCTGACGACGGACCAGACAGAGGTTTTCTGGGGCGGCGCAGACGAGACCGGCGCACCGCTTCCGACTGGCGTCTATCGCTTCGAAATTGAAAGCTACAAGGATGAGGCCCTAATTGATACCCGGCAGGCCCAAGCCTACAGCCGGATCAGTGAGGTGCGGAAGGATGGCGACAGCGTTGTTTTGAGAATGGCGGACGGCACAGAGACCAGCCCGGATCTGGTGGATGCCCTGCGGGCGCCGCAGATTTGATCGAAAGGGCGCTATTTCAACGCGCCCTGACGTCTTCTTCCATCTCGTGACAGGAAATCAGCCTCTGGTTAGACTTCTGGGCGAATCTTTGCCTGCTTATGGCTGCGCCCCTAGCACGCCAACATAAGCACATGATTCAAAAATGAATTCGCAGAAGAAGACGACAACGGTGCGCGTGTCGTCTGAGTGACCGGAAAACGCAGGCCTGCATTGTTGCGGATATGACGCTTATTTTTGGGCACATGGCAGGGATTTAGGCTTGCAGTTTGATTTGGCATTTGAACGGCAAACCATTTATGTGTAAGTTGCACAGCGTAGGGCGGACTGCGTCCAGACCTGTGTAGATTTGGAGAACACTATGAAAAAGCTTTCGATCTTTGCTGCGGCCGCAGCGATCGCGGCTGCATCAGTCGCCCCGGTGGCTGCTGAGCAGGGAAAAACCGATGATCCCTTTGTTTCGACCAAGGCAATGAACTCCAGCGCGCTTCTCCTCCTCCTTTTGGGGGGTGCCGCCACCGCCGGAATCATCGCATCGCAAACGGGCGGCGTCAGCTCGTCGTCGACGACAGGGACCAACTGATCCCGCGATTTCTGTTTTTTTGGGAAACGGCGACCCTTGGGTCGCCGTTTTTCTTTTCAAATGAATAACTGTTTCCGTTCTCCGGCATCCATCACAGCAGGATGAACCAGCCGGCGGCCACGCCTCCCCCCAATGCGGCACCCAGAATGAGGGAGATCAATCGCTCGGGCCAGGGATTTGGACTGCTTGTCACGTCCGGTTGTGCTTGCCGAACAAGAGCGGCCTCCACCAGTTTCGGCAACCTTGGACCAAAGCGCGCCAGAACCTGTGCGGTCTTCAACAGGTCCGATGCCGCTGCGCGAGGGCCTATGGACTGCTTGATATAGGCCTCGACAACCGGTTCCGCGACCTTCCAGATGTTCATACGGGGGTCCAGCGAACGCGCGACCCCTTCCACGACCACCATGGTGCGCTGCAAAAGGATCAATTCCGTCCGCGTCTCCATCCCAAAGCGCTCTGTCACCTCGAACAGATAAGCCAGCAGCTTGCCCATGGAGATTCGCGTGGCGTCCATGCCGAAGATGGGTTCTCCAACAGCGCGCAGCGCCCTTGCGAATTCATCTACATCCCGGTCTGCCGGCACATACCCCGCCTCAAAGTGAACCTCGGCCACGCGTTTGTAGTCGCGCTGGATGAAACCAAACAAGATCTCGGCATAAACCCGGCGGGTGTATTCGTCGATATGGCCCATGATGCCGAAGTCATAGGCGACAATGTCGCCATTGGCCGTGACCTTCAGGTTGCCCTGATGCATGTCGGCGTGGAAAAATCCGTCGCGCAACGCGTGGTTCAGGAACAGTTGCAGCACCCGCTCGGACAGCGCCACACGGTTGTGCCCCGCCGCGTCCAGCGCTTCGTTGTCGCCAAGGGGAATCCCCTCGACCCAGCTCATGGTCATGACGCGGCGCCCCGACCATGGCCATTTCACTTCTGGCAGACCGAACCCCTCGTCCTTTTTGGTGTTGGCGCCGAACTCGCTTGCCGCAGCCGATTCGAGCCTCAGGTCCAGTTCACCGTTCACCGTGTTCTCAAAATGCTCGATGACGTCTCGTGGCCGAAGGCGGCGCGACGCGGGGGAGAGCAGCTCGATCGTTCCGGCAGTAAAATAAAACGCGTCGATGTCCCTGCGAAAGGCCCGTTCGATCCCCGGGCGCAGCACCTTGACGGCAACAGTCTCCCCGGTGTCCCGCAATCGGGCTTTGTGAACCTGCGCGATCGACGCCGCCGCGACCGGTTCGCTGAACTCTGAAAACACCTCCTCGATGCTTTGACCCACTTCCGCCTCGATCTGCGTCTTGGCTTCGGCAATCGAGAAGGGGGGCAGCTTGTCCTGCAGGACGCGGAGCTCCCGCGCCATCGGCGTTCCGACGACGTCCGGGCGGGTCGACAGGATCTGGCCGAACTTGATGTAGGCGGGGCCAAGCGCGTTGAGTGCACGCACCACCGGCGGCATAGCCGGATCCCCCTCGTAGCCCAGCCAGCGAAACGGCCAGCCCAGCACACGCGCCGCGACGCGCAGGGCCGGAGGCGCCTCAAGGGCATCCAGCACTGCGCGCATGGCGCCCGTGCGCTCCATCGTGGCCCCGGTGCGGATCAGCCGCCAGATATTGTGCGGTCCACGCACCTCAGATCTTCCAGCCGGAATGCAGGCACGCCACACCCATGGACAGGTTCCGATACTTGGCGTTCTCGAAACCCGCCGCTTTCACCATTGTTAGAAACGTCTCCTGATCCGGAAACTTGCGGATCGATTCCACCAGATACTGATAACTGTCGCGGTCCCGCGCGATCATCTGGCCCATACGCGGAATTAGGTTAAAGGAATAGAGATCATAGGCCCATTGCATCAGATCGTTTGGGATCTGGCTGAATTCCAGAACCATCAACCGGCCGCCGGGCTTGAGGACGCGAAATGCCTCGTTCAGGGCCTCCTGCGGGCGGGTGACATTCCGTATGCCGAAGGAGATCGTGTAGACGTCGAAACTCCGGTCGGCAAAGGGCAGCGCCATCGCATCCCCAACCACCCAGTCGAGAGAACCCTCGCGCGCCTCTGCCTCCGCGCGCTTGCGGCCCTCAATCAGCATTGGCTCCGTCAGATCCAGAACCGTCGCATGGCCGTGGCCGGCCCGTTTCAGAAAGCGGAAGGCGATATCCCCAGTCCCTCCGGCCACATCCAGCAATCTCTGCCCCGGCCGCGGCGCAAGCCAGTCCATCATCGCGTCTTTCCAGAGACGATGGATCCCGAAGGACATCACGTCGTTCATCACATCATACCGCGACGCGACAGAACTGAAGACGCCTTGCACCCGCCCGGCCTTTTCACTTTCCGGCACGTCGGTGAAACCGAAATGCGTCGTTTTCCCGGAGTCTTCGCTCATTGACCTTGCCGTCCTCTTGTGTCCCGCTTTCTTATAGGGCGCCTCGGGGCCGATACAATGTGAAGGACCACGCCCAATGCCGGAATTGCCCGAAGTCGAGACAGTCCGTCGCGGGCTTGCGCCGGTCATGGAGGGGCAGATCATCGCACGGGCGCAGATCAACCGGCCCGATCTGCGCTGGCCGTTTCCTGAAAACATGGCGGCACGGCTCACCGGGGCGCAGGTCATCGGGTTGCGACGACGGTCGAAATATATCCTCGTCGACCTGTCGACAGGGGAGACGCTGCTCATTCATCTGGGCATGTCCGGGCGTATGCTGATATCGGGCGATCCGCTGGGACGCTTTGTCCATGATCACCCCGCGCCCGAAAAACACGATCATGTCGTCCTTCACATGGGTCAAGGCGCGCGCGTCACATTCAACGATCCGCGCCGCTTCGGGGCAATGGACCTGATGGCAACGGACAGCGCGGAGCGTCACCCGCTCCTTGCGAGCCTCGGCCCGGAGCCTCTGGGGAACGCATTCAGCGAATCCTATCTCGTGCCGATGCTGAAAGGGCGCAACACACCCTTGAAGGCAGCGCTGCTGGATCAGAAAATTATCGCCGGATTGGGCAACATCTATGTCTGCGAGGCGCTTTTCCGCACGGGAATTCATCCGGCCCGCAAGGCCCTGCGCGTGTCGGAGTTGCGCCTTGCACGGCTGGTTCCAGTCATTCGGGCAGTCCTGAACGACGCCATTGATGCGGGCGGCTCATCCTTGCGGGACTTTCGTCAAGCCGATGGCGAGCTTGGATATTTTCAGCACAGCTTCGATGTCTATGGACGTGAGGGAGCGCCATGCCGAACGGATGGCTGCACACAGACCGTGCGCCGGATCGTTCAATCGGGCCGATCCTCTTTCTATTGCCCCAACTGTCAAAGATAGCTTGAACCATGTGAACGAAATGCTAAGGCTTGGCCCCTGACGGAACCTGACGGAGCCCGGACCATGGCCTTTGAGACGATCATCGTCGAAATTGAAGACCACGTCGCCACCATCAAGCTGAATCGCCCTGATGCCCTGAATGCGCTGAACTCGCACCTTCTCGGGGAACTTTCGACGGCGCTGGCGGAGGCCGACAAGAACGACAAGGTGCGCTGCATCATCATCACCGGATCGGGCAAGGCTTTTGCCGCCGGGGCGGACATCAAGGAGATGTCGGAGAAATCCTATGTCGACATGTTCATGTCCGACTTTTTCGGCCGTGAGGGCCGGGACGTCACCGCAACCCGCAAGCCGGTGATCGCCGCGGTCGCGGGCTATGCGCTGGGCGGTGGCTGCGAGCTGGCGATGATGTGCGATTTCATCATCGCCGCCGACAATGCCAAGTTTGGCCAACCGGAAATCAACCTTGGCGTGATGCCCGGCCTGGGCGGGACACAGCGGCTGACGCGTTTCATCGGGAAATCCAAGGCGATGGACATGAATCTGACCGGTCGTTTCATGGATGCCGAAGAGGCCGAGCGCGCGGGACTTGTGTCGCGCGTCGTCCCGGCCAAGAAGCTGATGGAAGAGACGCGCAACGCCGCCGAAAAGATCGCCGAGAAATCGATGATTTCGACCATCGCCTGCAAGGAAGCGGTCAACCGTGCCTATGAGACGACGCTGGCCGAAGGCTTGCTCTATGAGCGCCGACTTTTCCATGCGCTTTTCGCAACCGAAGATCAGAACGAGGGGATGTCGGCCTTTTCGGAGAAACGGACTGCGCAATTCCGGGACCGCTGACATCAAAAGGACCTTG
>CAZRZN010000034.1:18219-26099 GCA_964604565.1 uncultured Rhodobacterales bacterium
GCAAGGGCATCTGACAGCGCGTGTGTTCCATCAGCCGCAAGACCGGCTGAGCTGAAAAGCACAAAGTGCTTGCCGGGCCAAGGCCGCTCTTGTATAGGCGCCACTCAACACATGCGCGTGATGCCCGCTTGGCTAGAATCGGTCCGGACAAAGTTCCGGCAGTCGGGGCGTTGCGTGAATTGGTAATACGAACACCGTCGACAGACAGGAAACAGGACCGGATCAAATGGCCAACTCGCCCCAGTCAAAGAAACGCGCCCGTCAGAACGAAAAGCGTTTTGCAGTCAACAAGGCGCGGCGCTCGCGCATTCGCACTTATCTGCGCAAGGTCGAGGAGGCTATTGCGTCGGGTGACAAGGATGCCGCCGCCGCAGCCCTGCGCGCTGCGCAACCCGAACTAATGCGGGGTGTGACAAAGGGTGTTTTTCACAAGAACACGGCGTCACGCAAGGTTTCGCGCCTTTCGGCACGGGTCAAGTCCCTGGGCTGAGGCTCTTCAAGACGTGGTCAGATTTTCGAGGGGCGCTACAATATGTAGCGCCCTTTTTGCGTGTATAACGAAATAAGCACACGCGGGATTCTTTTGCCCTTATCTCCGAGTCAAGCTGTAGTTTCGGTTGCCGGGTCTTCACGAAGCTTGGTAGTTTCAGCATGCGAGTCACATCGCGGGGGACAAGGCTGCCAACCGTCAGCATATCGAAAGTGCTGGCGTTAGACCTTGTGAAGAGCAGGAAGTCGCTGATCACGAGGCCCCGGGGGACACCCCGGCCATGTCCAGTGTAACAATATGCAGGTCGCTGCAAAGACGGATCCAAACGGGACATCGGATTGGTCTGGCGACGGAAACTTGGGGTTTTGCCCAGCCTTTTGCGTTCGCGCAAGGGATGCATGATTGTTGCCTCCGCCATGTGCTTGCCGCCGGACCGGGGGTCGGTGTGGGAATGTGAATGAGGACAGGCGGGCAGATGACGAAAGAGCAATGGGGGGCCTTGCAAGAGCAGATTTGCAAGGCTGTCGGGCAAAACAACTACAAGACCTGGATCGAACCGCTGCGCTTCATCGGAACGGGAGAAGATGGCGTGGCAGTGCTCCATGCGCCGACCCATTTCTTCAAGAATTACGTGTCGCAGAACTATGGTGAAATGCTGCTGGATCAGATGACCTCAGCCGCCCCTTCCGTGCGCAAGCTGAACATTCAGATCGCAACCGCGTCGACCGCCGAGGCACGCGATTCATCGGTCAAGCCGACCGACAAGCCCACCCCTGCCGCGCAAGCCGTTCCGCGCAGCCATCTGCCGGGCGCGCCGCTGGACGCGCGGTTCGTCTTCGATAACTTTGTGGTGGGCAAGCCCAACGAGCTGGCCCATGCCGCGGCCAAACGCGTTGCCGAAGGCGGGCCGGTCACCTTTAACCCGCTGTTTCTTTACGGTGGTGTCGGGCTGGGCAAGACGCACCTCATGCATGCAATCGCCTGGGAGCTGACCCAGCGCAATCCGCATCTTTCGGTGCTTTACCTTTCGGCAGAGCAGTTCATGTATCGCTTCGTGCAGGCGCTGCGCGAACGCAAGATGATGGACTTCAAGGAAATGTTCCGGTCTGTCGATGTGCTGATGGTCGATGACGTGCAATTCATCGCCGGCAAGGACAGCACGCAGGAAGAGTTCTTTCACACCTTCAACGCACTGGTCGACCAGAACAAGCAGATCATCATCTCTGCGGATCGGGCCCCGGATGAGATCAAGGATCTGGAAAACCGGATCCGCAGCAGGCTCCAGTCCGGGCTGGTGGTCGACCTGCACCCGACGGATTACGAACTGCGCCTTGGCATCCTGCAGTCCAAGGTCGAGACATACAAGGCGATGCACTCCGGCCTCGACATCGACAAGGGCGTGCTGGAATTCCTCGCCCACCGGATCAGCACAAACGTCCGTGTCCTCGAAGGCGCGCTGACGCGGCTCTTCGCCTTTGCCTCGCTTGTGGGCAAGCCGATCGACATGGACCTCGTGCAGGACAGCCTGTCGGACGTGCTCCGCGCCTCCGAGCGCAAGATCTCGATCGACGAGATTCAACGCAAGGTGGCGGAGCATTACAACATTCGCCTGTCCGACATGATCGGCCCGAAGCGCGTGCGCAATTTTGCCCGGCCGCGACAGGTGGCAATGTATCTCTGCAAGCAGCTGACCTCGCGGTCTTTGCCGGAAATCGGCCGCCGGTTCGGTGGGCGCGACCATACCACCGTGATGCATGGCGTCCGACGGATCGAGGAACTGCGCCTGCAGGATGGGCAGATCGACGAGGATGTCGAAATGCTGCGCCGCGCGCTCGAAGCCTGACAACGAGTCGCGAAAATGCGGCGCGCCGGGACTGGCGCGCTGCAACGCCTTGACGGCCCGTGAAAATCGCATGAGAAATCGGAACAAATCGGCTTGGAGTGTCGGCCAGTGCGCGCTAGGCTGCGCCTCCCGGCAGCGCGGAGAGGGTAGGCGATGAAAATCAGCATGGAACGGGCAGCGCTCTTGCGGGCCGTGGCACAGGCGCAATCGGTCGTCGAGCGGCGCAACACTATCCCGATCCTCGCCAACGTGCTGATCGAGGCCGAGGGCGAGACAGTCACCTTTCGGGCCACGGATCTGGACATTGAGGTTCTGGACCGCGCAGTGGCGCAGGTTGAAAAGGCGGGCGGGACGACCGTCTCTGCCGTCATGCTGCATGAGATCGTGCGCAAGCTGCCCGACGGCGCCTTGGTGGTTCTGACGGCGGATGCGGGCACGGGGCGCTTGTCAGTCTCAGCCGGGCGCTCGCATTTTTCGCTGGCGACCCTGCCGAAAGAAGATTTTCCGGTCATGGCGACCTCGGAATACGATACGAATTTTTCGATCAAGGCAGAGGTTCTGCGGCGGCTGTTCGACAAGTCGAAATTCGCCATTTCGACCGAGGAAACCCGTTACTACCTGAACGGCGTCTACATGCATGTCGCGGATGGCGAGGATGGCAAGGTCTTGCGCTGCGTCGCGACCGACGGACACCGCCTTGCGCGGATCGACGCGCCCCTGCCCGATGGCGCCGACGACCTGCCCGGCGTGATCGTTCCGCGTAAAACCGTCGGCGAGATGCGCAAGCTGCTGGATCAGGACGACATGGCAATTGCCGTTTCGGTGTCGGAAACCAAGGTCCGTTTCGCAACGCCGGATATAACACTGACATCCAAGGTCATCGACGGAACCTTTCCCGATTACACGCGCGTCATTCCGCAGGGGAACACCCGGCAGCTTGAAGTGGATGCCTCCGAATTCGCCAAGGCGGTGGACCGGGTCGCAACCGTGTCCTCCGAACGGTCGCGCGCCGTGAAACTGCAACTCGACGAAGACCGGCTGATCCTTTCAGTCAATGCGCCGGACAGCGGTGCCGCTGAGGAAGAACTGGCCGTCGCCTATAACGACGAACGGCTGGAGATCGGCTTCAACGCGAAATACCTGCTGGAAATCGCAAGCCAGGTGGACCGCGAAAATGCCGTCTTCCTGTTCAACTCGTCCGGTGATCCGACCTTGATGCGCGAAGGCAACGACCATAGCGCGGTCTATGTCGTGATGCCGATGCGGGTCTGAGGGGTCCGGATTTTCTTGACCCGTCCCGGGCAGGGAACGCTGCGGTTTTCTTGCCCGTTTTCCTTTGCAACAGTCCGGGCGCCTGATCCATGACGCTTGCGCTGACCCATCTGACACTGTCCCACTTCCGCTCGCACAAATGGGCGCAGATCGCCGTGGACACGCGTCCCGTGGCAATCTTTGGCGCGAACGGGACTGGCAAGACCAACCTGATCGAGGCGGTCTCGCTTTTTTCGCCCGGACGCGGTCTGCGGCGGGCGGCTGCGGCGGACATGGCGCGCAAACCGCAAAACCTCGGCTGGAAGGTCACCGGCCACTTGACGGGTCCGGAAGGCGAGCATGAACTTGCCTTTACCTCCGAGGACGGGGCGGCCCGCGCGGTGACGATCAACGACAAGTCCGCCAGCCAGATCGCCCTTGGCCGGATCGCCCGCACCGTCTGGCTGATTCCGGCCATGGACCGGCTCTGGATCGAGGGCGCGGAGGGGCGGCGGCGTTTTCTTGACCGCATCACGCTATCGTTTTTCCCCGATCACGCGCAGGCCGCGCTGGACTATGAAAAGGCCATGCGCGAGCGCAATCGCCTGCTCAAGGAGCAGATCCGCGACGCCCATTGGTATCAGGCCCTTGAGACACAGATGGCGCGGTCCGGGGCTGTGTTGACCGCCAATCGCCAGCAGGCCCTTGCACGGCTGCAAGTGGCGCAGGCGGCGGCAGAGACCGCCTTTCCCGTCGCTGAGCTGGACCTGGTGCAGTCCGAAGGCAGTTTGCCCGACACGGAAGTCGACCTGCGCGCCGCCTTGGCTGAAAGCCGGTTCCGGGACATGGCGGCCGGGCGGGCGCTGGTCGGTCCGCATCGCACAGACCTGTATGGCGTTTTTGCCGCAAAGGGCGTGCCTGCGTCGGAGTGTTCGACCGGAGAACAGAAAGCCCTGCTGATTTCGCTGATCCTGTCGAATGCGCGCGCCCTCGCGCAGGATTTCGGTGCCGCGCCCATCCTTTTACTGGATGAGGTGGCCGCGCATCTCGATGCTGACCGCCGCTCCGCGCTTTATGATGAGATCTGCGGGCTTGGGGCGCAGGCATGGATGACCGGAACCGGACCGGAGCTTTTTGCCGAACTGGACGGCCGTGCGCAACGTCTCGAAGTGACCGAGGAAGGGGGGGAATCCCGCGTGGTCTGCCGTGATTGAGACCCTGTCGGAACCGCGACTGACCGCAAGCGACGACGCAGAGATCGCGACGTTGCTGGGGGCCTGCTTTCCGACGGATTACGGCGGACGCAGCTTCTACCACCAGCGGCCCCATCTCCGCCTGGTCTGGCGCGACGGTCGAGTTCTGTCGCATCTTTCGCTATATTACCGGGCGATACGGCTGGGACCAGATCTGGTCGACATCGTCGGTCTGGGCGATGTCGCGACCGTCCCGGAGGCCCGCGGGGGCGGGATGGCCACGGCCATGATGGCACATGCCATCCAGACGGCCCAAGACAGCGCTGCGTGTTTCATGATCCTTTTCGGCGCGCGTGGCTTGTATGAGCGGGCCGGCTTTGCGTCCGCCGCAAATCCATTTGTGCATGTCGCGATGGCAGGCGCCAGAACCGATCACGTCGCTGCTGCGAACAGCCCTTTTCTGATGGTGCGCAGACTGCGTGATACCCTCTGGCCAGAGCATGCGGAGGTCGATTTTCTGGGCCCGCTTTTCTGATCCGGGTGCACCTTCGCCCAAGGGTGTGCAGCCTCCCAAATCTTGTGTCATCGACGTGACATTCCTGCCGCAAACCTCTATAAGTTGGGGCATAAAGACAAAGGAAAAGTGGATGTCCGACCAACCCGCGGAGCCCTATGAATACGGCGCCGATTCTATCAAGGTTCTCAAAGGCTTGGAAGCGGTGCGAAAGCGCCCCGGCATGTATATCGGTGACACCGATGACGGGTCGGGCCTGCACCACATGGTCTACGAGGTGGTGGACAATGGCATCGACGAGGCGCTGGCCAAACATGCCGACTACGTGAATGTCACGATCCACGCCGACAGCAGTGTCTCCGTGCGTGACAACGGACGCGGCATCCCGGTCGAAATTCACACCGGCGAGGGGGTCTCTGCCGCAGAGGTCATCATGACCCAGTTGCACGCCGGGGGCAAATTCGACCAGAACTCCTACAAGGTGTCCGGCGGTCTGCACGGCGTCGGCGTGTCCGTGGTCAATGCCCTCTCGGTCTGGCTGGAACTTCGGATCTGGCGCAATGGCAAGGAACATTACGCCCGGTTCGAGCATGGCGATACCGTGGAACATCTGCGCGTCGTGGGCGACGCGAATGGCGAACAGGGGACAGAGGTCCGCTTTCTCGCCTCGACAGACACGTTTTCGAACCTCGACTACGTATTCGAAACCCTTGAAAAGCGTCTGCGCGAACTCGCTTTCCTGAATTCCGGCGTCCGCATCATCCTTCAGGACGAACGCCCCGCCGAACCGCTCAGGTCAGAGCTGTTCTTCGAGGGCGGCGTGCGCGAGTTCGTCAAGTATCTGGACCGCTCCAAGCAGCCCGTGATGACCGATCCGGTCTACATGGTCGGCGAAAAGGACGGCATCGGCGTCGAGATCGCCATGTGGTGGAACGACAGCTATCACGAGACCGTCCTGCCCTTCACCAACAACATTCCGCAGCGCGACGGCGGCAGCCACCTTGCCGGGTTCCGCGGCGCCCTGACCCGCACCATCCAGAAATATGCCCAGGAAAGCGGCATCGCCAAGCGCGAAAAGGTCAGCTTCACCGGTGACGATGCGCGCGAGGGCCTGACCGCCGTGCTGTCGGTCAAGGTGCCGGACCCGAAATTCTCCTCCCAGACCAAGGACAAGCTGGTCAGTTCCGAAGTGCGCCCCGCGGTCGAGGGGCTGATGACCGAAAAGCTTGCTGAATGGTTCGAGGAGCACCCCCAGGAGGCCAAGGGCATCGTCGGCAAGATCGTCGAGGCCGCGCTGGCCCGTGAGGCGGCGCGCAAGGCCCGCGAACTGACCCGGCGCAAGACCGCGATGGACGTCAGCTTCAACGCCGCCAAGCTGAAGGATTGCTCGGAAAAAGACCCTGCGCTGACCGAATTATTCCTCGTGGAGGGCGACTCCGCCGGTGGCTCCGCACAGACCGGACGCGACAGGCGCACGCAGGCGATCCTGCCCCTGCGCGGCAAGATCCTGAATGTCGAACGCGCGCGCTTTGATCGCATGTTGGGCAGTCAGGAAATCGGCAACCTCGTGATGGCGCTCGGGACCGGCATTGGCCGCGATGAATTCAACATCTCGAAGATCCGCTACCACAAGATCATCATCATGACGGACGCCGACGTCGACGGCGCCCATATCCGCACGCTGCTGCTGACCTTCTTCTACCGCCAGATGCCGGAACTGATCGAACGCGGCTACCTGTATATTGCCCAGCCGCCGCTCTACAAGGTCGCGCGCGGCAAGTCAGAGGTCTACCTGAAAGACCATACTGCCCTCGACGACTACCTGATCCAGCAGGGGATCGAGACCGCGCAACTGCGCCTTGGCCACGGCGAAGTCATTGCCGGGCAGGATCTGGTCCGCATCGTCGATGAGGCCCGCTCCCTCAAACGCGTGCTGGAGGCATTTCCGACGCATTACCCCCGCCATATCCTCGAACAGGCGGCGATCGCCGGCGCCTTCGTCCCCGGCGCGATCGAATCCGATCTTCAGGGCGTGGCCGACAAGGTGGCTGCGCGGCTCGATCTCATCGCGCTGGAATATGAGCGTGGCTGGACCGGCCGCATCACTCAGGACAAGGGGATCCGCCTCGCCCGCATCCTGCGCGGCGTCGAAGAGGTGCGCACCCTCGACGGGCCGATGCTGCGCTCCGGCGAGGCGCGCAAGACTGGCACCTTCACCGAAAGCCTCCAGAACGTCTACGACCAGCCCGCCGTGCTGGAGCGCAAGGAGCGGCGGCAGTTGATCCACGGCCCCCTCGATCTGCTCAAGGCGATCCTCGACGAGGGCGAAAAGGGGCTTAGCCTGCAACGCTACAAGGGACTGGGAGAGATGAACCCGGGCCAGCTGTGGGAAACCACGCTGGACCCCGATGCGAGAACGCTCTTGCAGGTGACGATTGACGACGTGGCCGAAGCGGACGACCTGTTCACCAAACTGATGGGAGACGTCGTCGAACCCCGCCGCGCCTTCATCCAGCAGAACGCCCTGACGGTGGAGAATCTTGATTTCTAGCGGTCTGTAGGCGCGCGCGTAGTTTTTCGCGGCGCGCA
>CAZRZN010000035.1:0-26098 GCA_964604565.1 uncultured Rhodobacterales bacterium
CGGACAGATATCGTCACACTGACCTCAGGGTTCGAGGAACGCAATACACCGTGGGCGCATTCCCGGCGGCGATACGATGCTGGGCTGGGCTTGCGATCGCTGGACGATGTGGCGGAGTTGATCGCGTTTTTCGAAGCGCGCCGCGGTCAACTTTACGGGTTCCGCTGGAAGGATTGGGCGGACTTCAAGTCCTGTCCACCGTCGCAGATACCCGCGTCCGGCGATCAGCTGATTGGAACGGGTGACGGCGCGACAGCCGTGTTCCCTTTGGCGAAAACCTACATCTCCGGTGGCGATGAATATGTGCGGCCGATAACGAAACCTGTCGCCGGATCGGTTCAGATTGAGGTGGCGGGGACGGTGTTGGTGGAGGGCACGGACTATGCGGTCGAGGCCACGACAGGCGCTGTCACCCTGAACCATCCACCGGCGGCCGGCCAGGAGGTGCGCGCGGGGTTCGTCTTTGATGTTCCGGCGCGTTTTGACACGGACCGGATCCATGTCAGCGCATCCAGTTTCAACGCCGGTCAAATTCCGAATGTGCCTGTGGTGGAGGTCAGGGTTTGATGGGGGCAGCGGAATTGCAGAGCCATCTGGAAGGGGGCCTGACAACGGTCGCCCGGGCATGGGCCGTGACACGGCGGGATGGCGTTCAGCTTGGCTTTACCGATCATGACGGTGACCTGATTTTCGATGGACTGACCTTCAAGGCGGACGCGGGTCTGTCGGCCCGGGCCTTGAGCCAGGCGACAGGACTGTCGGTCGACAACACCGAAGCCAAGGGCGCGCTGAGTGCGTCAGGCATCACGGAGGCGGATATCGCCGCGGGACGTTATGACGGAGCGGAAGTATCGGCCTGGCTGGTGAATTGGGCCGATGTGACCATGCGCCGGCTTCTCTTTCGTGGCACCATCGGCGAGGTTCGGCGCGGTGAAGGTGCCTTTCATGCCGAATTGCGCGGGCTGAGTGAGGCCCTGAACCGGCCGGTCGGGCGGATCTATCAGAAGCCATGTTCAGCGGTGCTGGGCGATCCTGATTGCGGTCTCGATCTGTGGGCTGGCGGATATGTTCATGACGCGACACTGAGTTTGGTCGAAGAAAACCGCATTTTCCTGCCGGAAAATCTTTCCGGGTTTTCGCCCGGATGGTTCCAGCGCGGACGATTGCAGATCTTGACCGGCGAAGCGCAGGGCTTGTCCGCAGCGATCAAGCGGGATCATGTTCGGAGCGATGGAGCGCGGGTGATCGAGATCTGGGAAACGCTTCGGGCCAATCCGGTCTCGGGGGACCAGGTGCGTGTCACGGCAGGATGTGACAAGCGGTTTGAAACCTGTCGGTTGAAATTTGGCAATCATCTGAATTTCAGGGGATTCCCGGATATTCCCGAAGAAGACTGGATCACCGTGCATCCCAGCCACGCAAAACGACGCGATGGCGGGAGCCGACGATGAAGGATATTGTCACGGCCGCGCGAAGCTGGATCGGAACGCCCTATGTTCACCAGGCGTCGGTCCGCGGCGCAGGCTGCGATTGTCTTGGACTTTTGCGCGGCGTCTGGCGTGAGCTGATCGGACCGGAGCCCGAGCCTGTTCCGGCCTACAGCATGGACTGGGCAGAGCCGCAGGAGGACGAAGTGCTTTGGCGCGCTGGTCTGCGCCACCTGCGGCAAAAACCGATTGGCGCCTCCGATCCGGGAGATGTCCTGCTGTTTCGATTGCGTGAGGGGGCCGTGGCCAAACACGTCGGCCTTCAGGCGCGGACCGGTCCCGAGCCGAGCTTCATCCATGCTTATAGCGGGCAAGGGGTGATCGAGAGTGCGTTGAGCACGCCGTGGGCGCGGCGGGTCGTGGCCCGATTTACCTTTCCAATGGAGACTGAGTGATGGCGACGATCCTTCTTTCTGCGGCGGGTGCGGCACTGGGCAGTTCTCTGGGCGGGTCCGTCCTTGGCCTGTCGATGACCGCGGTCGGACGGTTCCTTGGCGCATCCCTGGGACGGACGCTGGATCAAAGATTGTTGGGCGCCGGGTCAGAAGCTCTGGAAACGGGAAGAATCGACCGATTTCGTCTTTCAGGCGCCGGGGAGGGCGCCCCTATTGCGCAAGTCTACGGCCGGATGCGGCTGGGCGGGCATGTGATCTGGGCCACCGAATTCAAGGAGCGCGTCCAAGAGACGGACGGTGGCGGCAAAGGCGCGCCCTCCCAACCGACCGTGCGGCAGTTCAGTTATTCCGTGAGCCTTGCGCTTGCGATTTGCGAGGGTGAGATCACGGGGGTGAACCGTGTCTGGGCCGACGGTGCCGAGGTCGCTGTGAGCGATCTCAACATGCGGGTTTATGCAGGAACACAGGATCAGTTGCCTGATCCAAGGATCGAGGCTGCGGAGGGCGTGGGCATGGTGCCGGCCTATCGCGGCACGGCCTACGTGGTTCTGGAAGATCTTCAACTGGAGCGTTTTGGCAACCGGGTTCCGCAGTTCAGTTTCGAGGTTACACGGCCGGATCTTGCGCAGGACGATATGCCGGCCCTTTTGCAGGGCGTGGCGATGATACCGGGGACAGGCGAGTATTCCCTGGCGACACAGCCGGTCTATCTGGCTGACCGCCAGGAGGCGGGGGACGGCCCGTTTGCGTCGGGACCGGGTGGGCGTGCCGTTGCCAATGTCGGGTCGCCGTCAGAAGAGCCGGACTTCACGACATCGCTGCGGCAACTTGCGGATGAGGCGCCGAATTGCGCGGCGGCCTCGCTGATCGTGAGCTGGTTTGGTGATGACCTGCGGTGCGGTCAATGCCGGATCAGACCGAAGGTCGAACAGTCGCGCTACGATGCCAAGGGCATGCCATGGTCGGTGGCTGGGCTGACACGGTCGCAGGCGGAATTGGTGCCGCAGCAGGACGGGCGGCCCGTCTATGGCGGAACGCCTACCGACCAATCGGTGATCGAGGCTATACAGCGGATGCATGCGGATGGACTGGCGGTAACGTATTATCCGTTCATCCTGATGGATCAGATGGCGGGCAACGGACGGCCTGATCCGTGGAGTGGCGCAGCCGATCAGCCGGTTTTGCCTTGGCGCGGCAGGATTACTTTGAGTGTGGCCCCGGGGCGGGCGGGATCGCCCGACGTTAGTGCGATGGCAGATACGGAAGTTGCGAGCTTTTTCGGCACGGCCTCAGCCGCCGATTTCACGATCAGCGAGGGATCGTTTGACTATGGCGGACCGCAGGAATGGAGCTATCGACGTTTCATCCTGCATCAGGCGGCGCTTTGCGCGGCGGCAGGCGGGGTAGACGCATTTTGCATCGGCTCTGAAATGCGGGGATTGACCCTTGTTCGTGGCGCAGACGGTTTTCCCGCGGTGGCGCAATTAAAAGCCCTTGCAACGGAATGTCGTTTGCTCCTCGGTCCCATGGTGAAGATTGGCTACGCGGCGGATTGGACGGAATATTTCGGGTATCATCCGCAAGACGGGTCGGGTGACCTCTATTTTCATCTCGACCCGCTCTGGTCGGATCCTGACATCGATTTCGTCGGTATCGACAACTACATGCCCCTGTCCGATTGGCGGGATGGCGAGGACCATGAAGATGTCTCCTGGAGGTCGATCTACAGCCTCGATTATCTGCGCGCCAATATCGAGGGCGGCGAAGGCTACGATTGGTTCTATGCCACTCCCGCCGACCGCGAAGCCCAGGTTCGAACCCCGATCAGTGACGGTGCTTACGGCGAGCCATGGGTCTGGCGATACAAGGACATTCGCAATTGGTGGGCCAACCCGCATCATGAGCGGGTTGGCGGCACGCGAAAGGCGCAGCCGACCACCTGGCAACCGGAATCGAAGCCCATCTGGTTCACGGAACTTGGCTGCGCCGCCATCGACAAGGGCACGAACCAACCCAACAAGTTTATCGATCCCAAGTCGTCAGAGTCCAGCTTGCCTTATTTTTCCAACGGCTTGCGGGACGATCTTGTGCAGCGGCAATACCTCCGTGCGCAATTGACCTACTGGAATGAGCCGGAGCACAACCCTGCGTCGTCGGTCTATGAGGGAACGATGCTGGATCTTTCCCGTGCGTTCGTTTGGGCATGGGATGCGCGGCCCTATCCGTGGTTCCCGGGAAATGAGACCCTATGGTCAGACGGGCCGAACTATCGTCACGGGCACTGGTTGAATGGACGTCTGTCCGGGCGAAGTCTGGCCTCCGTGGTCGGGGAAATCTGCGCGAAGGTCGGGCTGACCGCCATCGACACCAGTCATTTGCACGGGATTGTGCGCGGTTATGTCGTGCCGCAGGTGACGGATGCGCGCCGGGCCTTGCAGCCGCTCATGCTGGCCTATGGATTTGATGCGATCGAGCGGGACGGCGTTCTGGTGTTCCGGATGCGGAACGCGGCCCGTCCGATCGATCTTGCTCGTGAAACCTTGGTGGACAGCGACGAAATCGATGGTGATCTTTCGGAGCTCCGCGCGAGCGAGGCGGAAATGGCCGGCCGGGTCAGGATCCACTTCTTGCAAGCGGAATCGGATCATCAGGCCGCTTCGGAAGAGGCCATTCTGCCTGACGACGCGACACACGCAGTTTCCGAGACGGATCTGCCGTTGGCATTGACCCGGGCCGAAGGACGTCAGATCGCAGAGCGCTGGCTGGCGGAGGCCAGAGTGGCGCGAGACAGCGTGCGTTTTGCCTTGCCACCTTCGCAGCTTGCCTTGGGTGCCGGGGATATCGTGCGGCTGCCGACCGGTAGCGGCACGACCCTGGCCCGCATCGACAAGGTCGAGGTCATGGACCACCAGATCGTGGATGCGGTCCGAATCGAGCCGGATGTCTTTTCCCCGTCGGAGATGTCAGAAGAGGGCGCCCGCCTGCGGCCGGTCACGCCCGCGGTGCCAGTAACCCCGGTCTTTCTCGATCTTCCCCTGATGAGCGGGGACGAAGTGCCTCATGCGCCGCATCTTGCACTGTCGGCAAAGCCTTGGCCGGGGGCGGTGGCCTTGTATGACGCGGCTGAGGATTCCGATTATGCCTTGAACGGGATTTTGGCCTCTCAGTCGGTCATTGGTCTGACGGAAACGCCTTTGTGCGCGGCCCGGGCCGGAAAAATAGATCGTGGTCTACCGTTGCAGGTGCGACTGGCAAGCGGGAGTTTGCAGTCAGTCAGCGATGCGGGATTGTTGACCGGAGCGAACCTGATGGCCATTGGAGACGGCTCCGCGGGACACTGGGAGTTGTTCCAGTTCCGCGATGCCGCTTTGATGTCCGAGGGCCGGTGGCAGCTGTCCCACAGATTGCGGGGACAAGCCGGCAGTGAGGGCGTGATGCCGGACGTCTGGCCAGTGGGATCGTGGGTCGTGCTGATGAACGGTGCGCCCTCTCAGATCGCGTTGAAGCCTACGCAGCGCGGTCTGTTGCGCCATTACCGGGTCGGGCCAGCCCGGCGACCTTATGATCATGCCGCTTATGAGCATCTGCTACGCGCTTTTGATGGCAACGGGCTTCGGCCGTATCGGCCGGGACATCTGCGCGTGGCCGAAGCTGACGCCTCGCAGGTCCCGATCGACGCGGATGTCGTGTCGGGGCACGCCGCTGATTTCAAAGTAACTTGGATCAGGCAGACCCGGATTGACGGCGATGTCTGGGAGTTGGCCGAAGTGCCTATTGGCGAAGAGACCGAATTGTATCGGGTGCAGGTGCGCCAAGGACAGAATGTCGTCCGCGACACGACTGTATCCCATCCGGCATGGATCTACAGCATCAGCGAGCAAACCGAGGATGGGTTGGTCGGTCCCTACCGAATTGCGGTGGCACAGGTATCGCATCGCTTTGGGCCGGGACCATGGGCCGAGGTGGAGGTCACCGCGTGAGATCGGTCCTGCCCGGCGACCTGACGGCAGCGGCCCGCGCCTTGTTGCCCGTTCCGCCCAAGAGACGCTCGAGCATGGCACGGTGCCTGATCCGGGAGGCGGCAGCGGCCGATGCCTACTGTCGTGAGCATCGCCGCGCGCACCGGCTTTGGGGCAATGGCACTCTCATGGCGGCGGCGCATGGCCATCCGATGGGCAACGAGATGTCGTTCGACGATCCAGATTACATCAAGTGTCAGATACATGTTCTCAATGCGTTGCTGGCACATGTTCAGGCAGAGGCGCAGGACACGCAGCGCATCACAGTCGGGTCAAGTTCCAGACGTTTTGGCGCGATCTCTTCACCGCAATCCTCGCAATAGCCATAGGCTTTCTCAGCGATCCGGTCGAGGGCGGCCTTCAGGGCACGGCGCTGGCCGTCCCGACGGGCCTGTGTCGCCTTGGCCATGGATTGATTGAGCAGGGCATCCTGCCGCGAGAGCCGGCCCACGGCCTGCTGGTCGAGTTCGACGGTGGATTGACCCGCCCGGCCCAAGGCATCGTCATCGTCCAGAGAGGCGAGGCGTTCGAGGATCAACTTGTAAAGCCGCTGTTCCTGCGATTTATCCATGTCCTGGTCACCCTTCATGAGGGATTTGCGTTTCAATGGCGCAATCCTATCTGATATGATGGGATCGTCAAAGGAGCACAGCCATGGCTGAAACGCGCACGCACCTGGCGGAGGTGGACCCTGTCTGGGCCCGCATCCGGAGCGAGGCCGAACAAGCGGTCAAAGACGAGCCGCTTTTGGGCGGCCTCGTCCATTATTCCATTTTGCATCATCCGAACTTCGAACGCTCGTTGAGCTATCGGATGTCCCTGAAGTTGGCCAATGGGGAAATGTCAGAACAGATCCTGCGTGAAATCTGTGACGAAGCCTATGGCGCGGCGCCCGATTTGTCCCTTGCGGCGCGCGCGGACATTGTGGCGACATATGAACGCGATCCCGCCTGTCATCGATTTTTGCATCCCCTGTTGTTCTTCAAGGGGTTTCAGGCGGTGCAGACCTACCGCGTGGCGCATTGGCTGTGGAACGAGGGTCGCAAGGATCTGGCCTATTTCTTCCAGATGCGCTGTTCCGAGGTCTTCGGGATCGACATTCACCCGGCCGCGCGGATCGGCAAGGGCATCATGATCGATCACGCGCATTCCATCGTGATCGGTGAGACGGCCGTTGTCGGTGACAATGTCTCCATGCTGCATTCCGTCACGCTTGGCGGGACAGGCAAGGAAGAAGAGGACCGCCACCCGAAGATCGGCGATGGCGTCCTGATCGGCGCCGGCGCCAAGGTGCTCGGGAATATCAGGGTTGGAAACTGCTCCCGTATTGCCGCAGGATCCGTCGTCCTTCAGGAGGTGCCGCCGTGCAAGACGGTCGCGGGTGTCCCGGCCAAGGTTGTAGGCGAAGCCGGATGCTCCCAACCCTCCGTCAGCATGGACCAATTGCTGCGCCAGGGGTGAGCCGCCCAGAGGCATTGGGTGATGTCTGCCGTTTTGCCTGTCGGGAGTCGTCGACGGCCTTGCCCGTTTGGCAAGGTTCCTTGCGATCCGTGCCGAGGGTGGCGCCGCCGACGTCGCGACAAGCGGCAGCGTCGGGCGTGTATGGCCGCTGTTCGATGAGAAATCTTGCAAAGCTTTGGCACGTAAGAAAGACTCTCAAAGCATCGACCAGCGCGTTTGACGTCCGCGCCGCCCTCCAAGGGCTGCGCGCCGGCGGGGCCGGTCTTGTTCCAAAATCCTTCTGCGATTGGGTCGTTCAGCCGGTGATCCGGGGCCGCTTCTTTCGTGGCGCAACGCTTGGGGTCCTTGCCTGACGAGAAGGGTGACCAACCCGGTTCAAGGGGGAGACTGTCGTTGCCCAGACGCTTTGCCCGGCGCGTCAGGCAAGCAGGGCAATGGGTTTTTCAAGCCCGGCGACAATGGCGGCAAGCAATTCGGCCCCAAGGGACCCATCGATCACCCGATGATCGGCTGAAAGTGTCACGGACATCACGGTGGCCACCGCGATGCGTCCGTCCGTCTCGACGACCGGCTTTTTGACGCCGGCACCCACCGCAAGGATTGCGCCATGGGGCGGGTTTATCACCGCGTCGAAATTCTCGACACCGAACATTCCGAGGTTGGAGATCGCAAAACTGCCGCCCTGATACTCCTCAGGTGCAAGCCTGCGGTCGCGCGCGCGCGCGGCAAGATCCTTCATTTCCGAGGAAATCGCGCTCAGGGATTTCTGCTCCGCATCCTTGAGGACCGGCGTGAACAGCCCGCCTTCGACGGCGACCGCAACGGCCACATCCGAGGGAGAGAGTTGCAGGATACGGTCCCCCGCCCAGACCGCGTTGGCGGCGGGCACCTGCTGTAGCGCGCCGGCGCAGGCCTTGATGATGAAATCGTTCACCGAGAGCTTGATCCCGCGCGGGGCGAGCTGTTCGTTGATCTGTCCACGCAGGTCCAGCAGCGTATCAAGGCGGATGTCCCGGCGCAGGTAGAAATGCGGGATCGTCTGTTTCGCCTCCGTCAGGCGTGCGGCGATGGTGCGGCGCATCCCGTCGAGGGAAATCTCCCGATGGGGGCGGTTTGCGTAGGTATTGATCACCGCCTCGGCGTTGGCGGTTGGCTGCGGTGCGGATTGTCGGGATGCACCTTGCGGGGCGAGGGAGGGAGACCTGCCGGGGGCGGCCCTTGCATCGGCCCCGGCGGAATCGACATCTGCCCTGACGATGCGGCCACGGGGGCCGCTGCCGGTGATCTGCGCGAGATCGAGGCCATTCTTTTCGGCGATACGGCGCGCGAGGGGGGAGGCGAAGATACGGCTGCCGTCGCGGCCCTGTGGCGCGGGCGGGGGGCTGCGCCGCGCCGAGGGGAGGGCGGCTGTCTCGGGGTCCCCTGCGGGGACCGCCTCGGTAGCCGCGGTGGCCTGCGCCTTTGGCGCCGTGGCCACGGCGCCGTCCCCGGACTTGTCGAGGTCATCGGCGGTTTCGCCTTCCTCCAGCAGGACGGCGATGGGCGTGTTGACCTTGATGCCTGCGCTGCCCTCGGCGACCAGGATCCGGCCCATCGTGCCTTCGTCCACGGCCTCGAATTCCATCGTGGCCTTGTCGGTCTCGATCTCGGCGATGACATCTCCGGCGGAGACAGCGTCGCCCTGCTTGACGAGCCAGCGGGCAAGGGTGCCTTCTTCCATGGTGGGGGACAGGGCGGGCATGAGGATTTCGGTGGGCATCTTGATCTTCCTCTCAGCGCTTTGGCATGCGGTGGAGTTGAGTATTTTCGGAGAGAAGAAGACCCATGTCAGCGCGCCTCGATCAATGTGAGGAGATCATAGGGCGGGCGCGGTCTGATGCCCCTTGCAAGACGGTCGACGGCGCGCGCCAGCGCGGTGCGGTGCGCCGCGATCCATTCGTAGGCCTCCTGGTGGCTGGGCCGGGTGCCGGGGCGCAGGGAACTGGCCATCAGGCACTCGGGCACCAGCGCGCGACCGGCGTCGGTTTCGATGCGATACGCCTCGCGGGCAACGTCGCGGCCCTGAACCTCCACCCGGTCGCTCATCTGTAGCAGACGGTCTTGGCCGCCTCGATCACCTCTGCGGCGGTCGTGAGCGCGTGCCGTTCGAGGTTGGCCGCATAGGGCATGGGCACGTCCTTTCCCGTGACATTGATCACCGGCGCATCCAGCCAGTCGAACGCCTCCTGCATCAGGACCGCCGAGATGTGATTGCCGATGGACCCGACGGGCCAGCCCTCTTCGACGGTGACGCAGCGGTTCGTCTTTCGCACCGAGGCGATGACTGTGGCGGTGTCCATGGGCCGCAGGCTGCGCAGGTCGATGACCTCGGCGGAGATGCCCTCTTCGGCCAGGGTTTCCGCGGCCTCCAGCGTGTAGGTCATGCCGATGCCGAAGCTGACGAGCGTGACGTCGTGCCCTTCGCGCCAGATCCGCGCCTTTCCGAAGGGCACGGTGAAATCGTCAAGCTCCGGAACATCGAAGCTGCGCCCGTAGAGGATCTCGTTTTCGAGGAAAATCACCGGATTTGGGTCACGGATGGCGCTTTTCAGCAGGCCCTTGGCGTCGGAGGCCGCGTAGGGCATCGCCACTTTCAGGCCGGGGATATGGGAATACCATGCCGCGTAGTCCTGGCTGTGCTGGGCGCCAACGCGGGCGGCGGCGCCATTCGGGCCGCGAAAGACGATGGGACAGCCCATCTGCCCGCCGGACATATACAGCGTCTTGGCCGCCGAGTTGACGATCTGGTCGATCGCCTGCATGGAAAAGTTGAAGGTCATGAACTCCACGATCGGCCGCAGACCGCCGAAGGCCGCGCCGACGCCGATGCCGGTGAACCCATGCTCGGTGATCGGCGTATCCATGACGCGTTTCGGTCCGAATTCCTCCAGCAGACCCTGGCTGATCTTGTAGGCGCCCTGATATTCGGCCACTTCCTCACCCATCAGGAAGACATTGCCATCGGCGCGCATCTCTTCGGCCATGGCATCACGGAGAGCTTCGCGGACGGTTTGCTTGCGGGTTCTCGTGCCCTCCGGCCAGTCCGGGCCCGCAGTTGCGGGCGCGCCAGGCTGGGCGGGGGCTTTTGCGGTCGCGGGCGCCGGAGCGGCGCCAGATGTCTCGCGCGAAGTGGCCCGAGGCTTGGCCGCCTTGTCGCGGGGGAGTTCCGGAGCTGGTTCGTCGTCCTGAACAAGCACTGCGATGGGTGTGTTCACGGCCACGTCCCGCGTGCCCTCGGCCACGAGAAGCTGTCCCATGGTGCCCTCATCCACCGCTTCGAATTCCATGGTGGCCTTGTCGGTTTCGATCTCGGCGATCACATCCCCCGCGGAAACGGTATCGCCCTCGCTGACCAGCCATTTCGCAAGCGTGCCTTCCTCCATGGTCGGCGACAGGGCGGGCATCAGGATTTTGGTTGCCATGGTCAGCCCTCTTTCGCAGGCGCGATCATTCCGACGACATTGCCCTGACCGTCCTCGACATAGGCGGCGCGCCCGATGCCCGCATAGTCCATCGGCGGCGAGGCTTCGGCACCGCCGTTCGCCAAGGCCCAGTCATATCGTTCGTCGCAGTCGTCCACTTCGAGCGTCATGGTGCCGCCTCGGATCGGCGTTCCCGGTTCCGGCGAAGGTCCGATCCGGCGCATCAGACCGCCCGTCAGCGTCTTGTCTCCGCCGATCCCCGGTCCCTCTATCAGATGGTATTCAACGTCTTCGGCCCCGTCCATGGCCGCGAAACGCCAACCGAAGAGGCCCGAGTAGAAGGCAATGGCGCGCGGAACGTCCTCCGCGTGGATCTCGAAATGCGGCATCACCGCGCCTCCGCGTAGATGTCGGTCCAAAGCTCGTCGAGCGACGGTTCCGGGCTTTCTCGGGCGAAATCGGCGGCGGCGTTCACCACCGACTTGATCTCCTTGTCCACGGCCTTGAGATCCTCCTCGGAGGCATGGCCGCCCTGAACGAGCATGTCGCGCACATGGTTGATCGGGTCCCGCTCCTCGCGCATTTTCGACACTTCCTCGCGCGTGCGATACTTGGCCGGGTCGGACATGGAATGGCCCCGGTAGCGGTATGTCCTGACCTCGAGGATGTAGGGGCCCTTGCCCGCGCGGCAGTGCTTGACCGCCTTGCGGCCTGCGTCGCGCACGGCCAGCACGTCCATTCCGTCCACCGTCTCGCCCGGAATGCCGAAGGGACCGCCGCGAGTGTAGAGATCCGGCGTGGAGGTGGAGCGTTTCTGCGCCGTGCCCATCGCATACTGGTTGTTCTCGATCACGAAGATCACCGGCAGATCCCAAAGCGCCGCCATGTTGAAGGTCTCGTAGACCTGGCCCTGGTTCGCCGCGCCCTCACCAAAATAGGTGAAGGTGACGCCCTTGGTCCCGCGATACTTGTCGGCAAAGGCGAGGCCCGCGCCGATCGGCACCTGTGCGCCGACGATGCCATGTCCGCCGTAGAAGTCCTTTTCGCGACTGAACATGTGCATCGAGCCGCCCTTTCCCTTGGAATAGCCGCCCGCGCGCCCCGTGAGTTCCGCCATGACGCCGTCAGGGTCCATTCCGCAGGCCAGCATGTGACCATGATCGCGGTAGGAGGTGACGCGCTTGTCGCCCGCCTCGGCGGCGGCCTCCAGCCCGACGACGACAGCCTCCTGTCCAATGTAGAGATGGCAAAAGCCGCCGATCAGCCCCATTCCGTAAAGCTGGCCTGCTTTTTCCTCAAACCGGCGGATCAACAGCATGTCGCGGTAATACCGGGTGAGATCCTCTGGCGCGGCATCGGGTTTGGTCGGGGTCTTGCGGGCGGCCATGCAGATTTCCTCCGCGGAATCGTTCAGCATTGAACTAATACCCTGAGGATAGAAGCCGGGCGAAGCCGCGTAAAGCCCGCGACCTCCTTCAACGGGACGCGAGGCATCGGGCGGTTGCGGGGCGCCATGCCAACCCAAAAGGCACGCTGATCCGTGTCAGTCCCGATGGGCGATCAGGGTCAGCTGTGGTGAGTGTCCGGTGCGGATCCTTGGGGGCTGCGTGCATGGGCGCAGACCGCGAAAATCGCATCCGCAGCACGATTTTCCGCGTCGGTTGGGGGGCGCATCGCCTCCCGCATCCTGCGTGTGGTGCCAGATGCCGGGCGGGCGTGATGGCAACGGTGAAAATTTCACCTGCCCGCCGCCTGCCTTGGCCTCCGGTTCCCGGAGGGTGTCGCAAGACCTTGGGGTAAGGCATGGTGGGTGATGAGAGACTCGAACTCCCGACATCTTCGGTGTAAACGAAGCGCTCTACCAACTGAGCTAATCACCCGCAGCCACGCTGCATGTAGCCAAAGCGCCGGCAGCGTGCAAGCCTGATCGGCATGGGCAGAAGCGGTTTCCCCACCGTTCCGGAGATCTGTCGCCTTGCCCGGCAGTGCGGCGCCGTTCCGGCCCCGTTTCTGGCGCATTGGTGCATGCTGCACGGGCGCGTGATGGAGAAACGGCGGCATCCCCGCCATCCCCAGGCGGCAGTGTTGCCGCGGCGTCCCGCGCGCCGAAATTTCCAGAGGCAAGAGACGGGAAGATCAGGTGATTGTTCCTTTTGGCCGGTCGGCGGGCTACAACTGGCGCCGAGGCAGAAAAACAGGAGAAAACCATGCGACAGACCATGTTCGCCTTCTTGGCGGCGGGTGTTCTGGGGGCGGTGACCCTTGCGGGCGCCGCGACGGCGGGATCACTCGGGCGCTACGAGGTTTTCGGCGTTCAGGGCGACGACATGCTGAAACTGCGCGCCGGACCGGGGATCGGCTATGTGGTGGTCCTTGGCCTGCCGAACGGAACGGTCCTGCGGGTGCATAGCTGCCAGCGGACCGGCGGCACACAGTGGTGCAGCGTATCCCTCGATCAGGCGCGCAGGCTCAAGGGCCATGTTTCCAAGGCCTATCTGCGCAAACTGTGACACTGCCCTGACCGTCCGGGCAGGTCATGGCCCGGGCGGACCCGCGCGGGGCAGGCAGGGTTCCCCGATGCGCAGGACGCAGGGCAAGGAACCGTCCGGCGAAACACAATTTCGTAACTTCCCTGCGGCGCGGGCGCGGCAGGGGACCAAAGCGGGATTGCACGGGACGGATCCGTTGGACGGCCGGCGAGGGTTCCTGCGGGAATTTCATGGGATTATGGAAACAATCGTCTAAAATTGGCGTGATCATCCGCACCGCCCGTGCCCCTGTGACCGCTGTGCATGACTTGCCCACGACCTTTGCCGCAGGACTTGCTTTCGTTCATTTGAAATTGTCTTTTGTGATGACTCATATTCGCGTCCGCAGGGCAATTTCGCCAAACGGAACCCAGCGGCCCATTTTGCTGATATTTCCTTCGACGGCAGGAACGCTGCTTTCGGGGACAACACGAGAGGGCAATCGTGCCACCCAAAACCATTTTCAAGACCCTTGCGGCCGGCGCGCTCCTTGCCGGCCTGAGCCCGACTTCACAGGCCCAAGCAGATGCGGGCGGTGTCCTGGACCCGCAGACGCGCGTGCAGCAGATGCAGCAATACGAGGAGGTCGCCAGCAAGACGATCCTCGAACTGCAGCCCTTTCGCCAGACCCAGACAGCGCAGGGCAGCGATGGCACGCGCTATGAACTCGTGGCGCTGAACCCCGAGATCAATACATGGTTTCTCCTGACGGTCAGCTCGGAGGGATTCTGGTCCAGCACCCGCCAGTTTCATCTGGAACTGGCCGACCCGGAACATACGTCTCTGTCGCTGGAGGCGGGGGCAGAGCCCGCGCTGGTGATCGGCGGCGAGGCGACGGACATGCGTTGCGCGCCGTGGTCGGGCAGCAGCCCGGAACTTGACGACGCGCAGTATCAGGGCCTTCCATATGCGCCGATCTGCGACGAACGGCTGTATCTTCGCAATGAGGTGCGCGGCAACCAGACCAACCGCGAGGCGGTGGCAGAGTTCCTGCGCGATCACGTCGTCTTTGGCGAAAGCCTTGTGGGGTTGATCAAGGGCACCTTCTACGAGGATGCCTTCATGAACTCCAGTCCGGTCATCGTGGGCGCCGATGCCGGTGCGACGGTCGAGGCGCTGGGCCAGGCGAACCTGGACAGCACACCGGTGTTCCAGACCTATTTCAACTTCGAACTTGAGGGCGCGGAAAACGGCCGCGTTCAGGCTGGTAGCTGGTATGAGGTGCGCGATATTCCCGGTGTCTACGCCAGCGCGATGCAACCGGGCATGATCAGCTCGGAGATCCTCAATCGCCCGGGTGAGACGCACGGCCTCGACGGGGTCGAACGGCGCGCCGATGTCTACATGGTGGCCTTCGATCTCGAACAGTTCGAATTGGGATTCGAGCCGGGGACAGAGCATCCGCGTCTCGAATGGTCGCCGCGTCCCTCCGCGGTGCGCAACTGGCGCATTCCCGGCCCGGACGGCATCGACACCGCCGCACCGGTGGTGCGCACCGGGATGCTGTCTCCGTCCAAGACGGACCGCGTCGTCGCCACCTTTGCCTCCGGGTTCAAGCGCAGCCATGGCGCTTTCCGCGCCTCACAGATGGCGACCACGAACAACGGCCACCACTACGGGTTCATCAGCGAGGGGGTGATCTTTTCCAAGCTGCACCCGAACCTCGCGACGATCTTCGTGCTGGACGATGGCACGATCCAGATGCGGAGCTGGACCGAGGCGGACAATGCGCTGCTGCCGCGCATCCGCTACGCCCGGCAGAACGGCGTGCCGCTGATCGAGCCGGATCCCGACACGGGCGAGGGCGTGCCCGGCGCCAATGTGCGCAGCTGGCTCGGCGGCAACTGGTCCGGCTCGGCGGAGGCGGAGTTGCGCACCCTGCGCGGCGGGGCCTGCATGAGGACCGTGGCGGGCCGCCAGTTCCTGATCTACGCCTATTTCTCAACGGCGACGCCTTCGGGGATGGCGCGGACCTTTCAGGCCTATGGTTGCGATTATGCGATGTTGCTGGACATGAATTCGCAAGAGCACACCTACATGGCTGTTTATACGCAGGAAAATGGCGACGTTGTCCCGCATCACATCGTGTCCGGCATGGCTGCGATCGATTCCAAGCGCCGCGATGGCACCCCGATTCCCCGCTTTGTCGGCTTCCCCGACAACCGCGATTTCATCTACCTGCTGAGAAAGTAAAAGAGGCCGAGATGATGCATGGCAAACTGATCGGGGCGGCGCTGGCCCTTGGGCTTGCAGGGTGGCTGGGGGCGTCCGATGCCGCCGCGCAGACCCTCCAACAGAACAACGAGGCGATGTTCCGCCAGATGCAGGACGCGCGCGGCGTGACCGACGCGGAGCTGGCCCGCATCCGGCAGATCTTTGCCGGATCGCGGTGGATCGGGCAGGGTAATCCTGCGGTGACGCGCCATCCGATGACACCGGAACAGGCGCAGGCGCGCCTGCCCGCCCCCGCATTGGACTATTACCGCGACAGGCAGTTCGAAAAGATCTGCGGTGAGCGGTACATGGCCCCGCTGTATGACCCGGCAACCGAAACCGCCGAGGATGCGAAGGTCTGCGCCGACATGTTCGAATATCCCAACGTGCCGCTGGCCTATCCGGTGACATGGGTCCGCGCCAGCGAGGCGGCGCAGCTTTGCGCGGCAGAGGGCAAGCGGATCGGCGACGCGCATGAGTGGGAGGGGGCCTCGCACGGGGCGTTGACGCCCCCCGACTATTTCTTTGGCCGAAGCGTTCAGGCCGCGCGCGCGGCGCATAACGCCAAGTATCAGTCAAGCGCGCGCTACAGCATCGGCCCGACATGGAAGGCGGGCGTCTGCGCCACCGGCAGTTCCAAATCCCCCGGGTGCAACGGGGGCAGCTTTAGCGGCTGCGGATCGAACACCTATCCGGTCGGCAGTTTCCCCGCCTGCAAGAGCCCGCTGGGCGTCTACGATCTGGACGGCAACGCGGCCGAGCACATGAACCTGCCGCTGGCGCCGGACCAGATGGCGAGCCGGGGCAGCACAACGCTGGGCGTGACAGAGATGAAGGGAAGCTGGTTCATCTGGGACACGATCCGCGCCCATACCCACTGGAGCCGCTGGCGCGCGCCCTATTGGCATGGCACCCGGGTGATGGCGAGCAACAGCCACCACAATTATCATCTCGGCTTTCGCTGCTTCAAGGACGTCGACTGAGGATGTGAAGGTCCCGGGACGGCCGGATCGGCCGGCCCCATTGGGAAAAGCGGTTGCGCGCTACGCCTTTGGCCGATTGACGTGCATCCGCTGTAACGAGGTATTCGCAGGGTGTTGCGGGATCTTCATTCCGACGCATGACATCAATCGGGTGCCTTAACGTGCTTCTGTCGCCAATGCCTGCCGGGATGCCCGTGTAACGAAAGCCGGGTCAAACGAAAAACGGGCGGGGAGGACCCGCCCGTGGTTTCGTCTCCAACATGATCGCTGATCGAGCCGTCCGTTCAGGCGTTGGCTTCGCGGATCTTTTCCGCGGCGTCCTTGTCGTAGGTCACGCCGCTGGCCTCGAAAAGCTGATCAAGCTCGCCGGACAGCGTCATCTCGGTGATGATGTCGCAGCCGCCGACGAATTCGCCTTTGACGTAAAGCTGCGGAATGGTCGGCCAGTCGGAGAAATCCTTGATCCCTTGGCGGAGCGCGTCGTCTTCCAGCACGTTCACGTCCTGATAGTCGACCCCCATGTAATTCAACACGCCCGCCACGCGGCTGGAAAACCCGCATTGCGGCATCGCCTTGTTCCCTTTCATGAAGAGAACCACGTCATTGGATTTTACGGTCGTGTCGATGCGATCTTTGGCGTCGGTCATGTGCGGTCATCCTGTTCCTGGTCGGGGTGATCTTTGTCGTCCGTCTGCCCCGCAACCTCGTGCTCCGGGATCTCGTCGGACGCGTTTGGTTCGGGCACGTATTCCTCGAGGTCGTAGCTTTCGTCGCCTTCGGCGATGGTGTCTACATAAGTGGTGTTCGATTCCGGGTCATAGGTCAAACCGTAGGTGGATTTGCCCTCTTTCCTGAACCGTTCGTGTTCCTTCCATCCCGCGTAGACGAAAACGATCATTGGCGGCAACACGAGCAGAAGGGCAAGAAAACGCAGTTCCATGAAATCAGTCAGGCGCCTTGGTCGTCAGGGCCAGCGCATGCAGTGCCCCGTTGGGACCATCCATCCGGCCCTTCAGCGCGGCATAGACCGCGCGCTGCTGTTGCACGCGGTTCTTGCCGCGAAAACTTTCGTCGATGACCATGGCCGACATGTGCACGCCGTCGTCACCGTCGACGACGATCTTGGCATCGGGAAAGGATTGGCGCAGCAGATCTTCGATCTCCTGTGGAAACATGGGCATGTGGGCGCTCCGCTCAACTGTGTGTTTCTGACAAAAATAGTGCGTGTTTCGTTGCGGTGCAAGGCGGCGGCTGGGCTTGTGATATCCTCAGCAGGCCATCTCGATCCAGACCGGCACGTGATCCGAAGGCTTGTCGCGCCCCCGAACCGCAGAGTCGATCTGACAGTCGGTCATCATGTCGGCGGCGGCAGGCGTGAGCAGGAGGTGGTCGATGCGGATCCCGTCGTTCTTGTTCCACGCGCCCGCCTGATAATCCCAGAAGCTGTAATGCCCCGCCGCCTGCGTGCGCGCGCGAAAGGCCTCGGTAAAGCCGAGGTTCAGGATCCTGTGGAACGCTTCGCGGCTCTGCGGCAGGAACAGCGCGTCCTCCGCCCATCGGTCCGGGTGCGCGGCGTCCTCGGCCTGCGGGATCACGTTGTAGTCGCCCGCCATGACCGCGGGCATCTCCTCGGCCAGCAGTTCGCGGGCCCGCTGTTCGAGGCGCGCCATCCATGCAAGCTTGTAATCGTATTTCGGCCCCGGTGCCGGGTTTCCGTTGGGCAAATACAGGCCGCACAGCCGCACCGCCTGCGTGTCGCCCATGACCGTCGCCTCGATCCAACGGGCCTGGTCGTCCGTCTCATCGCCGGGCAGGCCGTGGCGCACATCCTCCAACGGGCGCTTTGAGAGGATGGCAACCCCGTTGAAGCCTTTCTGCCCGTGGGTTTCCACGTTGTAGCCGCGGTCCTCGAAGGGCTCCCGCGGAAAGGCCTCGTCGACCGACTTTATTTCCTGACAAAGCACGACATCCGGCGCCGCCTCGTCCAGCCAGTCGGTCAGCGCGCCGATCCGGGCCTTGATTCCATTGATATTGAAAGTTGCGATCTTCATGCGGCGTTCTCCGGCGATCAGGCGTCATGGATCGCAGGCCGCGCCCTTGGGGTCAAGCGACGCCAGTGCGCGTCAGTTGTGACTCCGAGTTGAGACAGGATGCGGCGGATCAGCGGCCAATCCGCGTCTGGGCGGGCACAAGACGTGCCCGGACCTCGCCAGATTCGGGGATGATTCGCGCCTGAAAACTTTGCAAATGGGCGTTGCGCTGCAAAGTCTCAAGTTATCCACAGAAAATTTGTTTCTGTGGATAACTCAGATTGCATCGAATTTCGATACGGCTGTCCGAATCGAAAATGTGGATAAATCATTTCCTAAACAACCTTAACAAGAATTAACTTTTTTGCAAACGCTTTTTACGTGCAGATTTCAAGGGCATAGCGCTCAACCTGGAAAAGGAGCAAATCCATGACTGCCCTCATCAAGATGCAAAGCCCTGAAGAAACCGTTTCCAAAATGGAAACCAGCGCCTTTCAAGGCGACGCCGTAGAGGCGTTCACATCCTGGTCCGGTCCCGCTGCAGGCGACCTCTTCTCCGGAACTGCGACCGAAGCGTTCACCTCCTGGTCGGGTCCGACCAAAGGCTCGTCTCATGCGGGTGACGCAGTAGAAGCATTCACTTCGTGGTCACGTCCCGCAAGCCATGCTTTCGAGAAAGGTGACAGCGTCGAGGCTTTCACCTCGTGGTCAGGCCCGGCGGCAGGCGACATCGAGCGCGGCGACAACGTGCAGGCGTTTACCTCGTGGTCCGGCCCGGCGCGCGGCGACCGTGAAACCGGCGACGCGGTCGAGGCTTTCACCTCCTGGTCCGGTCCTGCGGCAGGCGACATCGAAAGCGGCGACAACGTGCAGGCCTTCACCAGCTGGTCCGGCCCGGCGCGCGGCGACCGTGAAACCGGCGACGCGGTCGAGGCTTTCACCTCCTGGTCCGGTCCTGCGGCAGGCGACATCGAAAGCGGCGACAACGTGCAGGCCTTCACCAGCTGGTCCGGCCCGGCGCGCGGCGACCGTGAAACCGGCGACGCGACCGAGGCTTTCACTTCCTGGTCCGGCCCCGTGACAGCCTGATCGCGACCCATACCCGGGCGGGGCGCAGACTGCTCTGCCAAGACAAAGGAGCCTTGAGCGATGACAAATATCATCCAACTGACCGTCCCGTCCCGGATAGCCCCCCTGGAAGCGCGTATTCACGCGCTTCTGGGAGCCTTCTCCGACCATCGCCGCATCGGTGACGATGTGTTCTGGCTGAAGGAGAACGCGGAACTGCTGAACATCCTCGAATGCACCGGTCAGCCGGTCCCGGCCGAGGCCCTCGCGCGGCATGCGGGGTTCTACGCACAGGCCCTGCAACGCCTGCAGTTCTTTCCGCAGTATTACCGTTTCCTGCTGTCGCTGGCGCTGGATCTCGAAGATCTGGGAATGCCCGGGCATCAAGCGCAGAAAATGGTGGATTTCGCCGCCGCCGAAGGGCTGGCGGAGGCTGAACTGTCCGATCTGCAGCGCGCCGAAGCCCGCCGCCTGATGATCCGGCGGGGTGTCGATCCGGTCCGCGACCTAGGCCTGAACGACAGGCTGCGCGCCTTTTGCAGCCGGACCAAGACCTTTGCGCTGCCCAACAAGAAGGCGGCCTATGAACTGACGCATATCGTCTATTACCTCTCCGAATACGGGCGCAAGGATCCGGATCTGCCTCATGAGGCGATGGACAGCCTGCATTTCGCCGGCCTGACGGCCTTTCTCGACCAGAACGCCGACCTGCTGGCGGAGATCTGCATCGCCCTGCGCTTTGCGGGCCAGACCCCGCCCGCCGTCTGGACCGCCTGGCTGGAGGCCGAAACCGCAGCTTATCAGGTCGAGGCGGACCCATCTGCCAATCTCAACGACGACTACCATGAATATCTGATCTGCAACTGGCATCAGTCGGTGATCGGCGCGCCGATGTTCCGAAAACCGCTTGAGGATACGCGAACGCGGTTCGAACGCGGGACACGGTTGCAAACGGTCCTGCGCGAACTCAGCCAGGCGATCTACGGTATGGATCACCGCTCCGGCGACTGGGGCCGCATGCGCCCGCGGATGGAACCCTCCCTATCGCCGCAGGCGCGGGACGTGCTCAGCGCCGCCGCACAAAGCTGCGATCTCTTCGACGCCTATTTCGAAGGTTTCGCCCGGGCAGGTGGGGCATGACCCGCTTCGCCCTGACGGGCGCCGGTTTGGGCGCCGCGCTCGTGGTGGTCTACACCGGCATGATGGCGGCAGCCGACGGCATTACCAAATTCATCGCGGGCGGTTACGCCGCGCCGCAGCTGTTCGTCCTGTCCTCGGCGCTGGTCATGGCCTTCGCCATGGCGGGGGCAAAGGCCGACAGGGCCGGACCGGGGCTGCGCATCCGTTCAAAGACCGCGATGCTGGTGCGGTCGGTCCTGACGGTGGTGGCCTCCGTCGCGTTCTTCAACGCTTTCCGCCTGCTGCCTTTCGCGGATGTTTTCCTGTTCATCGGGCTGATCCCGCTGATCGCCGCAGCGCTGAGCGGCCCTGTCCTGAACGAGGCGCCGCGCCCGATGGCCTGGGCCGCGCTCGGCCTTGGCGCAGGCGGCATCCTGTTCCTGATGCCGGGCGGCGTGTCGAGCGCGCAGGCCGGACATGGCTGGGCCTTGCTGGCGGCGCTGTCGGGGTGCGGCTCCATGCTGGCGGCGCGGGTGATCGCCCGGGCGGAACGGGCCCCGCTGGCACAGGTCTTCTGGCCGAACGCGGCACTTCTGGTTGCCATGGCCGTTGCCCTGCCTTTCGTCTGGAAACCGATGGGGCTGATCGACCTAGGCTGGGTCACGGCCTATGCGGCCGCGCTCTTCGCCGCGCGCTACGTGGTGGCAGAGGCGCTGCGCCTGCTCCCGGCCTATGTGGCCACGCCGCTGATGAACCTTCAATTCGTCTGGATGGTGGTGATCGGCCTCGTGGCCTTTGGCGAAATCCCGACGCTCGGCACCTGGGCGGGTGTGATGCTGGTGGTCGGCTCGGGCATGTGGCTGGTGCTGGAGGAAAGCTTCGGCCGCCCCAAGGTCATCCCGGCAGAATGACCGCGCGCCCGGGCTGACCCGGCACCATCAAGAAGAGAAAGGGCGCCGCATCTGGCGCCCTTCGACTTTCTTCTCTCTTCAAATACTCATTATTCCCAAACCGCCGCCGTCGCGACGCTGGCCATTACATCGAAAAGGACGTTCCGCATCCGCAGGAACTGGTGGCATTCGGATTTTCGATCACGAAGCGCGCGCCGATCAACTCGTCGGCAAAATCGATCACTGCGCCCGACAGGAAAGGCAGTGAAATCGGGTCGACGATGACCCGTTCGCCGCCCTCCTCGATGACCATGTCCTCATCTGCTGGCGCATCAAGCTTGATGTCATACTGAAAGCCGGAACAGCCGCCACCTTCCACCGCGACACGCAGGGCCTTGCCCTCGGCCGCGGCGCCGATCTCTCCCAGCCGGGCAAAGGCGCGGTCTGTCACTTTGGGGGGCAGTTGCATGGCATCCTCTTCATCCTGTTGATGCGAATATATGCAGATCGCGCCGCGCTTCAAGTCGTGCGAAACCGCCTCTCCCGCGACGGGGGAGAGGCGGCAACCGCTCTCTCGGGACAATTGGCGCTACTGCTGGTCGCCGATCCAGTTGGCCAGATCGACGGAGTGCGTCGCGAAACGCCGGCCCGTGGCATATTCATGCGCAAGATGCATTCCAACGACCGCGCCGGTGGCCGCATCGAAGATCGGCGCGCCAAGATCGCCAAGATCGCTGGCACAGGTGTGCTCGAAGGCTTTCGGGGGCAGATAGGCCGGATCGACCGCCACGGCGTTGCAATGGTGGAACTGCATGGTGCCCCCGCGCGGATGCGACAGCATGAACAAGGGCGCGCGCGGATCGGGCTGTGTCTGGCCCACACGCTGGATCCTGTCGGAGGCAAAGCTCTGTTCGGGATCGGCGATATGCAGGATGGCCAGACCGGTTTCCTCGCTCGACAAGTCGGTGTCGAGGCGCAGTTGGTAGCCCTGCGCGGTCCATTGTCGCTGGTTCGAAAAGATATGGTCGAAGACGATTCGGATTTCATTGATCCGGGTCGCATGAACATTCGGGTCCTCCAGGATGCCCGGCACGCAGGCCCAGGAGGTTGCGACCACTGTCGGGCCGAACACGAAGCCCGAGCAGAAGACCGGCCCGTAATCGGTCGAGACACGGATACGACCGGTCCCGCGCAGGTTGTCGACCACGGAAATCTCGTAGTCCGGGTTCTCCGCCGTCGGGGCAAAGGTGATGTAGGGCATCTCTTCGACCGGTTTGCTGTCGCCGCTGTCGGTGACATCCACCACCGGCGCCTTGCTCTCCCGCGGGACGAACCCGCCGATGGGCGGCGGCTGTGTTCCGGCGGTCCTGTCTGGCGCGGGGCGCACGGGATCGGGCGTGATGACCGGCCGCGTGATGACCGGATCCGGCGCACGGATCACGGGATCGGGGGCGCGGACGATGGGGTCCGGTGCGCGGACGATGGGGTCTGGCGCACGGACGATGGGGTCTGGCGCACGGGTGATCGGGTCCGGTGCGCGTGTGATCGGATCGGGGGCCTTTGTGTCAGGCTCCGTGCCCGGGTTCTTGACCGGCTGGATCACTGTCGGATCGGTCGACCGGATCGTGATCGTGCCGGAATCCTTTTCCGCTTTCGCATTGGGATCGAGCACAAGCGTCTCGGCCACCGTGCCGCGGCATCCGCCGGCCTTGCGGCAGTCCGCGGCCTTGTCGGGCGCGCCCTGTTTGAGGACCAGATCCGCAAGCGCGGGGGCGGGCAGGGCAAGTGCGAGGCAACAAAGGGCGACGCTGCGCAGGGGGGTAAACATGATTTTCTCCAAGGCTTGTGCGGCAAAGGTCTTGGCAATCAATTTACCACCTGCGGGATCATCGCCATAGTATGGAACCCCTGACGTTCGGACCGGGGCGGATTTCGCCAACCTCCTGAAAATCTTTCATCTTCGAAAATCGGGCCGGGGATCGCCCCGCGCCGGGAGCATGCAGGCGCGCAGGCGACTCACACCGGCTTCCGGGCGACCGGGCCGCAGGTCGCCCGGGCGGCGGCGCGTTGTTCTTGGAGGCAGGCCGGGCTATGACATGCGCGGGACAGACGAATTGGGACAGATCACATGCGCGCCAGCCCTGCCTGCACGCCACAAGATGCGCGCGGCCGCCGCTTTGCCGAAGAGGAAAGCGCCTTTCGCTCCTGTTTTCAGCGCGACAGGGACCGCATCATCCATTGCTCGGCCTTTCGCAGGCTCAAGCACAAGACGCAGGTCTTTGTCGAACATGAGGGCGATTTCTACCGCACCCGCCTGACCCATTCGATCGAGGTGGCGCAGGTGGCGCGCACCATTGCCAATGCGCTGGGGCTGAACTGCGATCTGACGGAGGCGGTCGCGCTGGCCCATGACCTTGGTCACACGCCCTTTGGCCATACGGGGGAGGATGCGCTGCACGCGCTGATGGCGCCCTATGGCGGGTTCGACCACAATGCCCAGACCCTGCGCATCGTCACCCGGCTGGAACGGCACTATGCCGAATTCGACGGGTTGAACCTGACATGGGACACGCTGGAGGGGATCGCCAAGCACAACGGGCCGGTCACGGGCGACATTCCCTACGCGCTGGCCGACTATAATGCGCAGCACGATCTGGAATTGCACACCCACGCCAGCGCGGAGGCGCAGGTCGCGGCCCTGTCCGACGACATCGCCTACAACAATCACGATCTGCACGACGGGCTGCGCGCGGGCCTTTTCACAGAGGAGGAAATCGCGCATCTGCCCATCGTCCGCGACGCCTATGCTGAGGTGGATCGGAAATATCCCGCGACCGATGCCTACCGCCGCCGGCATGAGGCGTTGCGCCGCGTCTTTGGCGCGATGGTGGGCGACGTGATCGAAACATCGCGCGCGTTCCTGAAGGCGTCGGGCGCGCCGACCGCGCAGGCCATCCGCGATCTTGGCCACCCGGTCATCGCCTTTTCGGACGGGATGTGGGCCGACCTGCGGGAAATCCGCAAGTTCCTCTTTGCGAATATGTATCGCGCGCCACGCGTCATGGACCAGCGCGCCCGCGTGACCGAAGCGGTCGAAGAGCTGTTTCCGATCTACATGGCCGATCCGGCGCATCTGCCCCGGAAATGGCAGGGGGATGTGGCGCAGGCGGAGGATGAGACGACCTTGGCGCGCCTCGTGGCCGATTACATCGCGGGCATGACGGATCGTTTCGCGTTGCAGCAGCATGTGCGTCTGACGGGCAAGGATGTTCTTGGCGGGCTTTGGCCGGGGCATGACGGGCGCGGGTAGCGCCGGTTGATCGACGCCGCCCGGTCAACGCGGTAGGCTGCGGATCGAGGCGCGGCAGAGAGGCGGATCATGGCAGTTGCAACCACCGGCGGGCTGGACCCGGTTCTGGCCCTTGGGCTTGTTGGCGCGCTTGGCGTGGGCAGCCAGTGGCTTGCATGGCGTCTGCGATTGCCCGCAATCGTGCTGATGCTGGGCGCAGGCCTGCTGATCGGCCCAGTGACCGGCGTGCTGGACCCCGCCGCGCAATTCGGCGACATGCTGCAACCGCTGATTGCCGTGGCCGTCGCGATCATCCTGTTCGAGGGCGGTCTGACGCTGGATTTGCACCGCCTGTCCGACGCGGCCAAGGGGGTGCGGCGGCTGGTGCTGATCGGCGCGCCGCTGGGCTGGTTGGCCTCGGCCACGACGCTGCATTACGTGGCCGGGGTCAGTTGGCAGGCCTCGGCGGTCTTTGGCGGCATCATGATCGTGACCGGCCCGACCGTCATCGCCCCCCTCTTGCGGACATCGCGCCTGCGGCGGCGGCCCGCGGCCCTGCTGCACTGGGAGGCCATCGTCAACGACCCTGTCGGCGCGCTGGCGGCGGTGCTGGCCTTCGAGGTGGTGGTCGTGCTGCAAACCGCCACCGACGCCGGGGATGCGGCGTTGCAGATCGGAACCGGAATCCTCGTGGCCTGCGCGCTGGGGTTGGCGGCGGGCTGGGGCCTCGTGCGGGCCTTTCGGATGGCCTATGTGCCGGAATACATGAAGGTCCCCGTGCTGTTTGTCCTGCTGCTGGGTGTCTTTGCCGTGGCGGATCATGTGCTGCATGAATCCGGTCTGCTGGCGGTGACCATCATGGGCCTGTGGATCGCCAATGCCCGCCTGCCCAGCTTTACCGAGCTTTACCGATTCAAGGAGCATGCGACGGTTCTGCTGGTGTCCGGCGTGTTCATCCTGCTGGCCGCCGGCATGAGCTTTGACCGGCTGGCGGTGCTGGACTGGCGCGCGGGCGCCTTCGTGCTGGTGGTCATTCTGCTGGCGCGCCCGCTGCCCGTTCTGGTGGCGCTGGCCTTTACCAATATCGAATGGCGCGAACGGATCCTCGTGGCTTTCACCGGGCCGCGCGGCGTTGTGCTGGTCGCGGTGGCGGG
>CAZRZN010000036.1:0-25662 GCA_964604565.1 uncultured Rhodobacterales bacterium
CGACGGGGCGAACCCGTTCCAGATCTTCTTCAAGATCAAGGTGCCGCAGATCATGGGGACGATCGTGGTCGTCTGGACGACCATCACGCTGGTGGTGCTGAAGATATTCGACATCGTCTTTGCCATGACCAATGGCCAATGGGGGACGCAGGTCCTTGCCAACTACATGTTCAACCAGCTTTTCGTGGCGCGCGACTGGGGCATCGGATCTGCCTCTGCGATGGTGATCATGCTGCTGGTGACGCCGATCCTGGTCTGGAACGTGCGCAATGCGCGCAAGGAAATGCGGTAGGGGAACCGGAACAATGGACAATATCGCAGGCAGCAAATCCTCCCTCACTTGGGCGGTGCATATTTCGGTGGTGGTTCTGGTGGCGCTGTGGCTGTTTCCGACCGTCGGGCTTCTGGTGTCGTCGTTCCGCACGGCGGACCAGATTTCCAGCTCCGGCTGGTGGAAGGCGCTATTCCCGACAGAACAGACCCTGACGCTGCGCACCGCCGCGCCGGACACACAGGAGAGGGACGGCGCGCTTTTCGTGATCGAGGGAAACCTCTTTGCCGAAAACGACACCCCGCAGGCGGAGGTCGAGACATGGGGCACCTCGTCGCGCGATGTGGAGGCCTTCGGTCCCGGTGAGACGGCTGAATTGCGCGACGGAGAGCGGCTGACCGTCGAATCCGACGGCACCTATCGGCTTGAATCGGATGTGGAAATGGAGGGGCGGCGCGGGCAACGGACATTCGTGACCGCCGAAATCCCGCCGGAGTTCACGCTCGCCAATTACAAGCAGGTCCTGTTTTCCGGCGACAGCACCGACAGCATGGCCAAGGCGTTTTTCAATACGCTGACTGTGACCATCCCGGCGACCATCATTCCCATCGTGGTGGCAGCCTTTGCCGCCTATGCGCTGGCCTGGATGGATTTTCCGGGGCGCGCGCTGCTGATCGCCTTTATCGTTGGATTGCTGGTGGTGCCGCTGCAACTGGCGTTGATCCCCTTGCTGAAGCTGCATCTGCAAATCGGCATCGGCAAGGGCTACCTCGGTGTCTGGCTGGCGCATACAGGGTTCGGCCTGCCCTTGGCGATCTATCTCTTGCGGAATTACATGGTCGGCCTGCCGCGCGACATCATCGAGAATGCCCGTGTGGACGGCGCGACGGAATTCCAGATCTTTACCAAGATCATCCTGCCGCTCTCCTTTCCGGCGCTGGCCAGCTTTGCCATCTTCCAGTTCCTCTGGACGTGGAACGATCTGCTGGTCGCCAAGGTCTTTCTGATCGACGCGACTGGCCAGACCACGGTGATGACCAACCAGATCGTGGAATTGCTCGGCACGCGCGGCGGCAACTGGGAAATCCTTGCCACCGCCGCCTTCGTCTCCATCGCGGTGCCGCTGGCGGTATTCTTTGCCATGCAGCGCTACCTCGTGCGGGGCCTGCTGGCCGGTTCGGTGAAATAACGACAAACGCGCCCCGGGCTTCGGCCCCGGGCCTCAATGAATTTGCCGGGCGCCGGGGCGACAGACCTGCGGCGACCCCGAGACGGGAAGGACGGACATGAACGCGCAAACACAGACCTCGCCTGCGCTGACCTCTGACAAGGACTGGTGGCGCGGGGCCGTGCTGTATCAGATCTATCCGCGCAGCTATCAGGACAGCAATGGAGACGGGATCGGGGACCTGAACGGGATCACCAGCCGACTGCCCTACATCGCCTCGCTGGGGGTCGATGCCATCTGGATCTCCCCCTTCTTCACGTCGCCGATGAAGGACTTCGGCTATGACGTGTCGGATTATTGCGACGTGGATCCCATGTTCGGTTCGCTGTCGGACTTCGATGTCCTTGTGGATACGGCGCACCGTCTGGGCCTGAGGGTGATGATCGACCTCGTGCTGTCGCATACCTCCAGCGAACATCCATGGTTCGCCGAAAGCCGCGCGAGCCGCGACAACGCGAAAGCCGACTGGTATGTCTGGGCCGATCCCAAGCCCGACGGCACCCCGCCGAACAACTGGCTGTCGATCTTTGGCGGACCGGCCTGGCAGTGGGACGCGCGGCGCGAACAATATTACCTTCACAATTTCCTCACTGAACAGCCGGATCTCAATTTCCATTGTCCGGCGGTGCAGGACGCGCTGCTGGATGTGGTGCGCTTCTGGCTTGATCGCGGGGTCGACGGCTTTCGGCTGGATACAATCAACTTCTACGTTCACGATCAGGAATTGCGGGACAACCCGGCGCTGCCGGTGGAGATGCGCGATGCCTCCATCGCGCCGCGGGTGAACCCCTACAATCACCAGCTGCACCTGTATTCAAAGAACCGTCCTGAAAACCTCGACTTCCTCAAACGCTATCGCGCCGTGCTGGACGAATATCCCGACCGGACCACCGTGGGGGAGGTGGGCGATGCCCAGAAGGGCCTTGAGATCATGGGCGAATACACGGCCGGCGACGAACACGTTCACATGTGCTACTCCTTCGAGTTCCTGTCCGGCACCCGCCCGACGGCCGAGCGGTTTTCCGACGTGATGGCCCGTGTCGACGATCTGGTGTCCGACGGTTGGGCCTGCTGGGCCTTTTCCAACCATGACGTGATGCGCCATGCCTCGCGCTGGGATCTGTCGCCGGCGGCGCAAAAGGCGCTTGCGACGGTGCTTTTGTGTCTGCGCGGGTCGGTCTGCATCTACCAGGGAGAGGAACTGGGCCTGCCGGAGGCCGAGGTCGCCTTCGAGGATTTGCAGGATCCCTACGGCATCGAATTCTGGCCCGAGTTCAAGGGCCGCGATGGCTGCCGCACGCCGATGGTCTGGGAACTCTCGAACCAGAATGGCGGGTTTTCCGAGGGCAGTCCCTGGTTGCCGGTCAGCCACGCGCATTTGAACCACGCGGTCGCGGCCCAAGAGGCCGATCCGGGCGCGCTGTTGCATCACTATCGCAGGGCCATCGCCTTTCGTGCCGCGCATCCGGCGCTGATAAAGGGCACGCATGACAAGGTGCGGCACACCGGGTCCATCGTGCATTTCATCCGCAGCCACGCCGGGGAAGACATATTCGTCGCGGTCAACCTCAGCGCCGAACCTGCGACGATGGCGATGCCGGCGGGGGATTGGCAACAGATCGGACAGGAGCTGGGCAGTGCCACCCATGCACCCGATGGCAAACTGCACCTTGGACCTTGGCAGCCTGCGCTTGCGCGCCGAAAAACATAAACCGGAAAAATGGGGGGAGGGACGACATGGCCAATCTGAAGCTGAAAGACGTCGAAAAGACCTATGCCGGCGCGGTCAACGTGCTCAACGACATCAACCTCGACATCCAGCAGGGGGAGTTGATTGTCTTTGTCGGGCCGTCGGGCTGCGGCAAATCCACCTTGCTGCGGATGATCGCGGGGCTGGAAAGGATCACCGGAGGCACGCTGGAGATCGACGGACAGGTGGTCAATGACGTCCCGCCCGCGCAGCGCGGGATCGCCATGGTTTTCCAGTCCTACGCGCTTTACCCGCACATGACGGTCCGGGACAACATGTCTTTTGCGTTGAAACTGGCCAAGAAGACCCCCGATGAAATCGAAAAGGCCGTCGATCGCGCGGCCAAGATGCTGCAACTGGATCCCTACCTGGACCGTCTGCCCAAGGCGTTGTCCGGGGGCCAGAGGCAGCGCGTGGCAATCGGCCGGTCGATCGTGCGAGATCCCAAGGTCTACCTTTTCGACGAACCGCTGTCGAACCTCGACGCGGCGCTGCGGGTCGCCACGCGGATCGAGATTGCCCAACTCAAGGAGCAGATGCCGGACCGCACGATGATTTACGTCACCCACGACCAGGTGGAGGCGATGACGCTGGCCACGCGGATCGTGGTTCTGGCCAACAAGGGGATCGCGCAGGTGGGAACACCACTGGAGTTGTATGAGCGGCCCAACAGCGAATTCGTGGCGCAATTCATCGGTTCCCCTTCGATGAACCTGCTTGGGGGGGAGGTGACGGGCACCGGGGCGCATACTACTGTCCAGCTCGACGGCGGAGGGACGGCGGTGTCGGACTATCCGACGACCGAGGCGGACATGGGATTGAAGGTCAATGTCGGCGTGCGCCCCGAAGATCTGGTCACCGCCGATGGTCCGGCAATCTTTACCGGCAAGGTGAACATCACCGAGGCACTGGGAGAGGTGACGCTGCTGTATTTCGAGCAGCAGGGGGACGCACCGCCGGTGATCGGCAAGTTGCCGGGGATCCACCGCGAGATGCGCGGCAAGACCGTTTCGTTGACCGCCCCGCCGGAGAAGGTGCATCTTTTTGCCGATGGGGTTTCCTTGCATTATCGGTAGGGGACGGGCGGTCATTGCGCGGGTATCCTGAACGCAAGAAGGGGGCTCTGCCCCCTCGGCCTTCGGCCTCACCCCCGGAGTTCTTGACGAGAGAAGAAACCTGTCTTTCCGGCCGTTCCGGATCCCGGCAGTAGCGGATGGGACGGGACCACACCTGCCTGACGGGCATCGGCCAAAGATCACGCGATCGCCTGCAAGGTCCGGTGTCGGGCAGGATCGTCGTCGATGTCATGTGAGAAGCGCGGATCGACCGACGCGATGCTTGGCGGAGGTGCGTCCCGTCCGCTGTTGTGGTCCAGTCATGGCGGCGGGGCGAGGTCGTTCCACGTGGCAGGATGTGACTTTTCAGGCGGCGGTGGCGCGCGCGGCCGTGGGTATGGCGAAGGGGCCAGCGGTGCCGGCCCCCAATCCGGCGACCGGTCTGTTCAGTCCGGCTCGTAGGTCAGCTCCACCGGTTTGCGGGCGATGACCCGGTCGCCTTGGCCGACCACATAGCGCAATTCATAGCGTCCGGGGCCTTCGGGCAATTTCAGGACCATCGGGCTGTCGTCGCGGGTGTATCTGTAGACCTCATGCGTGTCGTCAGGGGCCCCCTCGCGGGCGAGACTGATGTAGTCGCCGCCAAAATCCGGTCCCTGCCATTCCACACCCAGGACCGCGCCCGCGGGCACCCTATCTGCGGCATCAAGTGTCGCGGTCACGGCCGTCAGGGTGATGTCCCGAGTGCCGACAACGCTGGCGCCGCCGCTTGCCGCCACATAGCGGATTTCGTAGACGCCCGGGTCTGCCGGCATCTTCAGGATAAGCGGGCTGCCTTCGCGGGTATAGGTGTAGTGATGATATTTCCTGTCCGCCATGTCGGGGTCCGCGACGGAGACGAAGTCGCCATCATAGCCGGGTCCGTCCCAGTCGATCAGGACCACGGCGCCGGCGCGGGCCTCTGACGGTGCGGTAAGGGTCGCCATCACGCTGGTGACGTCGATTGTCTGCGATGCCAGGACCGTCTTGTCTTGCGACATGACATAGCGGACCTCATAGGTGCCGGGGTCTGCCGGTATCGTCAGGTTGAGGGGCGTGCCCTCGCGTGTGTAGGTATAGGTTTCGTATCCATTGTCGTCCGGTCTGGAGACGGTGATGTAGTCGCCCTTGTAATCCGGCCCGGTCCAGGCCACCGGCAGGCTTGCGCCGGCGGCCGCGGTGGCGGGGACGTCCAACGTGGCGGTGACCTCGGTTGCCGTGATCGTCCGGGCGGCCAGCACGGTCTTGTCCTGTGACATCACGTAGCGCAGTTCGAAGGTGCCCGGCTCCGGAGGCAGGACAAGGTCCAGGGGTGTGCCGTCGCGGGTGTAGGTATAGTTGATGTAGCCCTGTTCTCCGGGGGTGGAGACGGCGATGTAATCGCCTTTGTAGTCGGGACCGGTCCAGGTGACGGGGATGGTGGATCCGGCGGGGGCTTCTGCCCCGGCGTCAAGGCTGGCCTCGGCCTCTGTGACTGTGACTGGTTGGCTGGCCAGTGTCACCTTGCCATCGGCCATGACGTAGCGCATCTCATAGGTGCCGGGTTCGGGTGGCATGACCAGCGGCGCGGGGGTGCCCTCGCGCGTGTAGACGTAGTTCACATAGCCGTTTTCATCGGGACGGGAGACGGTGACGTAATCGCCTTTGGCATCGGGACCGACCCACTGGATCTGGACCGTCGACCCGGCGACTGCCGAAGCGGGACCGCTGACCGACGCTGCGGGCAGCGAGCTTGGAAGAACAAGGGTCACGGTCTGTTCTTGATCGATGACGGTGACCTGACGTTCCACGCTGGCCTCATCCTCGGGCCGCAGGACCGACACGGTGTAGGTTCCCGCGGCGAGGTCCTGCGAGAGACTGGCGCCGCGTTCGAAATCGACCAGCGACTCTTCCTCCTGCTTTAGCTCCCAGATCAGGGGCGTTTCGATCCGGTCGCCGCCTTCGCCGTCGATGGCGACGAAATGTGTGGGAAAGACTGCGGCGGCCTGTGTCACCTGTGACAGCGCACTGCCAAGTTCCGTCGCGTTGCCGGCCAGCAGAAACTGGCCGCCGGTCTCATCGGCGATGCATTGCATCTGCCGGCGGGCTTCGGCGTCGCTGACGTCGAAGCCCACGACATGGACGGTCAATTGGGCCCCGGCCTCTTCCAGCGCACGGGCGGCGGCGCAGGGATCTGGGTTGCAGGTCTCGATTCCGTCTGACACGAGGATGACGGTGGCCGGATCCTCGATGTATTTCAGCGCCTCGGCGGCCTGTATCACGGCGTCCGTCATCGGTGTCTTGCCGCGCGGGCGCAGCTTCTTGACCTCGGCGGCGATGGTGTCGCGGCTGGCCGTTCCCGGCTGCACCAGCGTTTCGATGTCGGTGCAGTCCCCCTCCGTCCGGTGGCCGTAGGCGGTCAGGCCGATGGATTGTGCCGGCGGCAAGGTGCGCAGCAGATCGCCGACCACGCCCTGCGCGATCTCGATCTTGCTGATGCCGTCGATTTGCCCCCACATCGAGCCGGAGGCATCGAGCACGAGGATCGAATTGGCCTCCTCCTGCGCGAAGGCTGTTCCGGGCAGCAGGCACAAGGCCAGCGCGGCGTGCCGAAAGTATGTCATCGTAAAACCCCATTTCTCAGGTAATGCCTCCACCCTGCAACGCCGGGAGCCTGCCCGGCAATGACGGATTTCCATGCCGCATCGGGGCCGGAGGGGCCAAGGCGCCTGCGTCAACACGGGTGGGTGGTCCGCGTGATGCTGAAAATCTGTCCTGTTGGCCGCAATCCTGAATCGGACGTCCGCCACGGACCCGCCCGCGGTAGCAAGGTGACGTCATCGCATCGGCCGGACGAGGCGTCTGTCAGGCCGGTGATCGCGGCATCCGATTCTGTGCTGGAAGGGCGAATTTTTCATCTTGTGCTCTGTCCCGGCCCGCCAAGTGGCTGCTTATTGCCTTCCATGCAGGTTGTTCATTCTTTGTTCATGTTTTTCGATTGGTCGCCCGGCGGAATTCCACTATGTGTCTGACTGTCTGATGGCCTTGGGGGTGAGACATGCCGGAACTGAAGCAAATCGAAGTGCGGGGCGCGCGTGAGCACAATCTCAAGTCGATCGATGTTGATATCCCGCGCGATCAACTCGTTGTTATAACAGGTCTTTCCGGTTCTGGAAAATCCTCTCTCGCTTTCGATACGATCTATGCGGAAGGGCAGCGCCGCTATGTCGAGTCGCTGTCGGCCTACGCGCGGCAGTTCCTCGACATGATGCAGAAACCGGACGTGGACCACATCAGCGGTCTGTCGCCCGCCATTTCCATCGAACAAAAGACCACGTCGAAGAATCCTCGGTCCACTGTCGGCACCGTCACGGAAATCTACGATTACATGCGTTTGCTTTTCGCGCGTGTGGGCACGCCGTATTCCCCCGCCACCGGCCTGCCCATCGAGGCGCAGCAGGTGCAGGACATGGTCGATCGCGTCATGACGCTGGAGGAAGGGACCCGCGCCTACCTGCTGGCGCCGATCGTGCGCGACCGCAAGGGGGAATACCGCAAGGAGTTTCTGGACCTGCGGAAGCAGGGGTTCCAGCGCGTCAAGGTCGATGGTGCGTTCCATGAACTCGACACGCCGCCCACTCTGGACAAGAAATTCCGCCATGACATCGACGTTGTTGTGGACCGCATCGTGGTGCGGGAGGGGATGGAAACGCGGTTGGCGGACAGTTTCCGCACCGCACTGGATTTGGCCAATGGCATCGCCGTGCTGGAAACCGCACCGCGCGAGGGTGACCCGGAGCGGATCACCTTTTCGGAAAACTTTGCCTGTCCGGTCAGCGGATTCACCATCCCGGAGATCGAGCCGCGATTGTTCTCCTTCAACGCGCCCTTCGGCGCCTGTCCGGATTGCGACGGGCTTGGCGTCGAGCTGTTCTTTGACGAGCGTCTGGTGGTGCCGGATCAGACGCTGAAGATCAGCGACGGGGCATTGGCGCCGTGGCGCAAGGGGAAAAGCCCCTATTTCCTCCAGACCATCGAGGCCATCGCCAAGCATTACGAGTTCGACAAGAACGCCCGCTGGAAGGATCTGCCGGCGCATGTGCAGCAAGTCTTTCTGCATGGATCCGGGGACGAGGAACTGCCGTTCCGCTATGATGAGGGGGGGCGCGTCTATCAGGTCACACGGGTCTTTGAGGGGGTGATCCCTAACATGGAACGCCGCTATCGAGAGACAGACAGCGCCTGGATACGAGAGGAATTTGAGCGTTATCAGAATAATAGACCATGCGGTTCATGTGGTGGCTATCGCCTGCGCCCGGAGGCTCTGGCGGTCCGGATCGCTGACCTGCATGTCGGTCAGGTGGTCGAGATGTCGATCAAGCAGGCCTATGACTGGTGCAGCACGGTGCCGGACAGCCTGACCAACCAGAAGAACGAGATCGCGCGCGCCATCCTCAAAGAGATCCGCGAGCGTCTGGGCTTTCTCAACAATGTCGGCCTTGAATACCTCACATTGAGCCGCGCCGCCGGCACGCTTTCCGGTGGTGAAAGCCAGCGGATCCGGCTGGCCAGCCAGATCGGGTCCGGTCTGACGGGCGTGCTCTACGTGCTGGACGAACCTTCCATCGGTCTGCATCAGCGGGACAACTCCCGTCTGCTCGACACGCTGAAAAACCTGCGGGATCAGGGCAATACGGTGATCGTTGTCGAACATGACGAGGAGGCGATCCGCGAAGCCGACTATGTCTTCGACATCGGGCCGGGGGCCGGCGTGCATGGCGGGCAGGTGGTGGCACATGGCACGCCGGACGTGGTCGCGGCCGATCCGGCCAGTCTGACGGGCCAGTATCTTTCCGGTCAAAGAGAGATTGCCGTTCCGAACAAGCGACGGAAGGGCAACCGCAAGAAACTGAAGGTCGTGAAGGCGACGGGGAATAACCTCAAGGAGGTGACAGCCGAATTTCCGTTGGGCAAATTTGTATGCGTGACCGGCGTTTCCGGCGGCGGAAAGTCGACCCTGACCATCGAGACGCTGTTCAAGGCGGCCTCCATGGCGTTGAACGGCGCACGCCAGACGCCGGCCCCCTGCGAGACTATCAAGGGGCTGGAGCATCTGGATAAGGTCATCGACATCGACCAGCGCCCCATCGGCCGGACTCCGCGTTCGAATCCAGCAACTTACACCGGGGCCTTCACGCCAATCCGTGACTGGTTCGCCGGACTTCCAGAGGCCAAGGCGCGCGGCTACAAGCCGGGACGCTTCAGCTTCAACGTCAAGGGCGGGCGCTGTGAGGCCTGTCAGGGCGATGGTGTCATCAAGATCGAAATGCATTTTCTGCCGGACGTCTACGTTGAATGTGAGACTTGCAAGGGTGCGCGCTATAACCGCGAAACTCTGGAAATTCTCTTCAAGGGCAAGAGCATAGCGGATGTTCTTGATATGACGGTCGAGGACGCGCAGGAGTTTTTCAAGGCGGTGCCCTCGATCCGTGAAAAAATGGATGCCCTCATGCGTGTGGGACTGGGCTATATCAAGGTCGGTCAGCAGGCCACGACCCTTTCCGGGGGCGAGGCACAGCGGGTCAAACTGTCCAAGGAGTTGGCAAAACGGTCGACGGGTCGCACGCTCTATATCCTTGATGAACCGACAACCGGCCTGCATTTCGAGGATGTGCGCAAGCTTCTTGAAGTTCTGCATGAGCTTGTGGAGGCGGGAAACACTGTCGTGGTGATCGAGCACAACCTTGACGTCATAAAGACAGCCGACTGGCTGATCGACATCGGACCGGAGGGCGGCGACGGCGGTGGCGAAATCGTCGCCGTGGGCACACCCGAAGAAGTCGCGGAGGTCGAAGCATCGCACACCGGCCGCTATCTCAAGCCGATGTTGTATTCGCGCAAGGTTGCGGCCGAATAAGGCGATCATTCGCTGAGATCGTGCAACGCTCGCACCACGGATCAATCCGTCCTTTCCCCATGTCCAGCGATGCCCTTTCTGTCTAATCTGCCCGGAACACAGGGGGGCAGGGGCGTATTGAATGGGCAATGGATTGGGTTTGGTTCTTGGGTCCGGCGGCGCGCGGGGATGGTGTCATATCGGGGTTATCCGGGCGCTTGAGGAGCAGGGGATCACGGCAGATTGCGCCGCAGGCTGTTCGATGGGCGCCTTGGTCGGAGCGGTCTGGGCCGCAGGCAAGCTGGACGCGCTGGAGGAGTGGGCGCGCGGGCTGACACAGGCCGGTTTCCTGAAATACCTGGACCTGAAGCTGGATCGCGGCGGGCTTGTCGAGGGGACCGCCGTGACGCGCGTTCTAAATGAAATCGGCCTGCCCGAACGGATTGAGGATCTCCCCAGACCTTTCCTTGTCGTGGCGACGGACATGACGACAGGGCGCGAGGTCTGGCTGCGCGAGGGGCCGTTGATCCCGGCGGTTCGGGCGTCCATCGCGATCCCCGGCGTCTTTGCGCCCCAACAGGTGGATGGCAGATGGCTGCTGGATGGCGGGCTGATCAATCCGGTGCCCACATCGGCCGTGCGCGCCCTGGGCGCCCGCTGCACGATTGCGGTGAATCCAAATGCAAAGCACGGGCGCAAGCTGTGGGCGCCAGAGCCGTCAGAGGATTTCTGGCAAAGGTTGGGGGTTAGGGAGATGCGGGATTTTCTTCCGGATCGGTTGCAGGATCTCCTGCCGGAAAAAAAGCCGGACGTGAGTCCGGCCTATATGGACGTGGTTTCTGTCTCCATCGATATCCTGACGGAGTTTCTGCGCAAGGCACGCGAGGCGGCAGATCCCGCCGATGTGATGCTGGAGGCGGACCTCGTCCAAGTCTCCGTGATGGAGATGTTTCGCGCAGCAGAGGCGATCGACGAGGGCCGCCGACTTGTCGAACAGGCGTCTGAACAGATCGCGGACCTGATGGGCCGGTGAACGGGCGCGCCGCGGGACCGACCCGAGTGCCTTATCGCCTGCCGCAGGTGTTGATGCCCAGCAGTGAATAGGGTGGGCAGGACCCCATCGCCGAGGTGGCCAGCAGGACCACGCCAACGACCAGCAGAAGCCAGCCCCAGCCACCTGAAACCACGAAAAAGGCGATGATTGCCGCGACGCCGACGATGGCGCGGAGGATCCTGTCGGCCTGGCCCATATTCTTCTCAAACATATCCGTCTCCTACGATGTTGGGTTTTCCTTGAGGCATCGTAGATAATGGATATCGATTCGAGCATATGACGTGGATCAACTCCGCGTGCGTTTCTCGAACCTTGGCAACATCGCGGAGAAATCGCGCCCCTTGCCATCCTCCTCCTCGACGAATTGGCGATACAGCTCCATCGCGGCCGCACCCATCGGAGTGTCAGCACCCGCCTCCATTGCGGCCTGCTGCGACAGGCGCAGGTCTTTCAGCATCAGATCGGCGGCGAAGCCGGGCTGATAGTCGTTGTCGGCGGGCGATTTGGGGCCGATCCCGGGCGCCGGACAATAGGTATTCATCGACCAGGAATAGCCCGATGATGTCGACACCACGTCAAACATCGCCTCGCGGGCGAGGCCCAGCTTGTCCGCGAGGGCAAAGGCTTCGCAGGTGACGATCATGGTCGCCCCGAGGATCATGTTGTTGCAGATCTTGGCGGCTTGTCCGTTGCCTGCCGGGCCACAATGCACCGCCTTCTGACCCATGATCTCGAACAGTGGCTGGGCCGTGGCAAAAGCCGCGTCCGCTCCGCCCACCATGAAGGTCAGCGTGCCGCCTGCGGCGCCGCCGACTCCGCCGGACACCGGGGCGTCCAGTGCGCCGATGCCTGCCTCTGCGGCAAGATCTGCCACCGCGCGGGCAGAGGCCACGTCGACGGTGGAGCAGTCCAGCAGGATGGCGCCCGTGGTCATATGAGGCAGGATCGCCGCCGCGACATCGCGCAGGATCTGACCATTCGGCAACATGGTAATGACGATCTCCGCGCCGCTGACCGCATCCTTCGCGGTTTTTGCCGGTGTCACGCCTTCGGCCGTCGTGCCCGCCGTGTCATAGCCTGTGACCGCATGACCTGCGGCGGCAAGATTGGCGGCCATGGGCGCACCCATGTTGCCCAGTCCGATGAAACCGATCTGCATGCTGTTCTCCTTGGTGCGTTACGAGAAATCGAGACTGTCGGGACCAAGCGGCATCAGCATCCTGGCCACATCCGCCGTGGGGACGGCTTCCAGCCCGTGACGCCATACCGGGGACTTGTCCTTATCCACGATGGCGGCGCGGATACCTTCAAGAAAGTCGCCCTGTTCCATGATCCGGTGAGAGACACGGAATTCCAGTTCCAGCGCTTGCCGAACCGTCACCGAGGGACTGCGCAGCCGATGTATCATCTCCAGCGTGACGGCCATCGACAGGGGCGCGTTGCGCGACAACGACTTGAGCGTATCCTTGGAAAAGGAGCCGTCACTGCTGCGCAGCATGGAAATGACCTCGCTGAGAGTTTCGCCCTGGAAGAGCCGGTCGATCTCGGTCTGTCTTTCTGCCAAGGCGCTTTCCGGCGGGGGCGGCGCGGCGCCAATCGCGGCGACGTCCCCCGTTTCGATCAGCGCCTGTTTGAGTGCGTGCCAGTCGTCTTCGGGGTGGTAGCGGTCGGCAAAACCGGCATGGATGGCGTCGCCCGGACCCATCCGGGCGGCGGACAGCCCAAGGTATTCCCCAAGCCGACCCGGAGCCCGGGCAAGCAGGTATGATCCGCCCACATCCGGAACGAACCCGATGCCGCATTCCGGCATCGACAGTCGGCTGCTGTCGCCGACGATCCGGCAGGATCCGTGACAGCCAAGACCGACACCGCCCCCCATCGTGAACCCCTGTAGGAAGGACACCACAGGCTTCGGATATTCCGCGAGTTTTGCATTCATGCGGTATTCGTCGCGCCAGAACTGGCGGCCGTAGTCGTAGTCACCCTCGATGCCGGAGCGATACATGGCCGCGATGTCGCCGCCGGCGCAAAACGCCTTGTCGCCTTCACCGTCGATCAGGACCAGACCGATGTCCGGATCGTCGCGCCACCGGTCAAGGGCCTGTTCCGTGGCAAGGCACATGTCCCATGTCAGGGCATTCAGCGCCTTTGGACGGTTCAGAGTGATCCGCCCGGCGCGCGCCTCGGCTCGGATGTGGATGTCGGACATGATCTGGTCCTTGCAAGGGGATGGGGACGCGCCCCGGTCGGAAAGCCGGGCGGGTGTTTAGCCGCAGGAAACCATGACACCGGTCATTTGGCCAGCATCTGGCGGGCCGTGATGAGGCGCATGATCTCGTTCGTGCCCTCCAGGATCTGGTGGACACGCAGATCGCGGACCAGTTTCTCTATCCCGTAGTCCGCGAGATAGCCGTATCCGCCATGCAGTTGAAGGCATTGATCGACGGCCTTGGATCCGGCCTCGGTCACGAATTTCTTGGCCATGGCGCAGAATTTCGTGGCATCGGGCGCGCCGGTGTCGAGTTTCCATGCCGCCTGACGCAGGAAGGTGCGTGCCGCCTGCAATTCGATTTCCATATCCGCGATGCGAAATTGCAGGCCCTGAAACTGGTCGATCGATTTGCCGAAGGCCTTTCGTTCCGCCATGTAGCTCAGTGTCTGCGTCAATGCGGCCTGGGCTGCGCCAAGCGAGCAGGCTGCGATATTCAGCCGTCCACCGTCAAGGCCCGCCATCGCGTAGGAAAAGCCGCGCCCTTCCTCGCCGATCAGGTTTTCATGCGCGGTCAGGCAATCGTCGAACTGGACCTGCCGGGTGGGTTGGGATTTCCAGCCCATCTTGTCCTCAAGCCCGCCGAATGAAAGCCCCGGCGCGCCATCCTCGACATAAAGGGTTGAAACGCCCTTGGGGCCGTCGCCGCCGGTGCGGCACATCACGACATAGGCGTCCGAATAGCCCCCGCCGGAGATGAAGGCCTTGGTGCCGTTCAGGCGGTAGCCTTCGTTGGTCTTTTCCGCGCGGGTTTTCAGCGCGGCCGCGTCGGATCCGGAGCCGGGTTCGGTCAGGCAGTAGCTGAGAACCGTTTCCATGCTCAGTGCCCGGGGCAGGACGCGCGCCTTGAAGGTGTCATCTGCATAGCTGTCGATCATGCGCGCGCACATGTTGTGGATGGACAGAAAAGCCGCGACAGAGGGGCAGGCCATCGAAAGCGCCTCGAACACCAGCGTGGCGTCAAGGCGCGACAGCCCCGAACCGCCAGCTTCTTCAGAGACGTAGAGCCCGCCAAATCCAAGTTGCGCGATTTCCGGCCAGAGGTCCTTGGGTATGGTGCCCTGCGCCTCCCAGTCGCGGGCGTGGGGCGCGATCCGTTCCTGCCCGAAGGCAAAGGCCATGTCGAAGATGGCGGTCTGTTCCTCTGAAAGTGCGAAATCCATCGCGGGCTCCTCCCCGGGCCAGTGAATTGAACGCTTGTTCAGATTGTGGCCGATGGCCGCGTCGGATGCAAGCGGCGCAAGGTCTCAGCCGCGGTGGCCGACCGTGTCGCGGAGGACCTGTTCCACGCGTGCCAACCCGACCGCATTGTCGAATTTCGTCTCTGCCGTGGCGCGGGCGGCCTCGGCCATGGCCGCGCGGTCTGGTGTGTCCAGCAGGCGGGCGATGCCTTCGGCAAACCCGTCTTCGTCCCATTCGTCCACCAAAAGGCCGTTTTCGCCATGGGCGACAGCCTCCGGGATACCGGCATGGCGGGTCGAAAGCGTGATGCAGCCGCAGGCCAGCGCCTCTTGAATCGCGGTGGGCAGACCTTCGGTATTGCCATCCGGGGCTGTGACCGAATGCTGAAGAAAGACTTCGGTTTCCGCCAGATGGGCGCGGACCTGATCATGGGGCAGGGCGCCTGTGAACGTCACCTGATCCGCGATCTTCAGCAAATGCGCCTTGGCCTTGCAGTCCTCCAGCAGCGGACCGTCGCCGATAAAGGTCAGATGCGCGTCGCGCCCTCGGGCCGCCTTGGCAAAGGCGCTCAGCGTGATCTGGGGCGCCTTCTTGGACACCATCCGGCCCACGGCCAGAAAACTGCCGGGGCGCTTGGGGCCGGGCGTGAACCGGCGGACGTCGACCCCTGAGGGGACGACATGCGCATTGGGATGGCTGATACCGGCGGCGGCAAGCTGCTCCAGCAGGAAGCGGCTGACCGAGAACATGCCCGCGAGGCGCGGCATCATCAGACGGTAGGAACGGATGCGCTGTCTGGATCGCAGCGCGCGTGAGGCGTCTGTGCCGCGCCAATAGGTAAAGACCGGAATGTTCAGGTCATTGCCCAGCTTGGCCACCACAAGCGCCTGCGTGCCGAATTCTGCAAGGATCACCTTGACCTGTTGCTCGCGCAGGAAGGTCGCGAGGCGCCTGCGATTGTCGCCATAGGGCAGACGCGAGGTGCCGTGCAGGGCCGCGCCGGAGAGGGCAGCAAAGGGCGCCCGCAGCTTGTCGGCCGTTGTCAGAGGCGCGCGACGCACGAAAAGAGGTTTTCCCAGAGGATCCTCGCCATTGGCCCGCCCGCAGATGACACAGGTCTCCCCGCCAAAGAGATGCGCGATATGGCGGTTGATGAAGGTCTCGCCCATGACGAAGTAATCGGATGTGGCGATTGCGGTTTTCATTGCGGTCTCCGGGTCTGACCGACACCTCGTATCGCGCGGCCTTGGTGCTGCCAAGAGCGGTGGCGCCCTCTTGCCCTTGATCCAATCCTCGGGCGGGGCGGTGGCGATGCGCCACCGACATTTGGTTGTCTTCGGCTGTCGCGGCCTTTGGCATGGCCATCCTTCCGGGCTTGCCGTTCGGTAGGCAGGGCTGACCGATGCTTTCTTGGCGGTATTCAGGGTGGATGGGATGTCCACCATGTCGCTTGGCCTTGATCGGTTTGTCGTGCGGATGGATGGCGCATGCCGCACGCCGCACGCCGCACGCTTGCAGAAAGGGTTCAGAGATCGGCGTGAAATTCCTCGATCAGATGGGTGACGACGGCGCGCATCCGCCCCTCGTGATCGGCGCCTGCCGTCTCGGCCTTGGCAAAGGCCGCGCGCTGACGGTCGGCGGATGTGCCGCCCTCGGCGATCTCACGGGCGCGGTGCACTTCGGCCATGCATTTAAGGGTTGCCGCGTCCTCCTGGATCAGATCCAGAAGTTCGTCGACCAACTGGACGAAGGGCACGACCCGCGCCGCGCCAAAGTCGATCAACCCTTCGCTGACGCCGTAGCGCTGCGCGCGCCAGCGGTTCTCATCCAGAAGAAAGCGGTCATAAAGGCGCCAGCGCTGATTGCGGATCCGCAACCGCCAGAGCATCCGCATGATGCATTGTGCCAGCGCCGCCAGAGTCAGCGCGTGTTCCATCCGTGGCTGCACATCCATGATCCGCGCCTCCAGCGTCGGAAAGCGCGCCGAGGGGCGCAGATCCCACCAGATGCGGGTCGTGTCCTCGATCACGCCGGTGTCGACCAGAACCTGGGTGGAGCGTTCGTAATCCTGCCAACTGTCGAATTGCGGTGGCAGACCTGTGCGGGGCAGATTGTCAAAGACCGAGAGCCGGTAGCTGGCAAGCCCCGTGTCCTCACCCTGCCAGTAGGGGGAGGAACTTGAGAGGGCCAGAAGATGCGGCAGGAAATAGCTGGCCTGCCCCATGAGGTCGACGCGCAGCGAATCGTCGTCCATCCCCACATGCACATGCATCCCGCAGATCAGCATGCGCCGCACGACACCGCCCAGGTCGCGGGTCAGGTCATTGTAACGTTGCTTGTTGGTGTGGTGCTGCACCTTCCAGTCCGCAAGGGGGTGGCAGGACGCGGCAATGGGCGACAGCCCGTAGCTGCCGGCATGGCGCGACACGGCGGCGCGCAGGCGCCTTAGGTCGTCGCGGGCCTCGGCCACGCCGGTGCAGGGGCGGGTGCCGATCTCTATCTGGCATTGCAGGAATTCCGGGCTGACCTGCCCTTCGAGTTCGGCCGCGCAGGCCTCCATCAGACCCTCAGGCGCCTCGACCAGCGCGCAGGTCTCTACGTCGACCAGAAGATATTCTTCCTCGATGCCAATGGTGAAAGGTGGCTCCGACATCCCGTCCCCCGTTTTCCGAAAGCAAAGCAGAGGCGACAGGCGCAGGCAAGCAGGGATGGCCCGGTCAGTCCGTTTCGGGGTGCAGACCCAGCGCGGTTTCGATCTGGCAAAAACAGGTTTCCGGCTGGCCGGCGCAGGACAGGGCCTCTGATGGGTCGCGCAGAACCTCCAACTGGGCACGGCTGAACGGCTCCACCACCTGCTGCACGATGCGCGCCATCCCGAAGGTCACGTCGTTCGGCGCATGGATCACCCACAGTGAGTCCTGCGTAAAGTGGCGGATCAGCGGCATGGAGCGCTGAACCGCCATCACGATGCTGCGGAAGGTGCCATCGACGTGTTGCACACCCTTGGTTACGGTGAGGAAATTGAACCGCGGATCGAATTGCGGATGCGCCACATAGGCGGCGAGGCTGTCGATGCATTCTTGCGCATCGATACCACCTGCCACCCTGCAATATGCCAGTTCTCGGACGGGGTGAATGGAAATGTCTATTGGCATGTGCGGTGTCTCTCCATCGTCGGACACGATCGGCCTGCGGCGTCTTCGCGCCTGATCGCACCGTTCAAAGTGCCCAAGCCGAGCCTCGGCAGGCACAAGGGAAGCTGACAGTTGTGCCAGCTGCCTTCAAAGAAAGACATGGCCTTTCGGTTACGTCAAGATCAACCTAAAGTAGAGTTGAATTTGGAAATCTTCCGTGAGCGGTGCGCCACAGAGCCTGCGGCGCACCTCCGGCATGGATCAGTCCATTGCCTTGAAGTTGAATTCGCCACCTTCCTTGATACCCGAGAACCAGCGCGCCGTGACGGTCTTGGTCTTGGTGTAGAAGCGGAAAGCGTCGGGACCATACTGGTTCAGGTCGCCGAAGGCCGACTTCTTCCAGCCGCCGAAGGTGTGATAGGACAGCGGCACCGGGATAGGGAAGTTGATGCCGACCATGCCCACGTTGACCCGGTGGGCAAAGTCGCGCGCGGTGTCGCCATCGGCGGTGTAGATGGCCGTGCCGTTGCCGTAAGGGTTGTCCATTGTCAGCTTCAACGCCTCTTCATAGCTCTCGGCGCGGACCTGGCTCAGGACCGGGCCAAAGATCTCCTCGCGGTAGATCTCCATTTCGGGGGTGACGTTGTCAAAGAGCGACGGGCCGACGAAAAAGCCCTTTTCATAACCCTGAAGCTGAAAGCCCCTGCCGTCGATGACAAGGTTCGCGCCCTCGTTCACGCCACTGTCGATCAAGCCTTCGATGCGCGATTTGGCGGCGGCGGTGATGACCGGGCCATAGTCCACGTCGTCGCCCGCGGTGTAGGGGCCGACCTTCAGCTTTTCGACGCGCGGAACCAGCTTTTCGATCAGCGCGTCGGCGGTCTTCTGACCGACCGGCACCGCGACAGAGATCGCCATGCAGCGTTCGCCCGCCGCGCCGTAACCGGCGCCCACCAGTGCGTCGGCGGCCTTGTCGAGGTCGGCGTCCGGCATGATGATCATGTGGTTCTTTGCGCCGCCAAAGCACTGGGCCCGCTTGCCGTTGTTGGCCGCGCGGCCATAGATGTATTGCGCGATGGGGGTCGACCCCACGAAACCGACCGCCTGAATGGTCTCGTTGTCAAGGATCGCGTCGACCACTTCCTTGTCACCGTTGACCACTTGCAGAACGCCGTCGGGCAGGCCCGCCTCTTGCAGCAGTTCGGCCAACCGCAGCGCGGTGGAGGGCACGCGCTCGGACGGTTTCAGGATCATCGCGTTGCCGCTGGCCAGGGCTGGCGCCATTTTCCACATCGGGATCATGGCGGGGAAGTTGAACGGCGTGATGCCCGCAACGACACCCAGCGGCTGGCGCATCGAATAAAGGTCGATGCCGGGACCGCCATCGTCGGTGAATTCCCCCTTGAGCATGCTGGGCGCGCCCATGCAGACCTCGACCACCTCGAGGCCCCTTTGCACGTCGCCCTTGGCGTCTGGGATCGTCTTGCCGTGTTCGCGCGACAGCATTTCGGCCAGTTCGTCCATGTGCTCATTGATGAGCGCGCCGAACTTCATCATGACGCGTGCGCGGCGTTGGGGATTTGTGGCACCCCACGCGATCTGCGCCTCGGCAGCTTTGGCGACGGCCTCGTTCAATTCGTCGACGGAGGACAGCGGGGTCTGTGCCTGCACCTCGCCGGTGGCGGGATTGTAGACATCGCTGAAGCGGCCCGAGGTCGATTTGACGTGCTGGCCGTTGATCCAGTTGGTGAGTTCGGTCATCGGAATCCTCCTTGTTCCCTTGGGACAAAGCTTAATCTTGCAAAAATGCCATTAACAGAGACAATGCAGCAAAAGCATTTTGCAATTCTGCAAAGGAGGGGGTTTGGATAACTGGGACGATCTGCGGATTTTCCTTGCCGTTGCCCGGGACGAGAGCCTGTCGGCGGCCGGGCGGCGGCTGCGTATGGATGCGGCGACGGTCGGGCGGCGGGTGGCTCGACTGGAAGAGGCGCTTGGTGCGCCCCTGTTCGCCAAGTCCCCCCAGGGCTACGCCCTGACAGAGGCGGGCACCCGGCTGGTGCGCTTCGCCGAAGAGGCAGAGCAGGCGACTTCGCAGGCAGGGGAGGCGTTGCGCGGACGCGCCGAAGGCCTGTCTGGACAGATCCGCATCGGGGCGCCGGATGGCTGCGCAAATTTCCTGCTGCCGCAAGTCTGCGCGGCCATTGCCGATCAGAATCCGGATCTGGATCTTCAGATCGTGTCGCTGCCCAGGGTGGTGAACCTCAGCCGCCGCGAAGCGGATCTGGCGATCGCCGTCTCCGCGCCCACAGCGGGGCGCCTCGTCGTGCAGAAGATTGCCGATTACCGCCTCCATCTTGCGGCAAGTGACGGATATCTTGCACAACATGCCCCGATTTCCGGCCCGAATGACCTGAAGGCTCATCGGATCGTCGGCTACATTCCCGACATGATCTTTGACAAGGAGCTGGATTACCTTGGCGAATTGGGTCTGACGCGTGTCGCCCTCGCGTCGAATTCCGTGGCGGTGCAGTTCCATTGGCTGCGGCTGGGCGCGGGACTGGGCATCGTCCATGATTTCACGCTGCCCGCCGCGCCCGGCCTCAGGCGGGTCCTTCCGCAGCAGATTTCCCTGAAACGCAGTTTCTATCTCGTGCGCCATGCGGACGACCGCCGGCTGGAACGGCAGAGCCGTTTCGCGGACGCGCTGGTCAGTGGGATGCGAACGGAACTCGCCCGGCTGGAGGCGTTGACTGCCGAGGGTGCGGTGCCTGCGGCCACTTGACAGGTCGCACCTGCAGACGTCACGCTGATCTCACGCCGGTGTCACAGGGAGAGCAGAAGATGCAGGTTCACCAAATTCTGAAGATCAAGGGCACCGACGGAGTGTTCACCGTGCCGCCCGGCACCAAGGTTTCGGAAGCCGCGCGCATCCTGTCGGAAAAGCGGATCGGGACGGTGGTGGTGTCGTCGGACGGTCTGCTTCCCGAGGGCATCCTGTCGGAACGCGACATCGTTCGAGAGCTGGCGGCGACAGGCGGGGCCTGTCTGGACGCCACCGTCGAAACCTACATGACGCGGGATCCGGTGACCTGCACGTGTTCGGACAAGGCAGACTCTCTCCTTGCCCAGATGACCGAGGGCCGGTTTCGTCACATGCCGGTCGTGGAAGACGGCAAGATGGTGGGTCTTGTCACCCTTGGCGACGTGGTCAAGGCCCGGCTGGACGAACTGGCGGCCGAGAACACCGCGCTGGAGAGCATGATCGCAAACCCCTGGTAGGTGCGCGACCGTTTGACAACTCGCCGTCCTGCGGTTCCGGGTTGCATTCAGCGGCGCAATATTGTTGCGTGCGACGACACGTGCCAGAACGGAAGCAGCCATGCGCATCGGCCTTTATCCCGGAACTTTCGACCCGATCACGCTGGGTCACATAGACATCATTCGCCGGGGGGCCTTGCTTGTGGACAGGCTCGTGATCGGCATTGCGATCAACCGCGACAAGGGACCATTGTTCTCGCTCGAAGAGCGCGTGACGATGATCGAGACGGCGTGCAGGGATCTGTCCGAGCAGACCGGGACTGAGATTGTGGCGCATCCATTCGAAAACCTGCTGATCGACTGCGCCCATGATGTCGGGGCGTCCATCATCATCCGCGGACTGCGGGCGGTGGCGGATTTTGAATATGAATTCCAGATGGTCGGCATGAACCGCGCCCTTGATCAAAGCGTAGAGACCGTGTTCCTGATGGCCGAGGCGCGGCATCAGGCGATTGCGTCGAAGCTGGTCAAGGAAATCGCGCGACTGGGTGGCGACGTGTCGAAATTCGTGACGCCGGATGTCAAGGCCGCGCTCAATCAGCGCTTTGCTCAGGATTGATCAGGCGCCTTGCCGCTTGTCTGGGTGCTGCGGGACGATCGAAAAACGGACGGACACCGCAACTATCACATCCGTGAGCGGGCAGGGCCCTCAATCTCATCAGTGTGAGCGAATAATGCTATGTCCAAAAGGCCGATGGGGCCTGTCAAGCCCGCGTCGATCCCGTTCACGACCAATAGTCGGTCAGCGCGCGGAGGCGGCAGGCCATCTGTGGTCCGGCAGCCTGCCGTGTGCTTGTCCCGGGGCAATGCGCTCCGGCTTCGCCGACCCCTCGGTCAGCGGGGTTGGCGCGATATCCTTGCCAAGCGTCGTCTCGGGCCGTGGTCCGAGGCGGCCTGCGCCCGACATACCTTATCCGTAGACGGCGTGGCGGGCGATGCGGCGGATATCGGCGGGCGCGATGTCAAGGTCGCGGGCTACGGCGCTGTCAAGCGCTTCGAGTTCGCGCACGGTTGCACGGAATTGGGCGCGTTTTTTCATGGAGGTGCGGAGATCGGTGAAGAATGTCATGTTTCTGTCTTTCCTTGGCGTGTTTCTGTTACCGCCAACATAGCCATGCTGCGACGCAGAACAATTGCCGGAAACAGATAGTCGCCTTGCGCCCTGTGCAGGGCTGAAGCGGCGCCTCGCCGCGCTCTGCCACGGTGGCCTCTGGCGACTTTGCGGAGAGCGGTGCATGCGCCGGATCGGTGGAAAAGGCCGTCGCAACGCTGCCGCATGATGGGACACGCAGGATGCAGCAAACATGAAAAAGGCCGCCGGAAGGCGACCTTTTCATTTTCGGAAAGGGGCGCCTTTCAGATCAGTTTGCCCATGGCGACCGCCGTGTCGGCCATGCGGTTGGAAAAGCCCCATTCGTTGTCATACCACGTCAGGATGCGGCACATCGTGCCTTCCATCACGCGGGTCTGATCGGTGTGAAAGATCGACGAAAGCGGGTCGTGGTTGAAGTCCATCGAAACCAGCTTGGCGTCGGTATATCCAAGAACTCCCTGCAAGGGGCCGTCGGCGGCCGCGCGGATCGCTGTGTTGATTTCTTCTGCGGTGGTGTTGCGCGCGGCCTCGAAGGTCAGATCGACCACGGAGACATTCGGCGTCGGAACGCGGATTGCCACGCCATCGAGCTTGCCATCCAGTTCCGGCAGCACGAGGCCAACAGCCTTTGCCGCTCCGGTGGACGTGGGGATCATCGACATGGCCGCGGCACGCGCGCGGTAGAGATCCTTGTGCATCGTGTCCAGCGTTGGCTGGTCGCCGGTGTAGCTGTGGATCGTTGTCATGAACCCGCGGGTGATGCCTATTGTGTCGTTCAAGACCTTGGCCACGGGCGACAGGCAATTGGTGGTGCATGACGCGTTGGACACGACGATATCGTCTGCGGTGAGGCTGTCGTGGTTGACGCCATAAACGATGGTCTTGTCCGCGTCCTTGCCGGGCGCGGAGATCAGCACGCGGCTGGCACCATTGTCCAGATGCGCCTGGCAGGCGTCCTTGGACGTGAAGATGCCGGTGCATTCCAGCACGACGTCCACATCGGACCATGGCAGGTCCGCCGGGTTGCGTATGGCGGTGACGCGGATCGGTCCACGGCCCACGTCGATACTGTCGTCCGTGTGCGATACCTTGACCGGAAACCGTCCATGCACACTGTCGTATTGCAAGAGATGCGCGTTGGTCTCCACCGGGCCAAGATCGTTGATGGCGATCACCTCGATGTCGGTGCGGTCGGATTCGATGATGGAGCGCAGGATGTTGCGTCCAATGCGGCCGAAACCGTTGATGGCAACTTTGACGGTCATGTTGGGCCCTCTTCTGGCTTGCGGTCAAATAAAATGCTGTTGGTCTTTGTTAACGCTAACAACCATCCGATGGTCAAAAAGTCAACCCGACTGGCGTGCCGCCGCCGTTTTCGAAGCCTTATGCCACCCAGCCGCTGATGGCGAATATGGCGTGATGCGAGGGAAAGGCCCGTGGACGCCACAAGACAGACGCGCGTCAGGACCAACCCAACGTCCAAGGCCTGCGCCCGTAGGGGGCGGCAAGCCCGCCGGACGCAGTCTGGACCTAGGCTGAAAGAGGTATTCTGGTCATGACAAGGCAGGGCGCGCAGGAAAGGGATGCCTATCAACCGTCTGAGACCCGTGTTCCCTGATCGCCATGGCTTGCGCGGTGGCGCGGCACCGTCAGCGCGTGCGGATCGCCATGACGAACAGGCCAGCGATCATGGCGGAGGCGATGACGTTGTAATTTGCCATGGACAGCCCCAATAGCGACCACGGAATTTCATCGCAGGGTATCAGGGGGGCGTTCATGATCGCGCTGACAGCCTGTTCGGGACTGAGGCCTTCGAGCGAAGGCGCGGAACAGCTTTTCAATCCGGACCACCACTTGCGCTCTACCCCGGTGTGAAAGATCGCCACCGCCGAGCTTGAGGCTGCCGAGAGCGCGCCGAGGCCCAGAAAGACACGCCAGGGCAGCGCAAGCGCCAAGGTGCCGAAAATCAGCGCGCCGACATGCCCATAGCGCTGCCAGTAACACAATTGGCAGGGTGGGAGATCGCGGAAGTACTGAAACCAAAGCGCCCCCAGCATGAGCCCGGCGGAGCCCGCAAGGGCCAAGGCGGTCAGAAGTCGACGGCTCATATGTATTTCACCAGAATGAATCCTCCGATCAAGAGCACCACGAACAAGGCAAAGACCCAGCCGAGGTACTTTTCGATGAAGTTGCGGATTGGCGCGCCGAAGACCCGCAACAGGCCGGCGACCACGAAAAAGCGCAGGCTGCGCGCGAGGATGGATGTCACGATGAAGGTTGCCAATGGCATCGCCGTCCATCCCGACATGATCGTGATGACCTTGTAAGGGAAGGGCGTGATCCCTGCGATCAGCACGGCCCAGAATCCGACGCCGTTGAACCTGTCATTGAAGGCGGCCATGGAGTCGCTCTTGCCAAGGCTTTCCAGGATCGGTTGTCCAAGACTTTCGTAAAAGAAGTAGCCGATGCCGTAGCCGAGCAAGCCACCGAGAACCGATGACACCATGGCCACCAGCGCGATCAACCATGCGCGGTGCGGCGCCGCCAGTACCATCGGGATCATCAGCACGTCCGGCGGGATCGGAAAGACGGAGCTTTCGATGAAGGCGACCACCGCCAGCACCCAAAGGGCATGGCGGCTTTCGGCCTGGGCCATCGTCCAGTCATAGAGGCGGCGCAGCATGAGGCACTCCGTTCTGCGGGTCGGCATTCTCAGACCATGGCCGGCACCAGCCGTCAAGCGTGTGATATCCCCTCTTTACGGAGGCGCGGCAGGGGGTTAAATACCGCCCAGGGCCCAAGTGGCGGAACGGTAGACGCAGGGGATTCAAAATCCCCCGCCTTTGCGGGTGTGTGGGTTCGAATCCCACCTTGGGCACCATTACCCTAAGCAACCCTCTGCTTTGCATCAGCTTTTCTTTGGCTGAGCAGAGGCGTAGTACCGAATGGAGTACCAATCAGTTCCCTTCACATTTGTGAAACAGGGCATCTTCTATTTCGTGAGGAAGGTCCCGAACGACCTTCGTGACAACTACACAAGCAGCAAAATCTCGTTCTCGCTGAGGACACGGAAGGCTGCGGTTGCAAAAGCTAGGGCGACCAAGGCCACGCAAAAGCTCGACGAACACTGGCACTTCCTGCGGATGCAGAACATGGATCTGCCGGGAAAGCACATGCTGCGTATGGGTGTTCGGACATCGGTGCCCCAAGCTGACGTATCGTCAAAACTGGAACCGGATGAGCTTGCAATCACGCTCAGTGAGGCGGTGGCAGTCTACCTCAGACTGAGAGGATTGAATCGTCCTGCCACTTTCCATCGGGCCGCCGAACGCGCCTGTGGCTACGTCATCGACGCCTGTGGTGACAAGAACATTGCAGCGTACAAGAGTGC
>CAZRZN010000037.1:0-25197 GCA_964604565.1 uncultured Rhodobacterales bacterium
TGACCAAGGCAATCGCGCAGTTGATGGACCAACCCGCACGGCGCAGTGTCATGGGCAAGGCGGGTCGGGCGAAGGTCCAAGCCGATTTCAACATCCACCATGAGGCCGCCTGGCTGTCACAGCTCTTTGACGGCTATGCCAAAGGCACGCCGCCCGCAGGCACCCGTCCGGAGGCTGGCGCATGACACCCGTAGACGTGGTGCTGATCGGCCGCAACGAGGGGGCGCGACTGGTGGCTGCGCTGGCCTCTGTTCAGGGGCAGGCGCGCCAGGTGGTTTACGTGGACAGCGGTTCCACCGACGAAAGCCTGACAGAGGCGCGCAGAGCCGATGCCAAGATCGTCGAACTGGACATGACCAAGCCGTTTACCGCTGCGCGCGCACGCAATGCGGGGTTTGACGCGCTCATCGACCCGCAGATCGTCATGTTCATCGACGGGGATTGCGTTCTGAGGCCGGAATTCATCGACGCCGCGCGCGCCCACCTAGAGGCCAATCCGGCGCTTGGCCTTGTCACCGGCTGGCGGGCCGAGATGTTTCCGGAAGCATCGGTCTACAACGCGATCTGCGACTGGGAATGGCACCGTCCTGCCGGACCGATCAAGGCCTGCGGCGGGGACATGATGGTCAGAGCCGAGGCATGGAGTGCACTGGGCGGCATGGACCCGAAGGTCATCGCCGCAGAGGATGACGAATTCTGCACCCGTCTTCGCAAGGCCAGCTGGCAGCTGGAACGCATCCCGATGGAAATGACCCGTCATGACGCGGCGATGCTGCGGTTCTCTCAATGGTGGGCGCGCGCGGTGCGCACCGGGCATGGCTTTGCCCAGGTTGGCCATCTGCATCCCGACTACTTCAGCCGGGAACGTCGGCGGGTGTTGGTGTTCGGTCTGGTGCTGCCGCTGCTGTTTCTTCTGGGTCTGTTCACGGCCCCGCTGTTCAGTCTTCTGATCGTATTGCTTTACGTGATCAGCCACGTCAGATCGATCCGCGGACTTCAAAGCGACGGGATGACGCGATCACAGTCCCATCGGCTGGCGCTTCTGCTCACGGCGTCGAAGTTTCCCAACCTGATCGGCATGATCCGGTTTCACGCGCGGCGCCTCAGCGGTGCGGATATGCGCATCATCGAATACAAGTGAGTTAAAAGATGTCCAAACCCATCCGTGTCGGTCTGATCGGGGCCGGATACATTGCAAGCTGGCACGCCGACGCCCTCAAGGCCACGCCCGGGGTCGAGATCACGGCGGTCTGCGACGTCAGCGAAGAAGCGGCCAAGGCATTGGCGGAGCCACTGGGCGCGCAGGCTTTTTCAGATGTAGACAAACTGATCGCCGCAGGCGTTTGCGACGCCGTGCACATACTGACGCCGCCAAGTATACATAGGGATATTGCGACAGAATGCCTCAACGGTGGGTTGCATGTGCTTGTGGAAAAACCTGTGGCCGAATCCGGCGACGAGGTCGCCGAAATCCTCGCCGCAGCCGAATCTTCCGGACGCCGCTTTCATGCCGGCCACAACTTTCTGGGGTTGCCGTCCTATGAACGGATGAAGGCCGCCATGCAGGCAGGGGACTACGGGCGCATATCCGCGGCAGAGATCACATGGGCCTTGCCACTGGCTCCGCTTCGGTCCGGTCCGTTCAACCTTTGGCTGCTTCGGAAACCTCAGAACTTGTTGCTGGAACTCGGTCCCCATCTGGTTGCATTTGCCCAGGATCTCTTTGGCGACACGACGATCCTGCACGTAGAGGCCGCACACCCCGTCATGTTGCCCGGCGACGATCCCCGACCGCAAGGTTTTCGGATCCTTGCCCGCGCCGGGCATGTAGAGATCACCTTTTCAATCGCCATGGTCGAAACGGTCGATGACCGATCGGTGACATTGCGCGGATCCTCTGCAAGAGCGCGGCTTGATTACGCACAGGACGTGCTGACGGTTGAGCGGGAAAACGCCTCGGACCTCGTGGCCAATCCGCTGAAGAAGCAGATCGAACTGTCTCGCCAGCACCGGCGCGAGGGTGTGCGCAACGCGTTGACGCAGCTGAAATCCCTCAACACCCGAAATCCCTATGGTCTCAGCTTTCGCGGCATGAACACGGCGATCTACGGTGCGCTGGCCAAGAACCTGCCGCAAGATCCAAGATTTTCCGGTCAGAGTGCGCTGAAGGTCATGCGCACGATCGACGCGATGATTGAAAAACTGCCGGCGGACATCCTGAAACCGATCTCGCCCGTAGTTCAGACCCGGACTCCAAGGCCCACCGCCATGGTGATTGGCGGCACCGGCTTTATCGGGCGTGCGCTGACCCGCCGCCTTGTGGCGGATGGCCGTGACGTGCGCGTGCTGTCGCGTGGGAAATCCGGACCCTTTCCCGATCTGCCCGATGAGGTCGAAACCGTTTCGGCGTCCTTGCATGATCTTGAGGCTCTGACAGAGGCGATGAAGGGCATCGAGGTCGTTTTCAACCTTGCCAAATCGCTCGACACCACATGGGAGGATTGTCTGAAGAATGATGTCGGTGTCGCCTTGCGGGTCGCCATGGCCGCAGAGCAAGCCGGCGTCAAACGTCTGATCTACACCGGCACGATCGCCAGTTATGACATGTCCGACCCCAACAGGAAGATCACCGAAGATACCGGCTTTGCCACGGACATGACCGACAGGAACCTTTATGCGAGATCAAAGGCGGAATGCGAACGCAAGCTGATGGAATTGCACAAATCCCGCGGCCTGCCCTTGGTGATCGCCCGTCCCGGCATCGTGGTGGGGCATGGCGGCCCGCTGCAACATTGGGGCATCGGACGTTGGCATGGCGCGGGTGCGGTGCGGATCTGGGGTCATGGGCGCAACATACTGCCCTTTGTGCTGATCGACGATGTGACCGATGGGCTGGTGCGTATGATCGACGCCCCTGTTGAGGGTCAAAGTTTCAATCTCGTGGGCGAACCGATGATGTCGGCCCAAGGGTATTTCAAGGCGATCCATGAAACCTTGGGCGCAAAGATTCGCGTCGTGCCCGGCAACTTGAATGCCTTCTATGCGGCAGATACGGTGAAATTCCTGCTCAAGAAACATGCCTTGCGCCGCCATGGGGTCATTCGCCCTTCGCTGGCGGACTGGAAAAGCCGCGCACATTTCTCTCCCTTCGTGAACGACCGTCCAAAGGACGTTCTGGGCTGGCAACCAGAAGCGGATAAAGCGCGGTTCGTTGAAAATGCCATCAAGAGAGCCAATCTCTTTGGTTTCTAGGGTATCGCCCGGCGCATTGGTGAACAATCCGGTCCATTCTACCTTATTCTGGCCAGATTGTGCTGTTTTAACCGGGACGTCGAGCCGGTGCCGCATTGGAGCGCGGCCAAACACATGGAGTTGAGCAGGACAATGAACCGGAACAGGGCTGATTTCCCGGAAATGCTGTGCAAGACGCGCATGTTTGGGCCTGTTGCGGAGCAAGGGGCATGAACATGATGGACGGCCCGCGATTCCGACGCAAACACACCTCTGCAACCGGGTCGCTCGCCTCGGCCAAAAGGACAATGCCGGCCCCCCAACGCGACCGATCCGCTCAACCGGGAGCGGGTCAGGACGTCAAACGGGAAAATCCGGGCGACCGGACAGAACCTGTCGCGGACCGGTTGGCTGCATCGGACCGCAAGAAACCTGCGCGCCCCTCCCCCACGGCAGAACAGCACGGCGGATCCGACAAGGCCAAACCTGACGATTCCACCCAACGCGCGGAGTCTCCTTCTAGCCTGCCAATCAAGGATGACCTGCGGCTTTCCGGTGGTCACTACGTCTCGGACAAAACCGTTGCCAGGGCAGCGGGCCCCCGCGGCAAGACCACAGCTTGGCAACAGACGACCGACCTGAACAAACCAAAAGAACACGACACCAAGGAAACGGACCCAGCGGTCCACGACCCACGGCAAGAGCGACCCGCCGAACGAACCCGGACAAGCGCGGAGCCACCGCTCGCCCTGACGGACATGATACCCGTCGGTCGGCAGCACGAACATCGGGGCCCAGTCGCCGAGGCATCGCCACCAGCGGATCAAGGCGCCGCCGCGATAAGGACGGCGTGGAATGCCTTGCAAGAGCTGTCGGTGGACGAACGGCATCTGGACCGGAATCGCATCATTTCTGCGAGCCGTGAAGACCCGGCCTATTCAGCCTTTGACGTTCTCAGAACCCGTCTCTTGCAGGCGCTTTCAGAAAACGGGTGGCGGCGCGTGGCAATAACTTCGCCCGGCAAGAACTGCGGCAAGACCTTTACGGCCGCCAATCTTGCCATCAGTTTGTCGCGGCAGGAAAATTGCCGGACGATGCTCTTGGACTTCGACATGAGGCGTCCGAGCATGCATCATGTTCTGGGCACCGGTTCACCCGGTGCAATCGGTGACATGTTACGTGGGTCCACCACACCGCAGGACCACCTGCGTCGCATGGGCGTCAACTCGATCCATGCGGGACGAAATATCGCCTTCGGCCTCAACGGCAGCGTCGAAACCTATGCCTCGGAACTCTTGCAGGATCCCCGTGCAGGAGAGACGCTCGACGCGATAGAAAAGAGTTTCGCCCCGGATGTCATGCTGTTCGACCTACCCCCGGCGTTGTTTTACGACGACGTCATGGCATTTCGCCCGCTGTTCGATGGCGTTCTTCTGGTTGTCGGTGGTGGCCTGACCACAGAGCGCGAGATCAAGGAAGTGGAAAGGCGCCTTGGCGAAAACACGCCCTTGCTCGGCATGGTCCTGAACCGCGCCGAGGGAACGGATCTGAAACGCTATGGCTACTGACGGCCCGGCACCTGCGCTGCTCACCGAGGCAACCGCCCGCCTCCAAGGGGGGGCCGGACGGCCACGGCAACGGCCGGTTCCCCGCATGTTGCTGATCTGAGGATCCTGTCTGGCAGCGGACAAGGCGCGCGCGCAACAAACAGGCCCCTGACTTGGATCCGCGACCCAGATTGCGGATTATCCCCGTATCAATCTGGGCAAGACCCGATCCAACAGTTCCCCCAGAACGGGAAACCTCTCCCAGAGCAACCGCCCTCCCGCAGCGAGCAGCGCAACGATCCCAACCAGTTTGGCGAGCGTCTTCATCCCACCGATCCTGCGATCCCGGCGGCTTACCACCACGGGGATTGAAACCACGGGTTGCACGCCCAGCGCACGTTCCATCTGTGCCGGATTGCGGATCACCGGGTTCAACAATTCCACCAGAAACGCCAGAGCAAGGCCCGCGAGGAGGCTGCCAACCGCACCCGCGGCGGCAAGCTTTTTGCGGCTGGAAGAGACGGCATATTGCGGTGGCAAGGCAGTTTCCAAAACCTCGAACCGGTCTGTGGCCTGACGCTCCTCCAGCATGCTGCCCAGCTCGGCCTCGGCCTTGCGGCGCGTGATGATCTCATATTGCTCCCGAAGGCGGGTCATTTCCCGTTCCAGCCCATTCAGCGCCCGTTCGACATCAGGCGCCCCTTCGATCTGCTGTTCGATTTGTGCGACCCGCTCGCCGATCAGGGCCTTTTGCTCCTGCAACAAGGCAATCTGACGCTCTTTGACCTCTTCGCGCTGCCGGTCAGACGTGGTTTCGATCGTCAGGATTTGCTGATCGAGATCCAGCTCGGCGTCCCGCAAGTCCGCCAATTGCGACCGCAAGTCTGCCATTCCGTCGGGCAGTTGCTCCGCGTTTTCCCTCTTGAAGGCGGCAATCCGTGCTTCAAGCGCCTCGATCTCGGCTCCGACCCGGGTTTCCTCTGTATCGAACAGATCAAGCGTGTCGCGCGCCCTGCTGGCGCTTCGGTCGCGGGCCTGTTCGATGACGAGGCCCATCATCTCGTTCGCCACCTGCGCCACCTTGTCGGGGTCGCCCAGCATCACGGTAATCCGCAGGCCGGACGGTGCCGTGGGGACGCCGCCAAAGCTCTGCGATGGCTCGCGTATTTCGTCAATTCTCGTTGCCTCGCGCATCTCTTCGATACGCTGGTTTATGGTCATCGAAGGATCTTCGTTGAAGAGGTCATACTCTTCCATGATCCGAAGCAGGGTATCGCGCGCCATCAAGCGCTGTTTGATAAGGCTCACGCGCCGAACCGCGTCGCTGTCAGAAACGGTCGCGCCGGCCAGTTGGTCAGGCACTTGTGCCTCTTCGATTTGCACGACCGCCGTTGCAGAGAATGTCTGGGGTTGGTTCATCGCGTAGAACACCGCCAGGACGGTTCCCGCAAAGGTCACCGCAAGTATCAATACCACGCGGCGCTTTAGCGCCTCTATCACCGCGCCAAACGACTGAAATTGGTTCATCTAACAGCTCCCGCAAAGTGCCCCCATGCGGAAGACGCCCAACCGAAAGGCTTGGACGTCAACTACTGGCCTCACTCTAGCCAAACTGTCCAAATTTTGCCATGTCTTTGCTGTGATTTTGACGGAAACAATGCGTGTCCACATCGCAAACCAGCGCCACATTTCTGCCGCAATCTCAGTCAGATAAAGGATTTGGCGCCAATGTGGGCGTCAATCGGCCTCAACTTTGTGATATCGGATGAGAGGCGAGGCACAAGGACAAGATCAGCCCACCGCCAACGGCCTGCCGGAGCGGCAGATCAAGCCCTGATTCTGCCGCAATTTCGGCAACCTCCGGGTGATCGGTAAAACGCGCCCGGCCTTTTGTCAGGTCGACAGACAGCCCATGAAATCCGAAGATCTGCCGGGCCAGCGGATAATGCGCCTTGTAGGCCGCCTCCTTGGCGGAGAATATGCGTTTCGCATGGATGGGCCACGCCGACTTCGGAATCCCCGTCAGTTCCTCGGGGCGGCATATTTCCGGGATCAGATCGTCATCCAGCGGTGTGTCCGTCTCGATGTCGAGCCCGACGGCGCGCAAGTCCCTGCCCCACCCGACCACGGCAATGCAGTGCCGGTTGACGTGGGTGATGCTGCCAAGGATTCCATCTGGCCAGACCGGTGCGCGATCCGGTCCCATCGGAATCGGAACCGCTGGCAGGCCAATCCTTGCCATGGCAGATCGTGCGGCGCGGCGCCCGGCAAAGAACTCCGCGCGCCGCTGCGGCACGGCACGCGCCATGGCCGCAATCTCTTCCGGGAACTGACCGTCTTCTCCCTTGGCATGGGCAACGCCCCAAGCCAGATGCCGGGGTGGCGCGATCCGATGGATCAGGCTGCACAGCCGGTCGTCCGTCACCTCAGGCCCGTCGGCGTGCGCGCATTTCGCGACGCCGCGCCATCGCCTCGCTGCGGGACTGCGCTCGGCCTTCCGCGGGACCGGTCGTTGCCGCCGGCGTCGGCTGGGGCGTGACAGGTCCGTCGACCAGGCCTGCAACCCTTGCCGCAAGATCGGACAGCACCGGGAACCGGAAAATGTCCGTGATCGACAATTTTGCCGCGCCAAGTTCCTCACGTATCATCCGATGCGCTTGAACCGCCAACAGGGAATGCCCGCCAAGGTCAAAGAAGTTGTCCCGCCCGCTGGCCTGCACGCCAAGGGTGCGCTGCCAGATCGCGGCGATGGCCGCCTCGACCGGCGCCGCATCGCCTGTGCCAAGGCCCGGCATCGTCGCGGCAACAGAAACTTGCGGCTTCGGCACCGGTTTGGAGGCCGCAGCTTGCGGCGCAGGCAGCGCCTTGCGATCAACCTTCTTGTTCGGCGTCAACGGAAAGCTTTCAAGATGCACGAAACGTCCCGGCACCATGAAGGCGGGCAGATCCTGCGCCATCCCTGTTTTCAGTGCGGCCTCATCCGTCGGGGTCCCGGTGTAATAGCCCACAAGGCGCAGATCGCCGGGATTGTCTTCACGCGCCAGAACCACCGCCTGCGTCACTCCAGATCGGGTTTCAAGGACGGTCTCGATCTCTCCCAGTTCGATACGGAAACCCCGCAGTTTCACTTGATGATCGACACGACCGACAAAGTCGATCCGACCGTCGGCGCGTCGCCGCACAAGATCCCCTGTCCGATACATGCGGCCCGGGTGAAAGGGATTGTCGGCGAACCGCTCCGCCGTCAGTTCAGGCCGCCGCCAATAGCCACGGGTCACGCCCTCACCCCCGATCCACAACTCGCCCTCCTGCCCGACGCCGACAGGTTCTCGGGCCTGATCCAGAACATACAGCTGCTGGTTTGCAAGAGGCAGACCGATGTTGACCACAGCCTCACCCGCGTCGGCGCGGATGCAGGAGGACCAGATTGTCGTTTCTGTCGGGCCATACATATTGGTCACGACCGCATCTGTGATCCCCGAAAATTCCTCGACCAGCGAACCCGGCAGAGGCTCTCCACCAAGATACAGATGCTGCACGGTTTTCAGGGCATATCGCGCCTCGTCATTCATGGCGATCATCCGGGCCATGGACGGCGTGCATTGCAGATGCGTCACGCCATGCCGCACAATCTGCGCCGCGATGGAAAAATCATCCGGCGCCAGATCGGTCGTGCCACTGGCCGCCTTGACGACCTGCGCCAGCGGCTTCAGACCTTCCAGAACCGTTTCGCGGTCGATCCCGTAGTCGATCAGGCAGGCGATTTCGGTCACGCCGATGGCCTGAAGGTCCTCAGTCCGCTTCAGCGCATCCTCCACCGTTCCGAACAAGCCGCTGTCGTTGAAATACCGCTCGAACGCGAAATCGAGGATTGCGTCCATCTCTTCGGGTTCCAACCCGTCAAGTTGCAGGTCAAAGGCGTTCGACACCCCCTCGGGCCGCTTGAAGGCCGGAAAGGCCCAGGCGTATTGCTTGATCAGGCCCGCGGCAGAGCGCAGATAGTCCTTCATCGGCTCTCGGGCGATTTCGCGGGCGTGCTCTCGGCTGTCGCTGAGGAACGTGTGCAGCATCAGCGTGACGGTGAAATCCTTCGGATCATGCCCCGCGCCGCGCAGCGCCTCGTGGTAGAGGCGGATCTTGCCCGCCACCTCATCAACCGATTGGCCCAGCAGATGGGTCAGAACATTGCAACCCAGCGCGCCGGCCTCCTGCCATGTCTTGGGGTTGCCGGCCGTCGTCACCCAGACCGGCAGTTCCTTTGACACCGGGCGCGGTTGGGTGACCACCTCATGCGGGGTTCCGTCCTGGCGCGGAAAGCTGACCGCCTCGCCCCGCCAGAGTTTGCGCACCGTCTCGATGTCGCGCAACATGGCAGGCTTATTCTCCGGCGGCGTGTTTTCTGGTCGCAGGACAAAATCATCCGGCTGCCAGCCGCTGGCGATCGCCATGCCCGCACGCCCATTGGTGAGGTTGTCGATCACGGCCCATTCCTCGGCAATGCGGGCGGGATGGTGCAGGGGGGCCACAACCGACCCACCGCGCACGCCGATGTTGCGGGTGGCACCGGCCACGGCGGCGCCGGTTACCGAAGGGTTCGGGTAGGGTCCGCCAAAGGCGTGAAAATGCCGTTCCGGTGTCCAGACCGCGACAAAGCCGTTTTCATCGGCAAATTTCGCCCCCTCCAGCAGCAGGCGGTATTTATCCCGTCCCGTGCCATCGTCATTGCCCCAGTAGTAGATGGAATACTCCATGCCACCGGCCTTCGGCATCGGGCCGTTGGAGATCAGTCCGCGGTCCTCATCGCCCGTCAACACGACCGTCAGGCCCCGCGCCGTGGTCCAGAACAGTTCCAGCACGGATATGTCAAAGCTAAGCGAGGTGACCGCCAGCCACGTGCCGTCCTCATGCGGAATATGTGCATCCATACCGGTGTAGAAGTTCACCACATTGCGGTGTTCGACCATGACTCCCTTGGGCTTTCCGGTCGATCCGCTGGTATAGATCAGATAGGCCAGATCCTCCGCACCCGCAGTCTCTGGCAGGTTGTCCGTGGGCAATGCGTGCAGACGCGGCTCTGCGTCGAGAACCAGCAATTGGGCGTCGTGGCGCGGCAGCGCGGGTTCGACCGCAGCCTGTGTGACGATCACCTGCGCCCCACTGTCCTCGACGAAATGCTGCAACCGATCGGATGGATAGCCCGGGTCCATCGGCAGATACGCGCCTCCGGCCTTCAGGATCGCTAGGGCGCCAACCAGCAGGTCAACGGACCGGCGGCAACACAGACCAACCACCTGACCGGATCCCACCCCCATCTCGCGCAGCAGATTCGCGGCACGGTTGGCGCGGGCGTTCAGATCCGCGTAACTGACTCGCTGGTCCTCAAAGATCAGCGCCACCGCCTCTGGCGTGCGCGCCACCTGTGCCTCGAATGCGCGATGCATGGTCAGGCTGCGATCGTGGTCGGTGTCGGTATCGTTCCAAAGAGTCAGAACCATGTCGCGCTCTGCCGCCGGCAGGGCCTGATCCGGTGCGGTCGCCATCAGTTCCAGCCGGGCGGCCAGCAGACCCGCCATCGCGGGCAGAATACGGCCAGCATCATAGCTGAAGGTCGCGCGATCCCCAAGGATCACGGTGATCGCCGTGCCCGGGATATGCCCTGCGCCATCCACCGCGAGGCCGATCTGCGGCACCTTCTGCGCGCTAAGGTCGGGTGCTCTGGCGGCAAGATCCGTGGCAAACGCATGGGAAGCACCCTTTGGGCCGTCCGGTCCGATACGCAACGGCGCCCATGCCGCCACAAGTCCATCCGAAGCCTTTTGCACCAGCGCCGCATCCGCCCAGGCAAGGTCCAATACGTCACGCCCTGTCAGGCGTTGCGCCCATTTGGCCACCAGCGCGACACCATCGGCACCGGCAGGTAGGGTCAGGGCGCGCGTCTCTATCACGTGGTCCCCCGCTGTCAGCCCCGGCATCTCCGCCGGTTGCAAATTTGCCATCACGCGGCGCATCACACCGTCATGACGCGCGACCCCGGCCATGTCCGCGTCAATCCGGCGGATGTCATCGGCTGATGGCATTGCAAGGACATCGCCCACGGCGGCAATCTCCGATGCTGCGACCGGGGTGCCGCACAGACGGGTCAGCCCGGACAACACCAGCGCGTGTTCACCGCAGGCAACGGTCAGGCTGCTGTCCTTCACCTCCAATACCGTGCCGGGCGCAGAGTGACTTTCGGTCAGGCGCGCATGCCCGACCAGCCACAGCGCACCTTGCGCACGCAGCTTGGCGGCGCACAACGGGTTCCAGTAAGGACCATGATCCAGTGCCCGGACCAACCGCTCCAACACGACTGCGGGCTGCGCAAAATCGAGCAAGCCATAGCCCGGCGGCCGTTTGGTCAATCCATGATAGCCGCGCAGCGATAGATCCTGCGGCATCCGTTGCAACACCCCGCTTTCCAACTGGTCCAGCAGCGCGGGAAAGGATGACATCGCTGCCTCATAGGCCTTTGTGTTCAGGGTCAGTGCCGTGTCATGATCGGAAATGTCGAAGGCTTGCGAGACCAACACATCGCCCTTGTCCACGCCGCCCTCGATCATGTGCCACGTGACACCATGCCGGGTCTCGCCCTCGATCAGGGCCCAGACTGGCGCATTCAACCCGGCGTGTCGCGGCAAGGGTCCGTCGTGAAAGTTGACAGCCCCCTTTGCAGGCCGCGCAAGGACGTCCTGCGGAATGATCGCGAGATTGGCGATGGACAGAAACCAGTCGAAACGTTCCGGCAATCGCGCCGCCAGATCGACGCCCGGCGCCTCGACATGCAGGCCGGCGCCCTCGGCCCATGCCTGAACATCGGCGTTTTCGGTGACAACGACAGCGATGCTGTTGCCGCGTGCGCGAAGCATCTCGGAACATTGCACCAGAAGCGATTCATTCCCCATAACGACGCAGGAAAAAGTCATGTCCGTCACTCCGCTTTTTGTTCGGCTGCAACGCGCACAGTGCCGCGCGCCGCCTTGCGACTGCCCGGCAAAGGCCGGAAAAGTGCCTTGAAATCATGTATTAGAAGATCGCGCAGGAAATGTGGCGGATCAGCGGGGTGCTTGCCTTGCAACAGCACCCGCAGACGCCAGACCGCACCGCCAAGCGCGTGCATCGCCGTGGCCAAGGCCGCATAGCCGCGACCGTGGTTTTTCGAAAAGTAATGCCAGCGGCTGTCCAGCCAGAACCCGGGGATGCGCGTCCAACGCTTCATCCCCGTGGACACGGACCCGATATGCGCCACCTCGCTGTCGCGCACGTAATGCGTCTGATGGCCGGCACGGGCGGCGCGCAGGCACAGGTCCGTTTCCTCGAAATACAGAAAGAACGTTTCGTCAAAGAGGCCGATCTGATCCAGCACGCCTTGCCGCATCATGATCGACGCGCCCGCCAGCCAATCCACTCGCTGCGTGGCCTCCGGCAATCCGATGGGCACGGATTTCGTGGCCAGCAGCCGCGACACGGGGCCGAAGCGGATCGCGCCCTCCAGCTCGGACCAGATCGAGGGGAACCGGAACGCAGTCACATGCGGCTCACCATCTTCGCCATGGATGTAGCTGCCCGCGAAACCAACCTCCGGATGAGTGGCCAGATAGTCGTGCAGACGCCGGATGGCATCTGGGGCGGGGAAAGCATCGGAATTCAGCAGGTAGACATAATCGGGCTTTGTTCCATCCCCCATCCGCGCGCGAATGCCTGCGTTGTTGCCCGCGCCAAAGCCCCCGTTGTGGCCTGACCGGATCACCCGGATCGGCGCATTGCGGGCCCAATCCTCTGTTGCAATGGCCTGCGCCATTTGCTCATAGGATCCATCGCCGCTGTCGTTGTCGACAATGACCAGTTCGGCGTCCAGTCCGCGCATGGCGACAAGGGCGGCCCGCGCCGATCGCAGGGTCATCCCGGCGGTGCGATAGTTCAGCGATACGACCAGAACGCGCGCCATGTCCTACTCCGCCGCCTGACCGGGAAAGGCGACAACTTCGCCATGGCCGGAAACCTGCGCCTCGGCGCTCTGGATCGCCTCGCGCATCAGCGCGGCAAGCACACGGACATTGGGTTCCAGCACCATGCTGTCGTGATCGCCGGGAACCTCATGCACCTCGACCCCCGGCACCATCAAGCCCCAGTCGTTGTCAGAAGTGACATAGGCGCGTTCCGAATTGACCAGTGCCCCGGCCGACACCTGCCATTTGCCCTGCAACGGCGGACGATACAGAACGACGCGCCCATCCCACGGCTGGACCTGATAACTGTCGATGGCCCGATAAAACGCGGCCTCGATTTCGGCATTGTGAAAACCGTGTTCGGGTCCGGCACCGGTCACTTGCCGCCGCTTGGAAATCTCCCATGCGATCCGGTTGCGCAGCCAGAGAAACGGATACAACGGCCCTTTTTCGCGCACCTGATGCCATTGGATGATCAGCCGGTCCCGCCGGCTCAGCGGTCGGCGCTGCGGCAGCGGCGTGTCCAGCATCACCACAAGCGATACCTCTTCGCCAGCGGTCTCCAACTGCCGGGCCACCTCATAAGCGGTGATGCCACCACCTGAGAAACCACCCAGCATGTAGGGTCCGGTCGACTGCACCTGCCGCATCTCTGCAATGTAGTCGCGCGCCGCCTCGACGATGGTCTCATGCGGGGCCTCCCCCCCATAAAGCCCGCGCGCCTGAAGTCCGTAGAATGGCCGGTCGCTGCCGAGCAGATGCGCGAGGTGCCGCAGGTTCAGCACGTTGCCAAACATCCCGGCGATCAGGAAGAACGGCTGTTGCGCACCACCGTCACCGTCATGCATCGGCACAAGATGTGTAAAGCGCCGTTGCGGCGCCTTGGGCGCATCCGGGGTCTCCGCCGAGACAGGCCCGATCTCCGCCTCGATCAAGGCGGCGCATTTCCGGATCGTCGGGGCCTCGAACAGCACGGAGATCGGGAAATCCACGCGGAAGGCCTTTTTCACCATCGCAAACAACCTGACCGCGATCAGCGAGTGGCCCCCAAGATCAAAGAAGCTGTCCTCTGCACCGACATTCTGCACGCCCAGAAGCTCGGCCCAGAACCCGGCGAGCCGTTCTTCGATCTCGCCCTCGGGCACGACATAATCGCTTTCAAGCTGTGGGCGCTCAAAGGATTGGCCTGCCGTGGCGTCGGCGGTCGACGCCGCGGTCTGGCGCCTCAACGCATCCAGATCCATCGACGATACCACAATCTGCCGCGCGTTCAGCGCCAACGCCCTGTGAAACGCATCAACACCCTCCGCAGGCAGGATTCCCTGGCTGAGGTTATGCGCCAAGCGTTCCTCCGCCGGCGAGAGGGGCTGCGAGGCGTCGCCCTCGTCCACCTCAAGTTCGGCCGCGGTAAGCCGAGGTGTCGCCTTGAGTATGTCCGCGCTTTCCAGCTTGCGAATGGTAAAGCCGGAGATTTCGACCAGCACGGCGCCGTCCGGCGCACATAGCGTCACGTCAAAGCTCGCCGTCTCACCGTCAGCCCGGTTCTGCGCCGCATTGCGGACCCAAGACACGACATGGCCTGTCAAAGGGGCATGCACGCGGACGCGGCCATATCGCACCGGCACCCATAGATGGGTCGGCTGATACCCCGCGATCAGATCCATCGCCCAACCGGTCGCGATATCCATCAGCGCCGGATGCAGCGGCGTGTCGGGCGCAGCGGCGTCGACCGGCAGGGACAGATCAGCAATCCCCTCGTCCGTGCCAAGCGCACGGGTATCAAGCACCTTCCAACTGGGACCGAAGGCCAGATGCACCTCCTGTGCCGCAGTCAATTTGGCGCCCTGACCGTCGACCTTCGCCGGACAGCGTGCCCGGATCGCCACGAGATCCAGAGGCGCGGGCCGCGCCATGGGCATCAGGGAAAGCGCGCCTTGGGCAGCGAGGGCAAAGCCGTGCCGCCCGTTCAGCGTGGCATCAGCCAGAAAATCTATCCCGTAACCCTGATCGTTGCGCGTCAAACGAAGTCGGACATCCCGCGCGCTGTCCCCCGCCACACGCAACGGACGCAGAAAGCTCAGATCGCGAATTTCGAAAGCACCGGATTCCCCATGCGCGCGCAACGCCTGAGCCGCCAGCGACAGATACCCTGTGCCCGGCATCAGCGCATCCCCCGCCTTTGTCCGGTGCTGGTCGATGAACCAGTCCGCGGCAGAATACCGGTCCGAAAACAGCCGGTTGCCGTGATCGTCGAAGGTCGCCTCAGACAGCATCGGCTCGTCCACAGGAACGACCGGCGGCTTGGGCTGATCGCCGATCCGTGCGGCCACCGCCTCGGCGGCCATGCCAACTTCGTTCCAGATACCCCAGTTGACCGCGATAATCCGGGTCTTGCCGGACCGCGCCCGCGCGAAGGCGTTGAGAAATTCGTTGGCGGCCACGTAGTCCACCTGGCCGGCGGGCGCCGTAACGGTCGAAGACGAACTGAACAACACCATCCAGTCAAGCGCCCCGTCCGGGAAGACCTGCCCAAGAACCTGCGCGCCATGGATCTTGGGGGTAAAGACATCCTCCACGCTGGCCGGCGATTTGGACAGCAGCGGCGCATCGTCGATCACGCCCGCACCATGGATCACGCCGGTGATCCGACCGAAACGCTCCTCCACCGCGCGCCGCACGTCCTGCATCTGGCCCAGATTGCAGACATCCGCGTCCAGCACCATGACCTCGGCGCCTGCTTCTTCCAGCATCCGAACAGCACGTATGCGCTGCGCGGTGCGGTCAAGGGGCGCATGGCGGCGCAGGTAGTCTTCCCAATCCGCCCGTTCCGGCAGCTTTGTGCGCGCCAAAAGCGCCAGCCGGGCGCCGCGCGTGGCAAGATCCTGCGCCAGCGTCAGCCCGATCCCGCCAAAACCACCCGTGAGCAGATAGGCCCCGCCCGCCTCGGCAGCGGGAACTTCGGGCAGGGTCACGGGCTTCATCGCACACTCATACCGTCGATCACCCCGCAGGGCGGCAATCCGGTCTCCCGGCTCACTGACCAGTTCTTCCAGTAGCCTCAGGGCCAGCGCATCCATCGCGGCATCGCGCGCGCCCCGTGCCTTTCCCCGGTTCCAGAAGGGCACATCCACCGGCGATGGCAGGTCCACATCCAGCGTCGATACGCTGACGCCCGGCAATTCCCTTGGGATCACCCTGGCAGGCCCCGCGATCGTGGTTTTTTCGGGATAGGGCAACGGTTCATCGCGAAGTTGCGCAGCACCGTTGGTCACGACTGTCAGGTGCAGCGGACGCGGCAGGCCCTCGGCCTCGATCGCCTGCGCAAGGAACATGAGCGCGTAAAATCCCTGCTCCTGCAACCGGTGAAAGAAACTCGACCCGGGCCGGTGATGCTCCCCCTCGGTGATCAGCCAGAAATGGCCGATCCGCGAGGGCACGATGCCCCGCGTCCCAAGGTCCTGCAACAAGAGGTCATAACCCTCGCGCCCCCGTTCCGGGGCCAGCACGTAGCCCGCGCCGACGCGGGCGAATGAATCGCCCGGGCGCACCTCGACCACCTCATGCCCGGCGTCGCGCAGGCGCCCGGCCGCACGCGCCGCAAGCCCCGTCTCATCCATGAACAACAGCCAGACCTGCGGTTCGGCATCCTGCAGGCCGAAGGACACATCGACCTCCACCGGTGCGGATCGCGGGCGCCAGACCGGTTGCCAACCCCAGTCCGCCACCGCATCGTTGCGGGTCAGAAAGCTGGGCGCGCTCTCGTTCTTGGCCTTTCCCGGCGCGATGAAATATTCGCTGCGCTGAAAGGCGTAGGTAGGCAGCGGCACACGCAGCCTGCGCGCCTCACCCCAGATCTGGGCCCAGTCGATCTCCGCACCCAGCGCCCAAAGCCGACCCAGAACCTCGAACATGTGCCGGTCATCGGCGATATCGTCGTCGCGATGGCGCAGGCTGGAAAGAACCTGGTTGCCGTCGACCTGCGGATGCTGTCGGGCCAGCGAAGACAAGGCCTTCCCGGGACCGACCTCCAGAAAGATCCGGTTTTCCCCGGCCAGCGCGCCGATGCAATCGGCAAAATGCACCGTCCCGCGCAGATGCTCGACCCAGTAGTCCGGATCCATGGCCTGATCCGGTGTCAAAAAGGCCCCCGTCCGGTTTGACGTCAGGGGGATCCGCGGCGCCGAAAGGCGGATGGACCTCAGATAAGCACGAAAATCCTCAAGGATGGGCGCCAGCATCCGGCTATGCGCCGCAATGTCGATGCCGATGCGCTGGCATTCGACATCCTGCGCGGCCAACTCTTCCGCCAAACGGTCCAGTGCCGCCCTCGGACCAGAGGCCACCGACAATTCCGGCGCATTCACGGCCCCCAGGTCCAGATCCGCTCCCAGCATCGGGCGCAGCGCCTCCGCGGACAGCCCCACGGACAACATGCCGCCAGCGGGCACCGAGTCGAACAGCCGCCCGCGCAGATGAACCAAGCCGATGCAATCCTCGAAACCGATCACACCCGCGATGCAGGCGGCGGTATTCTCGCCCATGGAATGACCGGTCAGGGCGGTCGGCGTCACCCCCCAGCTTATCCAGAGCTGCGCCAGCGCATATTCGGTGATCATGATCAGGGGAAGTTGCAGGGACGGCCGCAGCAAGGCGGCATCGGCCGCTTCCTCCGCCCCGCGCTCCGGCAGCCAAAGATCACGAACCGCCGGCTTCTTCTCTCCTGAAATACTCGCTTCCGACCTTTCGGCCATCGCGGCGGTCAGCCGCTCCAGGTGCTCAAGTCCCCGGTCCATCCATTCGGCAAAGACCGGCTCTGTTTCATATAGATCGCGGGCCATACCCGCGTATTGCGCGCCGCCGCCGGGGAACATGAACACCATGTCGGGCCGGTCCAGCGCTGTATGGCTGTGCATCCGCCGGGGCAAATCCCCGTCGAGGATCCGCGCCGCCTCTCCATGCGTCTCCGCCACCACGATGCGCCGCTTTTCAAAAGCCCGGCGTCCCTGCTTGAGGGTAAAGGCGACATCGGCCAGATCCTGTTCGGGATGCGCGCGCAGATGCGCAGCCAGCCGCTTGCAGTTGTCCTCCAGCGCCCCTTTGGACCGGCCCGACACGCAGAGGATCTGAAAGGGCCAGTCGCTCTCGTCGCTGGCGCCGCGCTCTGGCGCCTCTTCAAGGACCACATGCGCGTTTGTCCCCCCGACCCCCAAGGAGTTCACACCCGCGCGGCGGGGATGCCCGGCATGCGGCCAGTCAGTCAAACGGTCGTTGACCCGGAATGGCGATGTTTCGAAATCAATCGCCGGGTTCGGCGCCTCATAACCCAGCGATGGCGGCATCTGCCGGTGATGCAGCGCCAGCGATGCCTTTATCAGGCTCGCGGCCCCGGCCGCCGTATCCAGATGCCCGATATTCGTCTTGACCGATCCGATCCGGCAATGCCCCACCGCATCCGATGTCTCTGCAAAGGCTTCGGTCAGCGCCGCCACCTCGATCGGATCGCCCAAATAGGTGCCGGTCCCGTGACATTCGACGTAGTCCACGGTGTCCGCCGTAACGCCTGCCATCGCCTGCGCCTCGGCAACGGCCTGCGCCTGTCCCTCGACCGAGGGGGCAAGATAGCCCGCCTTTTGCGCGCCATCGTTGTTGACCGCGGATCCCTTGATGACCGCCCAGATATGATCGCCATCGGCCACCGCATCCGCCATGCGCCGCAGCACCACGACGCCCGCCCCGGACCCGAAAACCGTCCCCTGCGCCCGATGATCGAAGGCGTGGCATGCACCGTCCGGCGACAGGATCTCGTTTTCCTTGTAGAGATAGCCCCGTCCTTGCGGCAGTTCGATGGTCACACCGCCCGCGATCGCCATGTCGCATTCACCGTTCAAGAGCGCCTGACACCCATAGTGCGTCGCCACGAGGGAGGTCGAACAGGCCGTCTGCAGGTTGATCGACGGTCCATGCAGATCCAGCACGTGACTTAGCCGGGTGGTCATGAAGTCCTTGTCGTTTCCGGTATGTCGCAACAGGAACATGCCGGTATTCTCGACCAGATCCGGGTTCGAACAGACGTTGAAATAGAAATAGCTGCCCATTCCGCAGCCGGCGAAAACCCCGACCTGCCCGCCGAAGGTCTCAGGCACATGTCCGGCGCTTTCCAGCGCTTCCCAGGCTGCCTCGAGGAATTGCCGGTGTTGGGGATCCATGATGGCGGCTTCCTTCGGGCTGAACCCAAAGAATTCGGCATCGAAATGGGCAAAGTCTGCCAATGGCGCGGCAAATGGCACATAGTCCCGGTGACGGATCAGGCCCGCATCCTCTCCGGCGGCTTGCAGTTCTTCCTCGGACAGACGCCGGATCGAGGAAACCCCGTCGCGCAGGTTGCGCCAATAGGCCGCAATGTCCGGCGCGCCCGGCAGATGGGCCGCCATGCCCACGATCGCTATGTCGTTTTCAGCAAACTGCGATGCGTTACCTGCCATAATGCTCTCCGTGAAAGACAACGCCGAAACCCGGAATAACGTCTGGTGCAAAACTGTGGCGATATTTAGGATAAATAGCCAAATCTCGCCACAAACGAACGGGTGACTCGCGATGGATCAAAGACATGAGTGATACTCGATCATAACCGTTAAGTTTCTTTTCCAAAATAAAAATGGCAGTCTATCGAAAAAACAGACCGGTTTTTCGATTGCCACGGAGGCGCCACAACCTTTAATTGTAATTTTCGGTTCATTGCTGCGCCAATACAAGAATCGAATCGAGGTGCAGCCAGATTGCAAATGCTGCCAGGGCGACACCCAACGCACCGAATACGATGTCGTGCAGGGGATCCCAGGCCCCCGACAGCCGCGCCAGCCAGACCACCACAGGATAAGCAAGCATATAGGCTACGGCCTGTCCAAAAAGCGCGCCCAGAAGTCCGGCACTTTGCAATCCGATGAGAAGGCAACCCACGATCAGCGCAGCCCGCGCGAAAGCGAGGAAAAAGTAACGCCGGGAGTCCCCGGACGCCAGCGCCGCCTGGTCGTAGGTCAGGGCGATCAACATGGGAATCTGCGCACAGGCCAGCATGACGGCCACGCCCCCGGATGCATAATACCGGGGATCATAGAGCATCTCGATCAGCCAGACCCCCAGAAGTGCGAAAAATCCCACCGCCGCGAACAACATCCCCGACACCGCAAACCGCATCTTGCGCAGCTTGAGGAAATTCGCCCGGCTTTCCGCTGGCGGCCTCTCGCGGTAGATCGGGATCAGGATCTTGTGCGTGACCATATTGCCCAGCATCAAAGGAAAGGCCGCCCAGAAAAAACCGATATTGTAGAGGCCGAACAGATCCAGCGGAATGAATTTGCCAATCAGCATCTTGTCGGCCTGGGTGATGAAAAACCCGCAGACCGTCGCCAGAAAGACCCATTTTCCAAAGCCGATCAATTCCTTGGCTGCGTCGCGTTCCAGACGCAACCGGTCCGCCTCACCGGGCAGGAAACGCCAGTACAGCAGGACATCGACAAGCGCGCCGATCACCCCGGCGAACACCAGCGCCCAGACGGATTCCAGCCACCACGCAAGAAGAACAGCCGCGACGATGCCTGAAAATTGCGTTGCCATCTCCAGCAGCGTCGCCCGCCCCATGAGAAGGTGCCGGTTCGCTGTGATCACCCGCGTCGGGCGAAAGCCGGTTATCAGCAAGGTCAACGCCGACACCGGAAGCATCTGCGCCAGAATCGGCTGATCGTAGATCCAGGCCATGGGCCAGGCCAACCCGCAGGCCACTAACCACAAGCCGACACCGCGGAACACCTGGATCGTCCATGCGGTGTTCAGGAAATCACGGTCGTCACCGCGTTTGGATTGCAGGATTGCCGGCTTGACGCCCACATCCGAAAACTGTCCGAGGCCCATCAGAAAGACCATGACCAGCGCCATCAGACCGAAGGCCTCGGGAAACAGCAAGCGCGTGAGGATCAGGTTGGAGCCAAGGCGCATCAATTGCCCGAAGGCAAAGCCACCCGTCGTGAACATCGACGACCGCATGACCCGGGCCGACAAGGACTCACCGCTGAACGCGGCAACCCCTCTCATCGTCCCCGGCTCCAGCCCTGCGCGCGGTGTGGCGACGCCTTTACCGCGACGGCGACAGCGGCATATACCGTAAACCCCAAGGGATCGCGCAGGGCAAGGCGGATCTTCTCAGCCAAGGGAAAGGCGGGTTTGTCTTCGTTCCGGATCAGAGCGGGATACCGCTTGGCAATCTCGTCCACACCGGCATTCTGGCGGCGCCGCACCTTGACAAGGTTGCGCCAGCCCTCCGCGATGGGCCAGCGGTAGGTGGCAGGGACGCCCCTCCGCTCGGTCGGGGCGAACAGCAGACGCACATAGGTGTCGTCCGCAATGATCTTGGGAAACCTTTCCCACCGCCTGCGCCCTGCTGCGTTCACCGCAAAAAGGCCACAGCCCGGCACGACATCGCGCATGAAAGGCACCTGCCGCCAGATCCGCGCATAGGCCCGGCTTACGGCGCCTTGGGCGGTGATGTCCACGGCGCCGCTCGCATAGCAGGGCGCCTCGGCCTCCAGCGCGGCAACCAACTGGGTCAACAGCGCAGGGGATATCGTCACATCCGCATCCAGGTAGATCCGCAGCGCGCCCTGTGCGACCGCATCCCCGGCGTTCAGCGCACCGGGCTTGCCGGCCTCCGCACGGTCGATCACTTGCAGGCGCCAACCCCGCGCACCGGCACGGGCGGCGTAACCGCCTGCAACACCGGCCGTGTTGTCGTGGCACCCATTGGCCACCACGATCACCTCGACATCATATCCATCAGGCTGTTTCGAACGCAAAAGCGCATCAAGGCAGCCGCCGATCAGCGCCGCCTCATTGCTTGCCGGCAGGATGACCGAGACCATCCTTTGGCGCGCCTGCATCTCTGTGTCCATTCCAATCACCCAAGGGCCGTACCCGACACGCCACACCTGTGAAAAATACATGGCGTGTCGCGGTGGAAAGTCCTGCGGAACTGTGGCCAAACGATGAAATCGCCTAGGTTTGTTCAGGACCGACGCTCGCCGGGTCACAGCCGCCATTCAAGGATTATCAGGTGACGCAAAGTTTGCGTATCGGATATATCGTCCCGCAATTTCCGGGACAGACGCACATCTTCTTCTGGCGCGAAATTCAGGCGCTGGAGGCAATGGGCCATGACGTGCATGTCTTTTCCACACGCAAGCCGCCCCGTCGGCTGCGTGCTCACCAATGGTCGGAGCAGGCCATGGCCCGCACGACCTATATCGGCCGGATCGACCCGATTCCCGCCACCGCCGCGTTCGCAAGGCTCGTGGCGCGGGGCCTGCCTGCCTGGATCCTGCGCGAGGGACCGAGATTTGCCGGTGAAGCATTTCTCAGCTTCACGGCGGCCGAACGTCTGAGAGCAGAGGCCGCCATGCGCGGGCTGGACCATATCCATGCCCATTCCAGCGGCCGCGCTGCGCTGATTGCCGCCTTTGCCCGTCTCATGGGCGGCCCGCGCTATTCGCTGACCCTGCACGGACCTCTGTCGGAAAACGGTCCCGGACAGCGGATCAAGTGGCGACATGCCAGCTTTGGCACAATCATCACGCAAAAGATCCTGGGCGAGCTGGAGCAGTCCCTGAAAGGATATCTGCCGGACCGCCTCATCGTCCGCCCCATGGGCGTCGACCCGGAAGCGCTCCACCGCACGACCCCCTATCAGGCGCCCGAACGCGGCCGCCCCGTGCGGCTGTTCAGCTGCGCGCGGCTGAACATCGTCAAGGGCCATCAGGATGTCATGGCGGCGGTGCGCCAATTGCTCGACCTCGGCGTGGATGTTCGACTGGAAATCGCCGGAGAGGACGATCAGGGCGGCACCGGATATCGGCGCGAACTGGAGACATTGCTCAAAAAGCTGCGCTTGCAGGATCATGTCAGGTTGCTGGGCGCACTTGACGCAGAGGCCGTGAAGGCAAAGTTGCAGGAGGCGCATCTGTTCGTCCTTGCCTCTTGGCACGAACCGCTGGGCGTCGCCTACATGGAGGCAATGTCGATGGGCGTGCCGACCATCGGCACCGATGCTGGAGGCGTATCTGAACTGATAACCGACGGCTCGACCGGCTATCTGGTCGAACCGAGGAATCCCGGCCAACTCGCGCGGACGGTGCGCACGCTGGTCGCAAATCCTGACGCCTTGATGCGGCTGTCAGACGCAGGCCGCGCGCATATAGAGGCCCATTTCCGCGCCTCGCAGAGCGCAGAGGTTCTGGTAGAAGAGATCAAGCGGCTGGAATGACCCGCAGACCGGAAAGCCCACTCATCTTGCCCGGACGAGACAGGCAGCTCGCCTCCGTCCGACTTCGGGCCAATCACCGTGGTTTGCACCATGCACCCGCAAGGCGCTTAGAGGCGGTGGCGATGCTTGACGGTACCAAAAGGCGGGACGGACTCCCCAGGTTTCACAAAACGTGACCTGACCTCATCCAAGAAGGGCAAAACGCCCGTCCGAAGGGAAGGCCCGGGCGGAGTTTCCTCCGCCCGCGCCGACTATTCGGCCGCCTCTTGATAATTCTCCATCGGAGGGCAGGTGCAGACAAGGTGGCGGTCGCCGTAGACATTGTCGACGCGATTGACAGGAGGCCAGTATTTGTCGACCCGAAAGGCACCCGGCGGGAAACAGCCCTGCTCACGCGTGTAAGGACGGTCCCATTCCTTCACCAGATCCTCCATCGTGTGCGGGGCAAGCTTCAACGGGTTCACATCGCGGTCCACACGCCCCTCCTCGATCTCGCGGATCTCATCCCGGATGGCCAGCATTGCGTCGCAGAAACGATCCAGCTCGGCCTTGGTTTCGGACTCCGTAGGCTCGACCATCAGCGTTCCGGACACCGGCCAGCTCATTGTCGGCGCGTGGAATCCGGCATCCATCAGCCGCTTGGCGATATCCTCCACCGTCACGCCCGCCGATTTCTCGAAGGGACGCGTATCGAGAATGCACTCATGCGCCACCCATCCTTTGCCGCCGCGATACAGCACGTCATAGGCCCCTTCCAGCCGCTTGGCGATGTAGTTGGCATTCAGGATCGCCACCCGCGTGGCCTGTGTCAGACCCTCACCGCCCATCATCAGGCAATAGGCCCATGAGATCGGCAACAAGGAGGGAGAGCCAAAAGCCGCCGCACTGACCGCACCACTGTCACCCTCCTGCGGATCGCCCGGCAGATGCGGTGTCAGATGCGCCTTGACCCCGATCGGCCCCATGCCGGGACCCCCGCCGCCATGCGGAATGCAAAAGGTCTTGTGCAGGTTCAGGTGACTGACATCGCCCCCAAGATCGCCGGGCCGGGACAGCCCCACCATGGCATTCATGTTGGCGCCGTCGATATAGACCTGCCCGCCATGTTCGTGGGTGATCGCGCAGACCTCCTTGACGGTCTCCTCGAACACGCCGTGGGTCGAGGGGTAGGTGATCATGCAACCCGCGAGATCGTCAGAGTATTTCTCGGCCTTGGCCCGGAAATCCGCCAAGTCGATCGACCCCTGTTCGTCGCATTTCACCACGACCACGGTCCAGCCGACCATATGCGCGCTGGCCGGGTTGGTGCCATGGGCATTGACCGGGATCAGGCAAACGTTGCGATGCCCCTCGCCGCGCGCCATCTGCCAGCGCCGGATCGTCAGCAGGCCCGCGTATTCCCCCTGCGCGCCGGAATTCGGCTGCATGGAGATCGCATCATACCCGGTGATCTGGCAGAGCTTGTCGTTCAGATCGTCAATCAACAGCTTGTAACCCCGCGCCTGATCCTGCGGCACATAGGGATGGATCATCGAAAACTCGCGCCAGCTGATCGGCATCATCTCGGCGGCCGAATTCAGCTTCATCGTGCAGGAGCCAAGCGGGATCATCGCCCGGTCCAGCGCCAGATCCCGGTCCGCTAGGCGGCGCATGTAGCGCATCATCTCGGTCTCAGCTCGGTTCATGTGGAACACATCGTGCTGAAGATAGGCGCTTTGCCGGATCAGGCCCTCGGGCAAACGGTAGTCCGACGCCTCCGCATCGTCGCTCTTGACCAGACCGAAGGCGCGCCAGACCGCCTCGATCGTCGCGGGCCGCGTGCGTTCATCCAGCGTGATGCCGACACGGGTCTTGCCCACGCGGCGCAGGTTCAGCCCCTCGCGCACCGCCGCCTGAAGAACGCCGCGCTGCAACAGGCCGACATCCACCGTGATGGTATCGAAGTAAGCCTCCGGCTCCACCTTGAACCCAGCGGTCTCAAGCCCCTTTGCCAGACGAACGGTCTTGCGGTGGATGCGCTGGGCAATGGCGCGCAACCCCTTGGGCCCGTGGAACACCGCGTAGAACCCGGCCATCACCGCCAACAGCGCCTGCGCGGTGCAGACATTCGACGTCGCTTTCTCGC
>CAZRZN010000038.1:0-24551 GCA_964604565.1 uncultured Rhodobacterales bacterium
GTGGCCGCAGTCTTTCTGGTCGGGATGTCGAATGCTGCCTTCGGCACATTGGCTGCGGTCTATGCCGACCGGGTCGGGTTGGCGCTGGGCACCATTGCGCTTTTTGCGAGTATCCCGGTGTTGGCCGGCGCCTTGGCGCAGATTCCCATCGGCTTTGCCAGCGACCGGATGGATCGCCGCAAGGTGCTTGTGGGTGTCAGCATCGTGGCGCTTGCCGCGGATCTTTGCTTTCTGGTTCTGGCGCCGCAGGACAAGATGACCAATCTCATCCTCGTCGGTGCTTTCGGTGCGGCAATCTTTTCCATGTATCCGATCATCGTTGCACATGCCAACGATCATGCACCAGAGGGCACATCGATCCAGGTTTCGGGAGGTTTGCTGCTTGTCTTTGGTCTGGGCTCTATCGCCGGACCCTTGCTGGCAGGTTTCGCCATGTCGTGGCTGGGTGGGCTGGGTCTGTTCATGACCACGATCGCCGCGCATTTCCTTGTGGTGGCCTACACAGTCTGGCGAATCCTGCAACGCGCCCCTGTCTCCGAATCCGCGAAGGGTGCTTTCAAGATCACCTTGCCTGCCCGCGGTTCCACCCCGGAAACGGCCGCTTTGTCCGAGGGTGAGACTGAGGCGGAAAGCCTCGAAGAGGCCATCGATGCCCTCAGAAATGAGCCGGAGCTTCAGGATCCGCCTGTTGCGCCGGCCCGTCTGGACCGAGATCGCGACGGGGCATGAGGCCCGCACGGAAGCTGGCCTGCAACCTCTTCCGCTCGGCGATCGAAGACTTTGAAAAAAAGATGTGGCGCGCAAGCGTGAGGCTGGGCGGGATGCAACCCTCAGGCGCGTTCCACCAGAACCGACCCGACAGAATATCCCGCGCCGAAGGAACAGATCACCCCGCGGTCCCCGGCCGTCATGTCCTCGGAATGCTTGGAAAAGGCGATGATCGACCCTGCGGAGGACGTGTTGGCATAATCTTGCAGGATGTTCGGCTGCTGGCCTGTTTCCGGCACCCGACCCAACACTTTCTTGCCGATGAAATCGTTCATCGTCTTGTTGGCTTGATGCAACCACACGCGCTTGAGATCACTGGCCTGCCATCCTTCGTCTGCCATGTGTTCCAGGATATGGGCTGACACCATGGGCAGCACCTCCTTGAATACCTTGCGGCCATTCTGCATGAACTGCATGTCCCGGCGATCTTCCATCTGGTCGTGCGCGCGGCGCAGAAATCCGTTGTTGTTGCGGATATTGTTGGAAAATTGTGTCGAACAGCGCGTGGATCGTATGTCCCAGCGACGTGCATCGGCCTCATCGCCGGGTTCCAGCAGAACCGCGGTGCAGACGTCGCCGAAGATGAAATGGCAATCGCGGTCCCGCCACTCCAGATGGCCCGAGCAGATTTCCGGATTGACCACCAATGCCCGCCGCACGCTACCCGCGCGGATCATGTCGGCCGCCGCCTGAATGCCGAAGGTCGCGGAGGAACAGGCAACATTCATGTCGAAGGCAAAGCCCTGTGCGCCCAGCAGTTGCTGGATCTCTATGGCGATCGCCGGATAGGCGCGTTCGTGGTTCGAGGCGGCGCAGATCACCAGATCCACATCCCTACCGTCCCGCCCGGCCATGCGCAGTGCCTTGCCACATGCATCAAGCGCCATTTCGGCCATGATACCGGGCGCGTCGTCGGGTCTGGGACGGAGGCGCGGATACATCCGGTCAGGATCAAGGATGCCAGCCTTGTCCATAACATGGCGATGCTCGATCCCCGAGGCCGACAGGATGAATTCCGAACTGGAATGGCTCAGCGGCTCAATGTCTCCGGCCTCGATCTCGGCGGTATGCGCGGCGTTCCATCGGTCCGCATAGGCGTTGAATGCTGCAACCAGCTCATCGTTCGAGATGCTTGCTTCGGGGGTAAAGACACCGTGACCGGTGATTGCAGGCAAGGACATGAATGCGCGTTCCTCCATCTGTAACGGAACCCCAACAGACGGCAGAGGTCAAGGGAACCAAGCAACGTCTGCCGCGTTGAAGTCGGGAAAGGAGAGTTGTTATGGATCGTCTCTCACTGTTTTTGACCCTCATGAGCGGCAGCGCCATCACAGGCGCGCTGGTCATCACGTTCTTCAGCCTTGAATGGTACAGTTGGACCGCCGTAGCGATTGCCGCGGTGATCGGCTTTGCAACGGCTTGGCCCTCCGCTCGGTTGATCTCAAAGCGGATCAAGTCGCGGGATCCGCTCTACAAGGTTCCCGACAGCAATAACATCGTCCCGGATCCTAAAGGCCCGGAGGTGTGAGGGCGCTTTGTGCTGTCGCGCCGACGTCACTTCCGGTGAATGCCTGACGGTGTCTTGGGTTCGATGTCTGCCTTGAAAACCGCGAGCGCAAAAAAGCGCGGATCTGCGTTTCGAAGTGCATTTTTCTGCGGACGTCCAATGTCCCCACATACGCTCAATGCATGCGCGCCCCATTGGGCGCATGCTGATCCGGCGCCAGAAGGATCACAGCGCCCTGCGCGTCCGAGACACCAAGCACCAGCACTTCGGACACCATCGGCCCGATCTGGCGGGCGGGAAAATTGACAACGGCCAACACCTGCCTCCCGGGGAGCGATGCCGGATCGTAGTGCGCGGTAATCTGGGCTGAGCTTTTTTTCTCGCCGATGTCAGGGCCGAAATCGATCCAGAGCTTGATCGCGGGCTTGCGTGCCTCCGGGAAAGGTTCCGCTCTTGTCACCGTGCCAAGACGGATGTCCACCTTCAAAAAATCTTCGAGGGTGATTTCAGCCATTGGCCAGTTCCCTTGACCTTCTCGCCGCGGCGGACACTGTCGCACGCATGAGCGGCGGCAGGCCCTTGTCTTCGTCCATCAGGACCTCCAGTCCGGCTTGGGTGGTGCCGTTGGGAGATGTCACATTGCGACGCAGTTGCGCGGGGTCTACGCCGGTTTCCTTGGCCAGCGCGCCGGCACCGGCAACGGTTGCCCGCGCCAAGGCCATCGCCAGATCTGGTGTCAGTCCCTCGGCCTCGCCTGCGGCAGCAAGGCATTCGATCATGTGGAAGATATAGGCCGGGCCCGACCCGCTGACGCCTGTGACCGCATCCATCTGGGACTCACGGTCCAAGAGCACGACCTCGCCCACGGCGGATAGCAGATCCTTGGCCACGGCAAGCTGCGCGTCGCTGGTTTGTGCATTGCCGATCAGCGCAGTGATGCCTTTGCCGACCGCGGCGGGTGTGTTGGGCATGGCCCGCACAATGGGCACCGCGCCCAAATGCGCCTCATAGGTCGACATGGGTATGCCAGCGGCAACCGATACGAACAGCGTCTCACCCTTCGGCAAGGCTTGCAGCGCGGGCAGCGCCTCTCCCATGACCTGTGGTTTCACGGCAATCAGCACGACCGCCGGCGAGGTTCCAAACCCGTCATTGATGTGAACGCCCTGATCCTGCAGCCAATCCGACGGGTTCGGGTCCTGAACGCGAACGGAATCCGCAGGCAGACCGCGCGCAAGCCAGCCTTCGAGCATGGCAGATCCCATTTTCCCACAGCCGAGGAGCGCCATCCCGCGCCTTGCCAGTTCCGTGTCCTGCATGTCGTCTCCCGTCCGGTCAGGTTCTATTGAATGCACCAGAGACTACCGCGTTTCGGTAAGGAGTTGAAACATCGCGGCTGGTTTTTTGGACTTGGATTATCAGGAGACTGGGCGCGGGTCCTTTGCCTGATGTTCCGGACCGCGTCCGGGTGACCCTGTTCCGGGGCACTCAGCATGATGGGTCTGCCGCCCCCGGATATCAGCGGTGTCAGGACAGCGTTCTGCGGGATCCCAACGGATTCCGGCAGGGCCTGCCGTGATGGACAGCGTGACGCGGACCCTGCCACGCATGATCAGGCCCGTCCGTAGGCCTCGGCGATGGCGACCTGCATGGAATCGCGCGGCGTGCGGTCAGTCCAGACCATAAGCTGGAAGGCCGGATAATACCGTTCAGCGCTCATCACTGCCGCGCTGATCATCGTGTCGATCTGCTCTGCACTGGCGATGTTCCCGCCCGCAAGCACGAGCCCGTATTTATAGACCATGAGCTTTTGCTCCGACCAATAACTGAAGGCGCCTGCCCAGCATTGGTCGTTGATCGCATTCAAGCCTTCATAAAGTGCGGGCAGTCGGGCCTCTGGCGGCTCCAGATCGAAGGTGCAGATCATCCGGAGCGTCTCGTCTATGCCCGACCACGCGAGGGTGATCGAATAGGTGCGCCACTGACCTTCTACAGCCATTGCAATCTGGTCATCGCCAATACGATCAAAATCCCAATCGTTGTGCGCGGCGATATGTTCGACCATGTCGATGGGATGCAATTCGTCGTTCAGATACCGCTCTGACAGGGCCATGCCGCCACCTCTTTGGTTATTGCGTTGATGAGTTTGGCTATCCCCAACGCTTGCTGCCTGCTCAAGGGGCTGCGGGCTATTCCCGCGCCCTTACCAGATATGGTGCCTGCCCTGCAGTGCATGTGTAAAGCGATATTTTGATGACTCACGCATTAAGTTGTGGGCAGTTCCGATTCGTGATCACGATTTGGGTAAAGTCCCTTCTTCGTGTCAGGTGCGCGGGCCAGGAAAGCATCCTTCCCCGCCTGTCATTGGGCGCCGGAGGCTCCCGGTTCTGGACCGGAGAGTTGCGCCATGACCATTCGGTTGCGACCGATCTTCGGATGTCCGCTGCGATCCCGGCCAGCCGTGACACGGCAAGGGCAAACTAAAATCTTCTGCGCAGGGGGGTGTTGCGCCTCGCGGGACAGAATGGAAAATCGTGGGGCGCGCGTCCGCATGGGCGAGACGGCCAGATGGTTGGGCTGCTGATCGCCCGGATTGAGCATGTTCCTTTTTGTCCGCAAGATGTATTTGACGGAAAGGAAATTTTTAATCGCCCAGTTGATCAAATTGACTGGGCGCGCGAGGAGATCGGCATGCGCACGCAGGTTTGCATTATAGGCGGGGGTCCAGCGGGCCTGCTTCTTGCACAGCTCTGTCATCACAGCGGCATCGACGCCATCGTGCTGGAACGGCGGTCGCGCGCGCATGTCTTGTCGCGCATTCGGGCAGGGGTTCTGGAGCAGGGATTGTTGCGGTTGCTGGATGAGGCGAAAGTGGCGACGCGCATGGACACGCTGGGGTATCCGCATGACGGCACGGTCCTCAGTTTCGATGATCTGGAGGTGCGGATCGACTTCCTCCGCCACACCGAAACATCCGTGATGGTCTATGGCCAGACCGAGGTCACACGGGATCTCTACGAGGCGCGCGACGCCACCGGCGGCACGACCTTGCACGGAGTAGAGGATGTGGAGATCGGCAATGCCGCACTGGATGGAGACAGGGCCTGCACGGTCAGTTTCACGCACGGCGATCAGCGACGGCAGATAACCTGTGATTACGTGGCTGGCTGCGACGGGTTCCACGGCGTGTCACGGCAGGCGATCCCTGCGGAGAAACGGCAAGAATTCGAGCGCGTCTATCCCTTTGGCTGGCTGGGTATTCTGTCGGAGACGCGCCCCGCGCACCATGAGGTGACCTATGCCAATTCCGAACGGGGGTTCGCCCTGTGCTCCATGCGCAACGAGGCGCTTTCACGCTATTATCTGCAAGTGCCGTTGACGGATAGTCCCGAGGCGTGGTCCGATGATGCCTTCTGGAACGAGTTGCGCCGCCGTATCCCCGCGCGCTTTGCCGAAACGCTCGAAACCGGCCCGTCCCTGGAAAAAAGCATCGCGCCGCTGCGCAGTTTTGTCTGCGAGCCAATGCAATACGGGCGCCTTTTCCTTGCCGGGGACGCGGCGCATATCGTGCCGCCCACGGGCGCCAAGGGCCTGAACACTGCGGCGTCCGATGTCCACTATCTGCATCAGGCGCTCCGCGCGCGCTATCTCGACAATGCGCCGCAGGCGCTGTCGCGCTACTCGGAAAGGGCGCTGGCGCGTGTCTGGAAGACCCAGCGTTTCAGTTGGTGGATGACCAAGCTGCTGCACCGGTTTCCCGATACGGATGCCTATGAACTGCGCATTCAGCGGGCCGAGATCGAACATCTGGCCACCAATGACGCCGCCCAAGCCACGCTTGCCATCAATTACGTGGGCCTGCCTTACTGAGGCAATCCGGTCTGGCCGCACTTCTTCCGCAGCATCGGAAAGCCAAGGGTGGCGGGCTGTTCTGTTTGCATGACGCGGGTGGTCAGGACATGATCTTTGCGCCGAAACAGGCCTGTTGGACCGATGGAACCGTGCCGGGGCCCGTCACCTTGAATGGTTGTTGCAGCAGGATGTTTCCGTCATGCTCCAACTGGAACATCCAGTCTCCCTCGATCAACTCGTAGTCGTTTTCAAAGGTAAACAGGTTCAGGGACGCCTCGCCGAAATTCATAGCTGCAGACCAGCGTTCGACCGTTACACCCTCCGGGCCCATGGGGGGATGCGTGACGACCACGGTGACGTCCGGTATTGCCGCGCCCGGGGTCAATTCCGCACGTATGCCAAAGCTGAGACCCAGTTCCGCGGGGACCTGCGCTGTCTCGACGTCGATGGCGTGATTCTGATCGACCAGATTCAGCGTCCCCGACAGCGTTTCGGGTGCCGGGCGGCTCCCCTCAAGGTTGATTTCGCAAATTACGCCGTGGGATTCCAGAATCAGCGGCGGTTCGACAAAGGCCCCGACTTCGGCGAGGGCGGCCGAGCCGATGGACAAAAAGGCGAGAAAGGGGGGTAAGAGCGGCGCTGTCATATCGTGTTCTCCCATCGGTCTGCTGGCCAGATTACCACGTTTGGCAGCAAAGCGCAGAGACAGGATTTTCCTACCCGGCAGGCTTTTGAAAACAGACCCATGAAATGAAAAAAGCTCCCCCGGTCAGGGAGAGCTTTCATCCTGATCTTGCGCAGGAATCAACCGATGGCGACGGCTTTCACATCGTCGTCGATATAGGGAACATATTGTTCGAAATTGTCGGCAAACATCTGGACAAGTTTTTCCGCCTGTCTGTCATAGGCCGCCTTGTCGTCCCATGTCTTGCGCGGATTGAGCAACAGCTCGGGCACGCCCTCGACGGAGACGGGCACCTCGAACCCAAAGCTTGGATCCTTGCGGAACTCGACGTTGGCAAGTCCACCGTCAAGTGCCGCATGAAGCAGCGCGCGGGTCGCCTTGATCGGCATCCGCGACCCGGTGCCATAAGCGCCGCCGGTCCATCCGGTGTTCACCAGCCAGCATGTCGCGCCATGCTTGGCGATCTTGTCGCGCAGCAGGTTGCCGTAGACCTCCGGACGGCGCGGCATGAAGGGGGCGCCGAAACAGGTCGAGAATGTCGGCTCCGGTTCCGTCACGCCGCGTTCTGTCCCCGCGACCTTGGCGGTGAAGCCGGAGAGAAAATGATACATGGCCTGAGCCGGCGTCAGGCGTGCGATGGGTGGCAACACGCCAAAGGAATCACAGGTGAGCATGATAATGTTCTTGGGGTGGCCCCCAAGGGCGGTCTTCGATGCGTTCGAGATATAGTGGAGGGGATAGGCGCAGCGCATGTTGGCGGTGAGCGATTCGTCCTCGAAATCGAGGTCGAAGGTCTCAGGGTCGTAGACCATGTTCTCTATCACCGTGCCGAACATCTGCGTGGTCGCGTAGATTTCCGGCTCTGCTTCGGGGCTCAGCTTGATCGTCTTGGCGTAGCAGCCGCCCTCGAAGTTGAAAGTGCCGCGGTCAGACCAGCCGTGTTCGTCGTCACCGATCAGCACCCGCGACGGATCGGCCGAAAGCGTGGTCTTGCCGGTCCCCGACAGGCCGAAAAAGATCGCCGTGTCGACCGGATTGCCGGGCGCATGATTGGCGGAACAATGCATCGCCATGATGCCCTTGCCCGGCAACAGGTAGTTCAGCAGCGTGAAGACCGATTTCTTGTTCTCACCGGCGTATTCGGTGTTTGCGATCAGGATCAGCTTCTTGTCAAAGTTCATCGCCACCACCGTGTCCGTGCGGCAACCGTGTTTCGCCGGATCGGCCCTGAAGCTGGGGCAGTTGATGATGGTGAAGTCCGCGGTAAAACTGTCCAGATCCTCGCGGTCCGGGCGGCGCAACATGTGACGAATGAAGAGGTTGTGCCACGCGAGTTCCGAAATCACGCGCACGTCGATGGCGTTGGCGGGATCGGCACCGCCGACAAGATCCTGAACGAAGTAGTCGCCACCCTTCATATGTTCGATCATGTCGGCATAGAGCGCGTCAAAGCCTTCTTCGGTCATCGGGGCGTTGTTGTCCCACCAGATGTCGTTCTCGACGCTGGGGGTCTTGACGATGAACTTGTCCTTGGGCGACCGCCCGGTGAATTTTCCCGTGCTGCACAGAAAGGCACCGCCCTTGCCAAGTGTCCCTTCGCCGCGTTTGAGCGCCGCTTCGATCAGTGCGGGCTCCATGAGGTTGTAATAGACATTGCCAAGCCCTTCGATCCCTTGATCTTCGAGCCGGAACTGCGGGTTCACCCGTCCAAATGTCATTTGCCTTGCTCCTGTCGCGCGCTGCTGCGCAATAATATTTCGGCATGTCGGCTACCGACAACTCTTTCCTTAGCACGCCACTTTTGGGCATGAACAGGACGCATGTGGGCAGTTTGCGCTACCAAACCGGGGTTTAGCGTTACCATGGCGAGGCCCTGCCGAGGTCGTCGCAATCCAAAGGAAACAGCTGAGGCATTTTAGCCATTCCTTTTCCAAATTCGCGTCCGATGGGGCACGGGTATGGCGCTGATTCGCAGTTTAGGATTGCTGTAAGGCGGAAACTCGCCGATAGTGCGAAAAAAGTGCATGCAAACAGAGCAGTATAAGGACAGAGACAATGTCTAGAATAGCCCTTGTGGACGATGACAGGAATATCCTGACATCGGTTTCGATGACACTGGAGGCAGAAGGATTCGAAGTCGAAACTTTCAACGACGGGCAGGCCGCCCTTGACGCTTTCAACAAAAAAATGCCGGACATGGCCGTCTTCGATATCAAGATGCCGCGTATGGACGGTATGGACCTGCTCCAGCGTGTCCGTCAAAAATCCCAGATGCCGGTGATCTTCCTGACCTCCAAGGACGACGAGATCGACGAAGTCCTCGGTCTGCGGATGGGGGCCGACGACTACGTGAAAAAACCGTTCTCGCAGCGGCTTCTTGTCGAACGTATCCGTGCGTTGCTCCGCCGACAGGAGGCCGTCGCTGGTGATGTGGTGGGTGACACCGAAGAGACCAAGCTCATGTCGCGCGGATCCCTGACCATGGATCCACTGCGTCATGCCGTCTCGTGGAAGGGGCGCGACGTGTCGCTGACAGTCACGGAATTCCTGCTGTTGCAGGCTCTGGCGCAGCGCCCGGGTTTCGTGAAGTCGCGTGATCAGCTGATGGACGTGGCATACGACGATCAGGTCTATGTGGACGATCGGACCATTGACAGCCATATCAAGCGCCTGCGCAAGAAGATGCGCTCCGTCGATACGGATTTTTCCGCCATCGAAACGCTTTACGGCATCGGTTACCGCTACAACGAAGAGTAAGGAATGGCCCTGGCCGAGCATATCCGGATGCGGGACGAAAATCATGAACGCCGGGACGCCGATGTCGTCCTTGGCGATGATTGGGTCGCGCCGGACAGCACCGTTGAAAAAGAGTTGCGCGACAGTCGGGCGCGGCGCGGTCTGTTCCCGCTCAACCGGTCCCCGCTGACCCGCAAGATCATCACCTTCAACCTGATTGCCCTGAACGTGTTGGTCGCGGGCATCCTGTGGTTGAATTCATCCCGCGACACTCTGGCGGTGCAGCGGATCAACGGACTTCAGGCCGAAGTCGAACTGATCGCTGACGTTTTCGAGGCGCAATTGCCAGAGGGTGCCCCGGTCAGTCTTGGCGTCGATTCGAATGTCGATGTTGCCGGCACGGTCGAAGGAATGGACCTGCGGGACGGCGTGCGGCTGATGGTCTTTGACAGCGCCAGCTTCCTCGTCGGTGAGACCGCCGGTGCCATGCCGCCGATCATCGCGCCGGTCGAAGAAGAGCAGCCCACCCTGATCTCCGATTTCCTCAATACGGTCTGGGACAGCGCAGCCGGTCTCTTCAGATACACCGATGATGCGCCGGAGCTCCTGCTTGAGGATCGTCTTCGCCGGTCGATCGAGGCGGGTGATCCCGCGCTGACGCGGGTGGAATCCGCCGGAAGTAGCGGAAACACCTTGTTCTTTGCCTTCACGCCGATCCGGCAAAACGATCGCCTTGTCGGCACCATCGCGCTCGTCTCTCCTGCGGCCGAAATCGACGCAGCCGTCAGCGCGGAACGCGAACGTGTCTTGCAGATGTTCGTCATCGCTACGCTGGTTTCGATCGGTCTCAGCCTTGTTCTGGCCTCCACGATCGCCAATCCGATCTCTGACCTTGCCGCCGCGGCGGAAATCGGGCGTGACCGCAATCGCCGGGCGCGCACCCCCGGACGGATCCGCATTCCAGACCTGACCGCACGGCCTGATGAGATCGGGCGCTTGTCGGGGGCGCTGCGCGGAATGGTTTCAGCACTCTACGACAGGATCGACAGCAACGAACAATTTGCTGCCGATGTGGCACATGAGATCAAGAACCCGCTGGCGTCTCTACGGTCTGCCGTGGGCAGTCTGCGCATGGTCAAGAAGGAGGATCACCGAACACGTCTTCTGGACGTTATTGAACATGATGTGAGACGGCTGGATCGTCTTGTAAGCGACATCTCCAATGCTTCACGGCTTGATTCCGAACTGGTCAAGGAAGAAGAGCAGGACTTCAACCTTCTCAAGATGCTGGGTAATCTGACCGAATTCCTTGGGCAGGACGCGCGCAAGAAGGGTATCGAATTCATCACGGACCTACCGAAGACGCCGATCATGATACAGGGGCTGGAACCCCGTCTGGCGCAAGTGTTCGTGAACCTCATTACCAACGCCATCAGTTTTTGTGAGGATGGTGACGCCATTCGTGTCTGGGCCCGACGTCGGGAAAATCGCGTGCTTGTGGTGGTCGAGGATACCGGTCCCGGCATACCGGAGGAGGCGCTCGAGAAGATTTTCAAACGTTTCTACACCTCGCGGCCGCAGTCAGATTTCGGCAACAACTCCGGTCTTGGCCTCGCCATATCAGAGCAGATCGTCGAGGCGCATGGCGGTGTGATCTGGGCAGAGAACATCCGCCCGACAGAAGCGGACGTGACTTCCGAACCGCTGGGTGCGCGGTTCGTGGTCGGCTTGCCGGTCTGAGCGCGCGACCGGAGCGATGCGGGAAATACTGCATGCCACGTCGGTCGCTATTGCGGGTAGGGGCCTTTTGCTGCGCGGAGCTTCGGGAAGCGGCAAGTCGGGTATCGCGTTGGACCTGATGGCCCGGGGAGCCGAATTGATTGCCGACGACCGGACCATCGTGACCCTGTGTGACGGCTTGCTGATCCTGTCCGTGCCACCCGCGTTGCGGGGATTGATCGAAGCGCGCGGCCTTGGCCTCCTGAAGGCGCAAAACGTCGAGGATGTCCCGCTCGCGGCTGTGGTTGATCTGGATGTGGCCGAAACACACCGTTTGCCGCCGACGCGAAAGACCCGGATTCTGGGCGTTACTGTACCTTTGCTTCATTATTCTGCATCAGAATATTTCCCTGCGGGACTTGTGCAATATCTCAAGGAGGGCCGACAAGAGTAGCAATGGACCAGATCGACCAAATGACCGCGCGCATCGTCTTTGTCACCGGGCCTTCGGGTGCTGGTCGGTCGAGTGCCATCAACGTGCTGGAGGATCTGGGGTTCGAGGCCATCGACAATATCCCGCTCAGCCTGATCCCGCGCCTTGTTGACGGGGACCTGCCGGCAACGCGGCCGCTTGCGCTTGGGATCGACGTTCGCAACCGGGACTTCAGCGCGGAAGGTCTGCTGCAGCTTTACGATGTTCTGGCTGCAAAGGTGAGCACGGTCGTTGATCTTCTCTACATCGACTGTTCGACAGAAATCCTAGTGCGCCGCTACTCTGAAACGCGGCGCCGCCATCCGCTGGCGCCGGACGAAACGCCGGTTGACGGCGTGATCCGTGAAAAGGCCTTGCTGACGGATGTCCGCAATCGTGCCGATATCCTGATCGACAGTTCTGAAATGACGGTGCATGACCTCAGGGCGGAAATGGAAGGCTGGTTTGCCGAGGCAACCGGTCAGGGAATGGCCGTGTCCGTGCAGAGCTTTTCGTACAAGCGCGGCCTGCCGCAGGGACTGGACATGGTGTTCGACTGCCGCTTTCTGCGCAATCCGCACTGGGAGCCGGACCTGCGCCCTGCCACCGGCCTGGATGCCGACGTCGCCGCCTATGTGGCAGAGGATCCGCGCTACGAAGCTTTCGTCGAGCAGGTGACCCTTCTGCTGCTGCTGGTCCTTCCGGCTTGCGTGACGGAAGGAAAAGCGCATTTCGCGATCGGTTTCGGATGCACCGGCGGCAAACATCGGTCCGTCGCGATGACGGAAAATCTGGCCGCCGCCCTTGCGCAGGAAGGTTGGCGAGTGTCAATCAGACACCGTGAGCTAGAGCGGCGGGGAACGGGGCCGGATCTGGACCATGTCATCAACATGAGCGGAAAGGCATCGGTGTGATCGGCATCGTAATCGTGGCACATGGCGGGCTGGCCCGCGAATACCTCGCCGCAGTCGAGCATGTGGTCGGCCGTCAACCGGGCATGAAGGCGATCGCCATTGAGGCGAACGACGACCGTTCAGCCAAACAGGATGAGATCAGCGCGGCGGCCGATGCGGTCGACACCGGTGGGGGGGTGGTGATAGTCACCGACATGTTCGGCGGATCGCCCTCTAACCTGTCCCTCAGGGCCTGTCGCTACGAGGATCGCCGCATCGTCTACGGAGCAAATCTGCCAATGCTCATAAAGCTGACGAAAAGCCGTCATTTGCCGGTGCCAGAAGCGGTGCGCCAGGCGCTTGAGGCCGGGAGGAAGTATATTGACAGCCAGAATGTTCCGGCAGAAGCCCCCTGAACAGGCCGATCCCAAAGCAGAAAGACCCAAGTAATGACAGCCAGTGAACGCAGGGCGCTGAAAATCGTCAATGAAAAGGGCCTGCATGCAAGAGCGTCGGCCAAGCTTGTGGAGGTTGTCGAGGGGTTCGACGCGACCGCCGAAGTCAGCCGGGACGGGATGTCCGCGAGCGGAGACAGTATCATGGGGCTTTTGATGTTGGCAGCGGCCAAAGGAACCACTATTGAAGTCCAAACCTCTGGACCGGACGCCGAGGCGCTTGCCGACGCGGTTGAGGCCTTGGTCGCCGCCCGGTTCGGTGAGGATTGTTAGGCCGGAAAAACCGGACCGACAAACAGTACGGGACCGATGCAGGCCGATGGTTGAAAGCACCCGAGCGACATCCCTGAGAGGCCAGAGAGTGTCCAGAAACCCCGCACCTTATGACAAGCGTAAGGTCAGTTACGCGAACTCGTTCACCAACCCGTGGAAGTCAAACACCATCCGTACGATGGAGTGGCTTACGGGAAAGATCCCGATGTTGCGCATGGTTCGCCAGTTCGAGCGCATGGGGCCGGTCGAGGGGCAGGCCTTCTGGAGTCAGGCTCTGCACATCATGGGGATAGAGTTGCAGACCCCGCCCGAACAGATCGCCCGGATCCCCTCCGAAGGTCCGCTGGTCGTGGTCGCAAACCATCCACACGGTCTGGTGGACGGCATGGTTCTGGCCGAACTTATCGGGCGCGTCCGCACGGACTACAGGATTCTCACCCGTTCTCTTCTGACCGGCGTCAAAGAGATAGAACCCTTCATGATTCCCGTGCCGTTCCCGCATGCCGCCAACGCGCGCGAAGAAAGCCTGGAGATGCGAGCCCGGTGCATGGATCATCTGAAGTCTGGCGGGGTGATCGTGTTGTTTCCGTCGGGCGTTGTCGCCTCCTCCGAGACATGGTGGGGGCCGGCGGTCGAGGCCGTTTGGAATCCCTTTACCGCAAAGATGATCCAACGGTCGGGCGCGACGGTCGTGCCGATCTATTTTCCGGGCCAGAACAGCCGCGTGTATCAGATTGCCAACCAGATATCTGCCACGATCCGGCAAGGTTTGCTGATACATGAGGTCGTCCACGCCTGTCGTCGTCCGCAAAAGCCCGTTGTCGGCCCGCGTATCTCCCCGGAAGAGGTAAATGAATTCGTGGGTGGGCAACGGGAATTCGTGGCTTGGTTGCGTGAAAAGACACTCGGTCTGCGTGAGACCTGAAAGTCTTTCCCTCACCCTTTTTCAGGCGGATACCTTGGGTCTTGCCGCTTCAGGGTGCGCCGAACATGATCTGGAAATAAAAACTTTTCAGCGCGTTGGCACAGGCTCGTCACCACGATAATCATAGAAACCTCGGTTCGTCTTGCGGCCAAGCCAACCAGCCTCGACGTATTTCGTCAGCAGGGGGCAGGGTCGATATTTGGTGTCGGCCAGCCCGTCATGCAGGACGTTCATGATGGCGAGGCAGGTGTCCAGCCCGATGAAATCCGCCAGTTCGAGCGGCCCCATCGGATGATTTGCGCCAAGTTTCATGGACAGGTCGATCGACTTCACGTTGCCGACCCCTTCGTAAAGCGTGTAAACCGCTTCGTTGATCATCGGCATCAGGATGCGGTTGACGATGAAGGCGGGAAAATCTTCGGCGCTGGCGGCGGTCTTGCCAAGGTTTTCGACGACGCCCAAACAGGCCTTGTAGGTGTCATGATCGGTGGCGATGCCGCGGATCAGTTCGACCAGTTTCATGACGGGCACCGGGTTCATGAAATGGAACCCCATGAAGCGCTCCGGCCGGTCGGTGCGTGACGCAAGCCGGGTGATCGAGATCGAGGATGTGTTCGACGTGAGGATCGTATGCGGCGCCAGTTCCGGCGCAAGCGCGGCAAATATCTTGTTCTTGACCTCTTCGTTTTCGGTTGCCGCTTCGATCACCAGATCGTTCTGACCAATTTCGGGCAGGTTCAGGGTGGTCCTGATACGCGCCATCGCGGCATCGCGGGCCTCTGCGGAGATCTTTTCGCGGCTGACCTGCCGATCCAGATTTTTGCCGATCTGGTCACTCGCTCGATCCAGCGCGTCCTGACTGACATCGTTGAGGCTGACGTCATACCCCGACAGCGCCATGACATGCGCTATCCCGCTGCCCATCTGACCCGCGCCAACAACGCCGACCGACTTGATCTCCATGCCGCTTTCCTCTTCTGACCGCGCTACAATGAACCGCTTGGCGAGGCGCTGCAAGGGTGCGCGGAGGTCCTACGACCCGTCGCATTCGACATGCATTGTCGCATTAGCGAATTGGCAAGAGCTTTGCCCGATTCTCCGTCTTGGGTGAGAAAAATCAGGTGAGTGTAATGTCCGTACATGGTGGGGGCCATGGAGCTCTTGAATATTATCCGTGCCGATACGGCACGTCGCGCGTGCTGTTCCGCGGTCCGCGCAGGCAAATCGATCATGACTATATCGCGTTCCTTGGCGGAACGGAGACTTATGGCCGATTCATAGAATACCCCTTTCCCGCGCGGATCGAACAGCGGATCAAGGTGGCTTGCGTGAACTTCGGGGTCGTGAATGCAGGTGTGGATCTATACCTGAACGATCCTGCCGTCATGGAAATCGTTGCGCTGGCAGAGGCCAAGGTCTTGCAGGTCATGGGCGCGCAGAACCTGTCGAACCGGTATTATTCGGTGCATCCGCGCCGAAACGACCGCTTTCTGCGCGCCTCGGATCGGTTGCAATCGCTTTACCCGGAAGTGGACTTTACGGAGTTCCATTTTGTCCGGCACATGCTGGGCCGGTTGTCGCAGACATCCGAAGACCGGTTTGCCGAGGTCCTCGATGAATTGCGCATGGCGTGGACGGCGCGCATGAAAAGCCTGGTGACCCAGCTGCGCGGACAGGTTGTGCTCACATGGTTCGCCGATCATCCGGTCCCCGACGAGGTGCCGACGACGCTTGAGGGCGATCCGCTGTTCGTGAGCCGCGAAATGATCGAGACACTGCGCCCGCGCGTTTCCGAGGTGGTCGAGATTGTCGCTTCGGGCAAGGCGATGGAAGAAGGCACACGGGGCATGGTCTTCAGCGATTTCGAGGCCTGCGCGGCAGAGCAGCTTTTGGGAGCGCAGGCACATGATGAGGCAGCCGATGCGCTTGACAGGGTATTGCGGGGCTTGGCTGGCCCATTGTCCTGAGAAAGGCTGCGCAACCAAGCCCCCAAACGCATAAGGCCCGCCGAACAGGCGGGCCTTTGCGCATTTTGCGGAACGAAATCCGCCGGGGGGCTCACAGCTTGTCGGTCAGTTCCGGGACAGCCGTAAACAGGTCTGCGACAAGTCCGTAGTCCGCAACCTGAAAGATCGGCGCTTCCTCGTCCTTGTTGATGGCGACGATGACTTTTGAGTCCTTCATCCCGGCGAGATGCTGGATCGCGCCCGAAATTCCGACTGCAACATAAAGATCGGGCGCCACGACCTTGCCCGTCTGGCCGACCTGCCAATCGTTCGGGGCAAAGCCCGAATCGACCGCGGCACGGGAGGCGCCCACAGCGGCGTTCAGCTTGTCCGCCAGCTTTTCGATGATCGCGAAATCTTCCTGGCTGCCGACACCGCGCCCACCGGACACGACAACGCCTGCAGAGGTCAGTTCAGGGCGATCACTTGCGGCGACCTTGTCCTCGACCCACTCCGAAAGCGCGGGGTTCTCGCCCGTGGCGATGCTTTCCACCGGGGCTGCCCCGCCGGTCGCAGCGGCATCGAATGTCGACGTTCTGAAGGTGATGACCTTTTTCGCATCGCTGGATTTGACGGTCTGAAGTGCGTTTCCGGCATAAATCGGACGCTCGAAGGTATCCGCGTCGCTCACGGCGGTCACATCCGTCAGCACCATGACGTCCAGCAGCGCGGCAACGCGCGGCAGGATGTTCTTGGCGTCTGTCGTGGCGGGCGCGACGATGTGGCTGTAATCTCCGGCCAACGAGGCAATCAGCGCTGCAACCGGTTCCGCCAGACGGTGGCCGTAAAGATCGTCCTCCGCCAACAATACCTTGGTGACGCCCTCGATGGTCGCAGCTTCGTCGGCGGCGGCCTTGGCCGTGGCTCCGACGGCAAGAACGGTCACGTCACCCAGCGCCGTGGCGGCGGTCACGGTCTTGGCGGTGGCGTCCATCGACAGGACCCCATCGGTAATTTCGGCAATCAGTAGAACGGCCATCAGACGAGTCCCTTCTCTTTGAGCTTGCTTACCAGTTCCTCGACCGAGCCGACCATCTCGCCAGCGGCGCGGGCGGCGGGTTCGGTGGTGGAGATGATTTCGAGACGCGGCGCCACGTCAACGCCATAGTCCGCCGGTGTTTTTTCATCCATCGGCTTCTTCTTGGCCTTCATGATGTTCGGCAACGAGGCATAGCGCGGCTCGTTCAGGCGCAGGTCGGTCGAGATGATGGTGGGCATCTTGACCTTGACGGTCTGCAACCCGCCGTCGACCTCACGGGTGACAACGGCATTGTCCCCGTCGATGTCGATCTGATTGGCATACATGGCCTGCGACCAGCCGAGGAGGGCCGACAACATCTGGCCGGTGGCGCCAAGGTCGTTGTCGATGGCTTGCTTGCCGCACAGGACGAGGCCGGGCTCTTCTTCCTTGATCACGGCGGCCAGGATCTTGGCTACGGCGAGCGGCTCGATGTCCGTATGGACATCGTCGGCAGCGACGACGAGGATGGCGCGGTCCGCGCCCATGGCAAGGGCCGTGCGCAGGGTTTCCTGGCTTTGCTTGACGCCGATCGACACGGCGATCACCTCGGTGGCCTTGCCGGCTTCCTTCAGGCGGATCGCCTCTTCTACCGCGATCTCGTCGAAGGGGTTCATCGACATCTTGACGTTTGCCAGATCGACACCCGATCCATCCGCCTTTACGCGAACTTTCACGTTGTAATCGATCACGCGCTTGACGGGCACTAGCACCTTCATCTGCGAGTCTCTCCTCAGATCCAAATTTGCACGGGCGGACCCGCACGCTGTTCCTTAAAAGGCGGTTTAGCGCGGGGGGCCGAGTGGAAACAGCGAAAAATCGTCGCGTTTCGGTCTGTCCCCGCCCTTGTGACGGAACGTTCGACCTTCATCGCGGCATGTCTCAGCGGCGTCGAGGTATGCGCCATCCGCCCCGGTGCCGAAGTCCGCCGCCTGCTTGCAGGGGCTGAACGCCTTGCGGGTCACTCGCAAATCTTGCGCAACGCCTGCCATTCGGCCGGGTCCAGAACTGGGCGGGTTCCGACCTGCACGGAGGCAAAATCGCGCGCTTGTGCCGCGCGTTCTGCCGTTACCGGATGCGTCGACAGATAGGCGGGCAGGTCCATCGCGTCCATTTCGTCAAGCCTGTTGAAAAACCGCGCAAAGCCCTTTGCGCTCACGTCAGCCGCGTTCAAAAGCTGCAAGGCAAAGATGTCGGCCTCGGCTTCGGCCGCGCGCGTATAGCCGGCAGAGATCATGTGCTCGCCGATCAGGGCAATGGCGGCGCCGCCGGTGAAATCCCCCAGCACCATGGTCAAAAGACCGGCAGAGCCCGCCGCGCGCAGCGCGTTTCGCGTCGCATCGCGCGACTCGACATGGCCAATTTCATGCGCAAGCACGGCGGCAACCTCATCAGGCCCATCCGCCATGTCCAGAAGTCCGCGCAACATTACCACCTGCCCGCCGGGGGCCGCAAAGGCGTTGACCATCTCATGGTCAAAGACCTGCACCGCGATGTCGTATTGCATGTCCCGGCCGTCGGTCAGTCTGCTCAGCATGGCCTCCAGCGCCGCTTCTCCCGCGGGCGACTCGCAGCGCAGGGTGCCGAAACCGGATCCGCCAAGGAGCCGTTCCATCTGCGCGGTCACGGTCTTGCCAAAAGCCACTTCGCGCTCCACCGGGATCAGTTGCGCCAGAGTATTGGCCATGGCGGGCAGGATGACGAACAACATCAGCGCCGTCGCCGCAATGGCGCCGCCCGCGTAGGTGAGAATCCTTTTCCAGATGCCGGGGTGCAGGTCTGCCTTGAACAGGCCGAGCCGGGTGCGGCGCATCCAGTCGATCAACTGCGGGTCGAGGATGATCAACCGCGCTGGATCGCGGGGCGCCTCGTCGTCCGTGTCGGCCCGGCGGGTCAATGTCAGGCGGGTCTTGTCGGCGGTGTCCGCCAGTGCACGCAGATCCATCAGTGGCCAGCGCAACGGCTCGTCCAGCGCATCGCCCGAAATGATCAGCGCCAGCCGATCTTCCGACAGGGCGACATGAACATCATGCCGCCCGGCCGTGAGGCCGTCGAAGAAATGCGCCTCTGTGCGTTGCATCAGATCGCGCCACCCACATCCAGCGCATCGGCGAAGCCTTCGGCATCTATGCCGGTCTCCGTCTCGCGCTGAGCGATGCGGTCAAGGGCGCTGCCGTTCTCGATCCGGATGGTCTGGATGTAATGCGCAAGGATCGGCTGTGTGATCAGGACCATGCCGAGCGCCTGGACCAGCACCAGCGCCACCAAGTAGCCGATACCGATCAGGCTAAGCAGGACGACCGTCCCGACCATGCCCGCGCCCTCCAGCAACGGAATGAAGGCCGCGCCGAGCGCGCCGACGATGCCGAACGCGACAGTGGCCAACAGGCCCAGCAGGAGGCCGCCAAGCACGTATGCCTTTATCACCGTCCCGGTGCGCGGTTCTGCGGCAAAGCCGATCTCTTTTCCCAGAACCTTGTGGTCGGTGAGATAGGCAAAGGACCGCACGGCATAGTAGATCGCGCCGATGACGATCCAGACAGACCCCACAGCAACGGCCAGCCCGCCAAGAAAGGCAAACCATGCAGAACTCATGACACCCGCAGCCACCAGAAGGGTGCCCAGCACCAGCAAACCAATGCCGATCAGCACATGCTTCAAAGCTGGAAACAACTCTGTCCAGTTTCCTGTCTGGACAAAACGCGCAGTGCCATAATAGCTGCGGTCCGCCATGTATTTCTCCAGTTTGAAGGTCAGCAGCGGGGTCAGGATGCCCAGTGTGAGGGCTGTCAGCAGGCCGTAGCCGATCGCACGCAGCACATAGCCCCACGCGCCTTTTTCCATGCCGAAGCGGATTCCACGAAATCGGGTGCGCGCCATCTTGTAGCGCCGCGCGCGGTAGATCGCATAAAGCACGAAGGGCAGCACAGCGAAGGCGGTGATGTATATGGCCACGATCTGGGCAATCATCTGCTGCGGCGACGCGGTTTCCGGGTCCACCATGATGTTGAGCCCGGCGAAAAACAGAACCATCTGGATGAGTCCGACATAGATCGCCAGAAAAACGATGGCGATCAGAAAGCCAAGGAACTTTTCAAGGCCCGTGCCGGTGTATTCGAAGGTGTCGCCATCCGCACTGACCGAGGACCAGATGTATTTGCGGATCCGTGTCTTTTGCCAGAACCTGTAAATGCCCAGTGTCACTACGGTCAGCAGGCCGGTCCGGAAGGTGAGCCCAAGCAGAGGCTCCCTCTCTCCAGCGTAGCGCAGCGTCATGATGTCTTGATCGGAGTTCATTGTCTTTGTCTCTTTCTGGCAGGCACGGGCGCGACGTGGTGCATTGCGGCAGGATGCGATGGCGGCCGCCAGTCGTAAAGTCGGGAAAGCCTGTCCCGATGCCCCTCAGGCGCCGGTGGTACACCAAGGGGCAGACTGCGCAACCCGTTGCCCGTTGCCGCGGCAGGACGGGGGTCAATACAGTGTGCCGCTTTCGCAGATCGCTTTCAGCGCCTGCCATTCCTCTCGGGCGAGCAGCGGGCGCGGGCGAAAGCCCGATGGCACGGCCTCGCGGGCGGCGGCGATACGGTCGCCGAGCGCGGGATGTGACAGAAAATGCGCGATAAATCCTTCTGCCTCGCCGCCGATGTCCCGGAAACGCTCGAATATCGCTGCAAGCGCGGCGGGCGACACCTGGGCCTTGCGCATCATGTCATGGGCAAAGACATCGGCCGCCGCCTCGGCATCCTGACTGTATTGGGCCTCGATCAGTTGCTCGGCAAGCAGGAGAACGATGGCGCCGCCCGCGAAATCGCCAAACAGCAGTCCCAGAACGCCGATGGATCCTGCCGACCGCAGCGCGTGGCGCGTGGGGTCGCGGCTGACGACGTGACCGATCTCATGCGCAAAGACGGCGGCCAATTCCTCCGGCGTGCCAGCTTCGTCGATCAAACCGCGGAAAAAGACGATATGCCCGCCGGGCAGGGCAAAGGCGTTGACCATTCCGTGATCCAGAACATGCAAGGTCAGATCGACGGGGGGGTCCATCGTATCCGTCAACCGCTCCTCGATCTTTTGCAGTGCGGCCTCGCCATAGGGAGCCGTGCAAAAACGGACCGGCTGCAAACCTGTCTCATCCATCGCCTCGCGGATCTGCGTCAGGGTCACCTCGCCCAATGCCTGCTCGCCCTGGGGCGGAATGTAATCCGCCAATTGATCCGCCATGGTCGGCACGAGCACCAGAAGGATCAGCGCGACAGAGGCGACCGCGGCAAAGGCCCATGCCAACAGGCGCCCGCGGCGCGCCGTCGGCGCGATCCGGGCGCGATTGGGCAGATGCGCCCGTATGCCTGCGTCCCGGATCACCAGCCGCGCCAGCGGATCTGCGCTGTGCCGCAGGATGATCAGATCGCCGCCCGCGAGATCGGGCAACTCCCGGATTTCGTGGAGTGGCCAGTCGATCCCCTGACCGGTCAGCCTGTGTCGCTCTTCGTCGATCCGGAGGCCCACGGGGACCGCCTCGGCGGACCGGCCATCGAAATGGACACCCTCGGTCTCATAGAGGGGCGGCGTGCCGCCTGGATGACGCGGGGCGCTCACAGTGAGGCTCCCACATCGAGGGCTTCTGCAAAGCCTTCGGCCTCGATGTGTTCATCCCGGGGGCGTTGGCGCACGGCGGCCAGATTGTCCGCCCCCTCGATGCGCAGCCCCCTTGCATAGTGCCGGGTCAAGGGCAGCGTCACCCAGGCCTGCGAAAGGGCGGACCATACCAGGAAAATGGCAAAATAGCTCATCACCGAAAGGCCGATCAGCATCCAGCGTTCCGCATCGGCGATGATCGAAGGAACATCAAGGCCCATGTCTGTCAGCGTGCCCATCGACTGCAACGAGAAAAAGAACACCGCCAGAAAAGCCGTGGGAACAGCCGCCACGACAAGCGTCGCGAGATAGCCGAAGAAGAGGATCAGAAAGACATGAAAGGCGCTCGCTTCAAGCCTTAGACGCATGTCACCCAATCGTTTTTCCGCGGTCAGCCGTTTCAGCGTCTCCACCCGGTAATAGACCATCGCAAAGATGCCCAGCAGCGCGGCGGCCACGGATCCGGTCAGGGCCAGCGGGGCCTGTCCGATCCCCCACAGGATGCCGCAGACCACGACCAGCCCCAGAACGACGAAATGCCATTTCATCGCGCCGAACAGCATGGTCCATGTGCCGCCCTGTTCAAATTTCCGGTCCCCGTACCATGTGCGATCCGTCCGGTATTTCTCCAGCTTGTAGGTCATGCGCGGCCAGAGAAGACCCAGAGTGATGAGGGCTAGGAATCCATGCCAGACAGCCCGCAGCGCAAATCCCCATGCCCCCGGCGCCAGACCAAAGCGCAGGCCCATCCACCGCGTACGCGCCAGAACATACCGCCGGGCCCGGTAACGTGCGTAGAACCAGATCGGAAAAACGCCGACAAGGCTGAGGAGATAGGCCGCGACATTGCCCTGAAAGATTGAAAAGCTGATAAACATGAGCAAGAGGTTCACGACCCCGATGTAAAAGGCAAGGATCACCACGGCGATCAGGAAGCCCAACAGCTTCTCGTAGGGGTCGCCGACATATTCCAGTGGATGACCACCCGGCCGGATGGCGGACCAGTACCAACGGCGGATGCGGGTCTTTTGCCAGAAACGATACAGGCCCAGCGTCAGAACCGTCAGCACGCCGGTCCACAATGTCAGTCTGAAAATCCGCCAGCGACTGCCCGAAAACAGCGTTTGCATCGCCGTGCGGCGCATATCCTGTGCCTTGCATCCCGCCTGCGGGGCCGCGCCCGGTGATGTCTCGACACTGTCCAAGATTCTGCCCGCCGCGTCCCGCTGTCCGGTGCCAGATTGGCGGTTAGGTTGGCATCGCGCAACTCCCGCCTTTTCGCGATCCGATCGGATCGTCCTTCGCCCGGCGAATGGGCATGGCCCTGTGCCTTGCCCCTGCTGTGCCTGCCTTGCGCGCGATGTCCGCCTTTTTACTCATGCATGGTTTCGGACCAAAGACCCCGAACTGGCTGAATGGCAGAAGGCCACGCCAGCTTCTTCTCTCCAGAAATATCTCCGGGGGAATCGCCGCAGGCGATGGGGGCAGCGCCCCCGCTTTTCTCCTGAACGTCTGTGACGATGGTGTCACGGGCCTCAGGTCAACGGCTTGGCAGGATCGCCGGGCAAGGAGCCACGGCTCCGTTGATCCATCCCGGCTTCAGTTGAACCGGTTGTCCCTCGGAAATCCGCGTGGTGCCATGCGGCCGGATCCGGCGCGTTTGCCGATCCATTCCTCCAGCGTGGTTTCCGTGCGCGTCCGCCCCGCAGGATCGCGCCAGCTGAGCCCCTCGGAAAGGGAAAAGGTCCGCGCGTCCGACAGCCCGCCATCCTTGTATTTCTGCAACCGGACGCCCTTGCCGCGCGCCATCTCGGGCAGTTCCTCGAGGGCAAAGATCAGCACCTTGCGGTTTTCCCCGACGACGGCGACATGATCTCCGTCGACCGGCTTGCAGACCAGCGCCCGGGTCGGCGTGCGCACGTTGAGCACCTGCTTGCCGGAACGCGTCTGGGCGATCACCTCGTCCTCCGGCACAAGGAAACCGTCCCCCGCCGATGAGGCCACAAGCAGTTTGCGACCCGGCTTGTGGATGAACAGATCGACGATTTCCGCCTCGTTCGGCAAATCCACCATGAGGCGCAGCGGTTCGCCCATGCTGCGCCCCCCGGGCAGGTTCGCCGCCGACAGCGTGTAGAACCGTCCCGTCGAGGCAAAGACCAGCAACCGATCCGTGGTTTCCGCATGAAAGATGAATCGCGGCCCGTCGCCATCCTTGAATTTCAGTTCGCGGTCCAGCGCGATATGGCCGGTCATGGCGCGGATCCAGCCCATCTGCGAGCAGACGACGGTGATCGGCTCGCGCTCGATCATCGCTTCCAGCGGCACGTCGGCCACCTCGGCGGCCTCGGCGAAATCGGTGCGGCGGCGGCCGGCCTCGGTCGCCTTGCCCATCAGCTTGCGGACCTCGCGGAGTTCAGCCGAAATCGTCTTCCACTGTGTGTCCTCGTCATCGAGCAGGTCCTGCAGCCCTGCCCGCTCCTCCATCAATGCATCCCGCTCCTTCAGGAGCGCCATCTCTTCCAGCCGGCGCAAGGCGCGCAGGCGCATGTTCAGGATCGCCTCGGCCTGCACGTCCGACAATTGCGGCTCGCCGGTGGCGGGCAGCGG
>CAZRZN010000039.1:0-24239 GCA_964604565.1 uncultured Rhodobacterales bacterium
CCCATGTGGATAAAAGTGGGGATAAGTCAAAAATATCCGTGGATACAGTGATTTCCGCTGTTGGTATTGTTGGAAATGTAGAAGGGCTTGGGCTGGAGGATATGGGCATCCGCATTGAACGGATGCATGTCGTGACGGATTCCATGTGCCGCACGGGCGTCCCCGGCGTCTATGCGATCGGGGATATCGCGGGCGCGCCCTGGCTGGCGCACAAGGCCAGCCACGAGGGCGTCATGGTGGCGGAACTGATCGCCGGCGGCGACCCCCATGCGGTGGACCCTGACAGCATCGCCGGCTGCACCTATTGCCAGCCGCAGATTGCCTCTGTCGGGCTGACGGAGGCACAGGCGCGCGAACGCGGCGGGGAGATCCGTGTCGGCCGCTTTCCCTTTGTCGGCAACGGCAAGGCCATCGCCCTGGGGGAGCCGGAGGGCCTGATAAAGACGATTTTCGATGCTGAAACGGGCGCCTTGCTGGGCGCGCATATGGTCGGCGCGGAGGTGACCGAACTGATCCAGGGCTATGTCGTCGGCCGCACGCTCGAAACCACGGAGGAAGATCTGATGCGGACCGTCTTCCCGCACCCGACCCTGAGCGAGATGATGCATGAATCCGTGTTGGACGCCTGGGGGCGGGCGATCCATTTTTGAGGCTCGTCCGAAGCCCGGGCCATGACCAAAACCCCTGTCGAGGCCGGGCAAAGTCTTACCCCGGCGGGGCATGGACCCGCCGTCAGGCAAGATCGCGCACGGCATGGACAGGTCGCTAACTCTCCGTCGCACCCGAAGGCGGGCGCCTAGAGATGTTCGTTGTCTGTGCCCGGCGCGATGGCCTGCGGAATCGCCTCACCCCGTTTCTTGGCGTCCAGCGCCTTTTGCACATGGTCGTTCAGGAAATTCCGCGCGCGGCGCTCGGCCAGCCGGATGCGCACCGCGGCGCGAAAGATCTCCTCGGACGAGGGGGAGGAGGCGCCGAGGACGGCGGCCACCTGATCGGGCAGGTTTTCGTCGTCCAGCGCATCCATCGCCTTGATCGTGTCCTGGGCAAGCTTGTCAGCAAGGTCATCTACAACGGACATCGGACAGAACCCTCAGCGCGTGTTTTCGGTCAGGCGGCGTTTCACATAGGTCGACACGCTGTCCATCAGCGTTTCCATATGCGGTTCTTCGAAGAAGTGGCCCGAGCCGTCGACCTCGTCATGGGTGATGCGAATGCCCTTCTGCTCATGCAGCTTGCTGACCAGCGAACGGGTGTCCGCGGGCGGTGCGACGCGGTCGGCGGTGCCGTTGATGATCAGACCGGAGGCCGGGCAGGGCGCAAGGAAGCTGAAGTCATACATGTTCGCCGGGGGCGAGACAGAGACGAATCCGGTGATTTCGGGGCGGCGCATCAGCAGTTGCATGCCGATCCACGCGCCGAAGGAGAATCCGGCGACCCAGCAATGCTTGGAGTTCTGGTTCATGGATTGCAGGTAATCCAGCGCCGAGGCCGCGTCTGACAGCTCTCCCACGCCCTGGTCATATTCACCCTGCGATCTGCCGACGCCACGGAAATTGAACCGCAGGACGGTGAACCCCATCGTGTAGAAAGCGTAGTGCAGGTTGTAGACCACCTTGTTGTTCATCGTGCCGCCGAACTGCGGGTGCGGGTGCAGCACGATGGCAATCGGGGCGTCACGGTCTTTTTGCGGGTGATAGCGGCCTTCGAGGCGGCCTTCGGGTCCGGGAAATATGACCTCGGGCATGGGGCGGAGCGGCTCCTTGGGTAGCGACTGGAAAAAGCGTCTGTGACGGCGCCTGCGTATTCTTGACCAAAACACGCGACTACCTTAGAAGTGTTCTAAACCAGTGCGGGCGTAGGCCGGGCTGTTAGGCAGATAGGCAATCGAACGGTCAAGGTCAATTGCCATGGCAACCAGGGGGCGCGCGCTGTGAAATTGAGCACCAAGGGACGTTACGCCATGGTGGCCCTGGCGGACATTGCGCTCCGGCCAGAGGGCGAACTGGTGACGTTGGGCGATATTTCCAAACGGCAGGATGTGTCGCTTCCCTATCTGGAGCAGCTCTTCGTGAAACTGCGCCGGGCGGGTCTTGTGGATTCGGTGCGCGGCCCCGGCGGCGGCTATCGCCTGTCCCGGCCGGCGTCGCAGATCCGCGTCGTCGAAATATTGGCGGCGGTGGATGAAACGGTCGATGCGATGCATGTGGGCGCGGGGGCGTCCGGCGCCCTGTCGGGCAGCCGCGCGCAGTCGCTGACCAACCGGCTGTGGCAAAGCCTGTCGGCGCATGTCTATGTCTTTCTCCATCAGGCCCGCCTGTCGGATGTGGTCGAGAACGCGCTGGCACCCTGTCCCGCGGTGCCGACGATCTTTGCGGTGGTCGACGATGACCGGTGAACGGTGTTTCGCGGCATGGGGGGAAGGGGCGCTGCCCCTCTGCGCTGACGCGCATTCACCCCGGGATATTTCCGGCCCGAAGAAGGACGGGACAGGGGCATGAGGCGGGTCTACCTCGATCACAATGCCACGACGCCGCTCCGCGCCGAGGCGCGGGCGGCCATGATCGCTGCGATGGAGGTGGTCGGGAACCCGGCCTCTGTCCATGCAGAGGGGCGGGCGGCCAAGGGGTTGGTCGAGGCCGCGCGGGCGCAGGTGGCGGCGCTGGTCGGCTGTGAGCCGTCACAGGTGGTGTTTACCGGTTCGGCCACGGAGGCGGCAGCGCTGGCTGTGGCGCAAAAGGGGCGGCATGGCGGGATCTTTGCGAGTTTGCCGACCGAGCATGAGTGCCTGCGGGCCTGGAGCGCGGCGGACCTGCCGTCGCTTCATGGCGTTGATGGTGTGGCTGCGGCCGGGGTCGGCGACCTTCTGCGCCGGCTGTCCGGGCGAGGCGCCATGGGGTGGCAGGCCGGCGGCGGGTCCGCGGCGCTGTTGGCGATCTCGGCCGCGAACAGTGAAACCGGTCTGATGATGCCGGATCGCGGCGTCGTGGCAAGCGGGCAGGCCGAATGTTTCGAAGGCGGTCCCCGGCCTTATTCGGTGATCTGCGACATCACCCAGATGGCAGGCAAGATGCCGGTGATCTATCCGGACGGGCGGCCCAGCTATGCGATCCTGTCGGCACACAAGATGGGCGGACCCAAGGGCGTGGGCGCGCTGATCAATTTCACCGGTGACGATCCCGCGCCCCTGCTGCGGGGGGGCGGACAGGAAATGGGACGCCGGTCCGGCACGGAAAACGTGATCGGCATCGCCGGATTCGGCGCGGCGGCGGCGGCGGCGCAGCGCGATCTGGACGCCGGTTTGTGGTCCGGGGTGGAAAAACTTAGAAACATTCTAGAAAATTCCCTTGAGGACGCCGCCGACATGACTATTTTTGTCGGGAAAGGATCCGAGCGGTTGCCGAACACCAGTTGTTTCGCGACACCGGGCTGGAAAGGCGAAACGCAGGTCATGCAGATGGATCTGTCGGGATTTTCGGTCAGCGCGGGTTCTGCCTGTTCGAGCGGCAAGGTGCGCAAGAGCCAGGTGCTCGACGCGATGGGATATGACGAAGAGACTGCGGGCGGCGCCATCAGGGTGAGCCTGGGTCTGGAAACAACCGAAGAGGACGTGGCGCGGTTCTGCGCGGCATGGATCGACAAATACCAGCGGCACCGTGCGCGGGCCGCATGAGAGAAGGGGAACCCGATGGCGGCTTTCGATGAAGTGACAGTCAAGGAGGGCGTCGACCAGGAAACGGTCGATGCTGTCAAATCGGCCGGCACCTACAAGCACGGCTGGAACACCGACATCGAGATGGAATACGCCCCGAAGGGGCTGACGCCGGACATCGTGCGGCTGATCTCGGAGAAGAACGAAGAGCCGCAATGGATGACGGACTGGCGTCTTGCGGCGCTCGAACGCTGGACCAAGATGAAAGAGCCGGACTGGGCGATGGTGGAATATCCCCAGATCGATTTTCAGAACCAGTATTACTATGCCCGGCCCAAGTCGATGATCGAAAAGCCGAAGTCGCTGGACGATGTCGATCCCAAGCTGCTGGAAACCTATGAGAAACTGGGGATCCCGCTGCGCGAGCAGATGATCCTTGCCGGGGTCGAGGGAGCGGATGCCGCACCTGCCGATGCCCGTGTGGGCGGCGGCAGCGAGACCCGCAAGGTCGCGGTCGATGCGGTCTTTGACTCCGTTTCGGTGGGCACGACCTTTCAGGCGGAACTGAAGAAGGCCGGTGTGATCTTCTGCTCCATTTCCGAGGCGCTGCGCGAGCACCCTGAACTGGTCAAGAAATATCTCGGCACCGTGGTGCCGGTGTCGGACAACTTTTACGCGACGCTCAACAGCGCCGTGTTCAGCGACGGGTCGTTTGTCTACGTGCCGCCGGGCGTGCGCTGCCCGATGGAACTGTCGACCTATTTCCGCATCAACGCGGAAAACACGGGTCAATTCGAACGGACGCTGATCATCGCGGACAAGGGCAGCTATGTCAGCTATCTCGAGGGGTGCACCGCGCCCCAGCGCGACACGGCACAGTTGCACGCCGCTGTGGTGGAAATCGTCGTCGAGGAAGATGCCGAGGTGAAATATTCCACCGTACAGAACTGGTATCCCGGCGATGAAAGCGGCAAGGGCGGCATCTACAACTTTGTCACGAAGCGGGCCGACTGCCGTGGCGACCGCGCCAAGGTCATGTGGACGCAGGTCGAGACGGGATCTGCCGTGACGTGGAAATACCCTTCGTGCATCCTGCGCGGGGATGACAGCCAAGGCGAATTCTACTCTATCGCCATCACCAACAACCACCAGCAGGCCGACACCGGCACAAAGATGATCCACCTTGGCAAGAACACCAAGAGCCGGATCGTGTCCAAGGGGATTTCGGCGGGGGTTGCGCAAAACACCTATCGCGGCCTTGTGTCGATGCACCCCAAGGCCAAGAACTCGCGGAACTACACGCAGTGCGACAGCCTGCTCATCGGCGACAAATGCGGCGCGCATACGGTGCCCTATATCGAAGTGCGCAACAATTCGAGCCGCTGCGAACATGAGGCGACGACCTCCAAGGTGGACGACGATCAGCTGTTCTACTGTCGCCAGCGCGGCATGGATGAGGAAGAGGCTGTCGCCCTTGTGGTCAACGGTTTCTGCCGCGACGTGCTGCAGGCCCTGCCGATGGAATTTGCCATGGAGGCGCAACAGCTTGTGGCGATCTCGCTGGAGGGTTCGGTCGGCTGACCGAGCCAAGACCGTCGAGGAGAGGTAGGACCGGATGGCGACAGGTAGCGGTTTGAGAATCTGGATCACGCGCGGCATCCTGATGCTTGCGGGCAGCGCCATGGTGATATCCAGCATGATTTCGAACGAGCCGGCCCTTGGCCCCGGTCCGCGCTTCGATCCGCCTCTTCTGCCGGGATTGGACATCACCCTCATCGGACAAATTCTGGAGTGCATGCAGGGCGGTTTCGTTATGCGGCATTGCTCCTTCTTTATGTCTTGACCGGGATTTGGTGACACGGTGACCGGCGCGGTATCTATTCAGGTCTCAGGCTGCGGGTTTTCCGACGGCCTAGCTGGTTGGGGATAGGGGACGCCATGTTCGCAGGATCGGCTCGTCCCTCCGCCGGAGCGGTTTCGGGATCTTGCGCCGGGTGGCGTGTCCGGAGGCGTCCTGGGGACATGAGAGCGTCGTGGTGGCTGCGCGGCTGGCGATACGGCGAGGATCAGGTGACTCGGTGCTGAACGCGCCTGCCGGATCGGTCAGCCGCACGGCGGTGAAACAGGATAAAAGCGCCCCAAGCGGGCTGTGAACGAATTGAATGAAGGAAAGAAAAATGCTGGAAATCAAGAACCTGAAAGTCAAACTTGAAGAAGAGGACAAGCAGATACTCAAGGGCGTCGACCTGACAGTCGAAGCGGGCAAGGTCCATGCGATCATGGGACCCAATGGATCTGGCAAGTCGACCCTCTCCTATGTCCTGTCCGGCAAGGGCGGCTATGAGGTCACCGAAGGCTCGGCGACGCTGCTGGGTGAAGAACTGCTGGGCATGGAGGCCGAAGAGCGTGCTGCCGCCGGTCTGTTCCTTGCGTTCCAGTATCCGGTGGAGATCCCCGGCGTCGGCAACATGACCTTTCTGCGCACCGCCGTGAATGCGCAACGCAAGGCGCGCGGTGAGGAAGAGATGTCCTCTGCCGAGTTTCTGAAGGTGGTCCGCGAAAAGGCGAAATCGTTGAAGATCGACGCGGAGATGTTGAAGCGTCCGGTCAACGTGGGCTTTTCCGGCGGTGAGAAGAAACGCAATGAGATCCTGCAAATGGCCATGCTGGAACCCAAGATGTGCATCCTCGACGAGACCGATTCCGGGCTGGACGTGGACGCCATGAAGCTGGTGGCCGACGGTGTGAACGCGCTGCGGTCCGAGGGTCGCGGATTTCTGGTGATCACGCACTATCAGCGTTTGCTGGACCATATCCAGCCGGACGTCGTTCATATCATGTCCGATGGACGCATCATCAAGACAGGCGGCCCGGAGCTGGCCCTTGAGGTCGAGAAGAACGGCTATGCGGACATGAAAGAGGAGGTGGCCTGATGGCTTTGCCCCAAGCGCGACAGGACGCCACAGAGGCGCGCATATCGTCGCTGACGCTTCCCGAAGGCGGCTGGGCGGAGCCTGCCCGGCGCGACGCGCTGGCCCGCCTGCGGGCCATGGGTCTGCCGACTGCGCGGGACGAATACTGGAAATACACGCGTCCAGAGGCGCTGGTCGCCCCTGAGGCGACCGTCGCCACCGCGTTGGACAGCAGCGAAGCGCCGCTGTTCGGGTCCCGGGACCGGCTGAAGATCGTGTTTCAGGATGGCGTCTTCTCGCCCGGGGAATCGGATGATCTTAGCCTTGAGGGGGTCAATGTCGACCGGCTGTCCGATGCGAAAGATATCCATTGGGCCAAGGACTTGTATGGCACACTTGAAGCGCGCGGTCAGGATCCGGTCGCACGGCCACTGGCCACGCTGAACACCGCCTTCGCAAGCGATGGCATGTTGATTCATGTGACCGGCAAGCCGTCCAAGCCGATCAATCTGATCTATCACCACACAGCGGACAGGTCCGATGCGATCCTGCATCACGTCGTCAAGGTGGATCCCGGTGCAGAGGTGACGATCCTTGAAAACGGCCCCGCTGCGGCGCGTTTCAACAAATGCATGGAAGTCGACATTGCGGATGGCGGCACGCTGCATCACATCCGCGCCCAGGGCCGGGACCACGACCGCGCTGCCGCGACGCATATCTTTGCGCGGCTGGGACAGGAAAGCGTGTTCAAGAGCTTCACGCTGACGATGAATGGTCGGATGACCCGCAACGAGGTCGTCGTGGAATTCAAAGGCGATGACGCAAAGGCCCATGTGGCCGGGGCCTGCATGGGCGACGGTGCCTTTCACCATGATGACACGGTTTTCGTGACCCATGACGCGGTGAACTGCGAAAGCCGTCAGGTGTTCAAGAAAGTGCTGCGCAACGGGGCCACCGGTGTCTTTCAGGGCAAGATCCTTGTGAAGAAAGACGCGCAAAAGACTGATGGCTATCAGATTTCCCAATCGTTGCTTCTGGATGACGACAGTCAGTTCCTAGCCAAGCCGGAGCTGGAGATCTATGCCGACGACGTAGCTTGTTCGCATGGCTCCACCTCCGGGGCGATTGACGAGGATGGCCTGTTCTACCTGCGGGCACGCGGTTTGCCGCGTGGCACGGCGGAGGATCTGCTGACCATCGCCTTCATCGCGGAGGCGGTGCAGGAGGTCGAGGACATCAGCCTTCAGGAAGAACTGGTGGAGCGTGTCGAAGGCTGGCTGGCCCGGCGGCGCGGCTGAGACGTGTCCGTCACCAACGATATCGCGGCCAGCTACCGTCGGCCGGGTACGGTGCTGCGCGCGCATCTTGCGCGCGGCGTCAGTGAACCGCGGGTGCTGGCCTATCTGATCGGCGCCTGCGGTGTCATGTTCGTCGCGCAGTGGCCGCGGCTTGCGCGTGAGGCCCATCTGGAAGATACGGCGCTACAGCCGGCCATCGGCGGGGCCTTGCTGGCCACGATGATGTTTCTCCCCCTGATCTTTTATGTCATCGCCGGGATCAGCCATCTTGCAGCCCGCGCGTTTGGCAGCGGGATGGACGGGTTCGGTGCGCGCCTTGCGCTGTTCTGGGCGCTGTTGGCCGCGGCGCCGCTTGCCCTACTTCATGGGCTGGTGGCGGGTTTTGTCGGTCCGGGCAGCGCGCAGGCGCTTGTCGGTCTTGGCTGGTTGGCGGCGTTCGTCTGGTTCTGGAGCACGGGGCTGCGCGAGGCCCATCGTGATGCGAAAAGCGAGGTTTCCGCGTGACACTCGAAGGTTTCCTGAAACTGGCGCTGCAAAGCGTGACGAACCCGCGCGAGGTTGCGGCGCTTTTGCTGTCGATCCGCCCCTCACGTGAGGCGATCTGGACCGGTTTCGCGCTGGTCGTGGTGCTGAACGGGCTGATCTTTTCCACATCGCTCCTTCTGGCGCCGGGCGCGGCGCCCGCCTTCATGGCGAACCCGGTCAGCTTTATCATGTTGCAGGCTGCGACGCTTGCCGGGACGATCCTCGCCTTTACCGGGGTTGGGCGGCTTTTGGGCGGCCGGGCCCGGCTCGAGGAAATGGCGCTGCTGATGATCTGGATGCAGGGTCTGCGCATTCTGGTGCAGGCCGCCTTGCTGGTGATCGCGCCGATCTCTGCGCTGCTGGCGGGGGTGCTGACGATGGGGGCCACGGCGGTTGGCGTCTGGATCGCGGTGAATTTCATCGACGAGGCGCATGAACTGAACGGGCTGTTGAGAGCCTTGGCAGTCTTGATATTGGGGGTCCTCGCCATGGCGTTCGGCTTGTCGATCTTGCTGACGATGGTGGGGATAACACCCGAAGGGATGACCGACTATGTATGACGTGGAAAAGATCCGGGCAGATTTCCCGATCCTCGCGCGCGAGGTGAACGGCAAGCCGCTGGTCTATCTCGACAACGGCGCCAGCGCGCAAAAGCCACAGGTGGTGATCGACGCCGTGACCAAAGGCTATGCCGAGGAATATGCCAATGTTCACAGGGGTCTGCACTATCTTTCCAATCTTGCGACCGACAAGTATGAAGGCGTGCGTGAGATCATCGCGCGGTTTCTGGGCGCCGGAGATCCCGAAGAAATCATCTATACCACCGGCACCACCATGGGCATCAATCTGGTCGCATATGGCTGGGCGATGCCGCGGATGGAGGCGGGAGACGAGATCGTCCTGTCGGTCATGGAGCATCACGCCAACATCGTGCCCTGGCATTTTCTGCGCGAACGGCAGGGGGTCAGGATCAAATGGGTGGATGTGGATTCGAACGGCTATCTTGACCCGCAAAAGGTGATCGACGCGATCGGACCCAAGACCAAGCTTGTGGCGGTCACCCATTTGTCCAACGTGCTGGGCACCGTGGTGGACGTCAAGACGATCTGCGACGGCGCCCGCAAGAAGGGCGTGCCGGTGCTGGTGGACGGCTCGCAGGCGGCGGTCCACATGCCGGTGAATGTCGACGATCTGGGCTGCGATTTCTACGCCGTGACAGGGCACAAGCTGTATGGTCCGTCGGCCTCCGGGGCGATCTGGATCGCCAAGCAGCGCATGGCCGAGATGCGCCCCTTCATGGGCGGCGGGGACATGATCCGCGAGGTCCACAAGGAAGAAATCACATGGAACGATCCGCCGATGAAGTTCGAGGCGGGAACGCCGGGCATCGTGCAGCAGATCGGCCTTGGCGTGGCGCTGGAATACATGATGGACCTCGGGCTGGACAATATCGCGGCGCATGAGGCCCGGCTGCGCGACTACGCGCGCACGCGGCTGGACGGGCTGAACTGGCTGACGGTGCAGGGCACCACGCCGGACAAGGCGGCAATCTTTTCCTTTACCATGCAGGGGGCCGGGCATGCGCACGACATCTCCACCATCCTCGACAAGAAGGGGGTCGCCGTGCGGGCGGGCCATCACTGCGCCGGACCGCTGATGGATTTCATGGGCGTGAATGCGACGTGTCGGGCGTCCATGGGCCTCTACAACACCGAGGCAGAGATCGACGTCCTGATCGACGCGCTTGAACTGGCGCATGATCTTTTTGGTTGAACGGGGACAAACCGGGCGCTGAAATAAGGGGCAGTTGCACAGGAAGGATGCGGAGCGTCCGGGCAATCGCTTTTCATTCCGGTCGGATCTTGTAGGTTATGCGCGACGCAACAACCTCGGAGACCGGTATGCCGCTTTTGACTGAAGCTGACGAAATTTCGCAGATTGCCTTTGGATTCATGGGATCGAAGGCCTTGTTCGCCGCGCTGGAACTGGGCGTGTTCACGCATCTGGCGGGCGGTGCGAAAACTTCGGGAGAGCTTGCAAGGGCGGCAGATGTTCACGAAGACCGCGCCATGACGCTGCTGACGGCGCTTGCGGGGATGGGACTTGTGACGGTGCAGGACGGGCGTTTCGCCAATGCGCCCGCCTCTGAGGCCTTTCTGGTGCAGGGGGCGAAGTATGATTTTTCCGACTATCTGCGCTTGCAGGTCGGGCGGCAGATGTATCCCCTGATGGAACAGCTTGAGGGCGCGCTGACCGGCGCGATGAAAGAGGAATCGACCGGCTCCTACGCCGAATGGTTCGCCGACCCCGAAGAGGCGCGGCTTTATTCCGAAAGCCAGCATGCGGGCTCCCTTGGTCCGGCGCGCCAGTTGACGAAGGTGCTGGATCTGGACGGCAAGCGCAGGATGCTGGATGTGGGTGGCGGCACCGCGGCCTTTGACATCACGATCTGCAAGAAGAATCCGGAGCTGACCTCCACCGTGCTGGAGTTTCCCAACGTGGCCAGCCTTGGCCGGAAATATGTCGCCGAGGCCGGACTGACGGATCGCATCACCTACCTTGAGGGCAACGCGCTGGAAACACCCTGGCCCGAAGGGCAGGACGTGGTGCTGATGTCCTACCTTTTGTCCGGTGTTCCCGGCGAGACGCATGAGCGCCTTATTCAACAGGCCTACGACGTGCTTGCGCCCGGCGGGATCGTCCTGATCCATGACTTCATCGTGGAGGCGGATCGCACGGGGCCCATGCTGGCCGCGCTCTGGCAGTTGCAACATACCGCCTTCACGCCGGAGGCGCGGTCTCTCGACAAGGGTTGGCTGGACACGGAATTGACCAAGGCCGGGTTCTCCGGGGTGGAGATCGGCACGATGATCCCGGAAATGACCATGCTGGCGCAGGCAAAAAAGGCCTGAGCCTTTTCACCGCGCCCCATTGCGGGGCGCCCGGTGAGGGGGTATAGACACCCTCAGGCACCTGTAGCTCAGCTGGATAGAGCGCTGCCCTCCGAAGGCAGAGGCCAGAGGTTCGAATCCTCTCAGGTGCGCCAAATACCCCCTTTGACGATTTTCCTGATTGTCTGTCATAGCGCGGTGCGGCTTGTCAGTCTTCGCCGCTCGCATCCTTCAGGCCCGGCACCTTGCCGTAGCTGCGCGGCTCTCCGACGAACCGCGCGCCGGGTGCGGGAAAGCTGACCGGACCCTGCGGGCTGTCGACGGTCATCCGGCGCAGATGCGGATGTGTCGACAGGCCCGCCATGTCGTTCACGCTGGCCAGGGCGATATTCGCCGCTGACAGCAGCGCGATGGCCTGTTCGGCGTCGTGCCGCGCAAAGGCGTCAGCGACGACGGCATCGGTCTCGTCCCGGTGCGTCACGCGGGCCACGTTGGTGGCGAAACGCGCATCCGTTCCCAAGGCGGCATCACCGATGAAATCCGCGCAAAGCGTCCGCCATTCCCGGTCGCTCTGGATCGAGATCAGGATCGGCGCGCCGGACTTTGGCTGAAACACGCCGTAGGGGGCAATCGACGGATGCGCGAGACCGACGCGTTGCGGGGTCTTGCCACCTTCGTGATTCAGCAGCGGCACGGTCAGCCAGTCCGCGATGACATCGAACATCGAGACAGAGATTTCCGCGCCCGCACCGCTGATCCCGCGCCGGATCAGTGCCTCGAGGATCGCGGAATAGGCCGTGGCGCCGGTGGCGACATCGACGATGGAGATGCCGACCCGTGAAGGTTCCGTCGGTCCCCCGGTGATCGAACACAGTCCGCTTTCGGCCTGAATCAGCAGATCATAGGCCTTGCGGTCGGCCATTGGTCCGCTGTCGCCATAGCCCGAGATCGAACAGGTGATGAGGCGCGGATAGTCGGCCCGCAGTCGCGCGATGCCGAATCCCAGCTTTTCCAGCGCGCCGGGCTTCAGGTTCTGGATCACCACGTCGGCGCCCGCAATCAGCGTTTCCAGCGATCCGCGGGCCTCGGGCGTGGCAAGGTCCAGCGTGACGCTGTCCTTGCCCCGGTTGAGCCAGACGAAATAGCTGGATTGGCCCTTGGCCACATCGTCGTAGCCGCGGGCGAAATCGCCGCCGGGCCGCTCCACCTTGACCACATGGGCGCCTGCATCCGCCAGCCGTGACGACGCAAAGGGCGCCGCGACCGCCTGTTCGATGGCGACGACCTTCAGCCCGTCCAGCGGCCGCATCAGGATGCCCCCATCAGGCCAGGGTCAGATTGGGGCGGGGCGGTCCGAAGGGTCATGGCAGGGCTTTCCGAGGGGCTGATGTCGCGTCCGGGCTTAGCCCAAGCGGCAGGGTGGGTGCAATTGCCTTGCTCCAGCGGTCGTGCCGGCCCGCGCAGGGGCGGCGGGTCATCGTGCCGGGCTTGCGGGGTTGCGTCAGTGTGGTCGGAACACCCGCACCGACATGGTCTGCGTCAGCGTGCGGCGCGGGCCGTCATGTCCCGCCATCCGGTCGAATGCCGCGTGCAGCGCGGCCCGCCGGGCGGCGATGGGACCCCTGCGTCCGGGATCGACGTCGATCAGGCTGGTGCAGAAAGCCTCGAAATCGGCGTATCCCTCAACCCGGTCATAGTCATAGGCCGCCGTCTGGAAGAGGGCCCCGGTCCGGTCCATCGCCGTCTGGGCCGCATTGCGCAGGGCGGTTTCGTCATCCACCACGGCGATCACCTGCGACAGCGCGCCTGTCGCGCGCGGCTCGATCACCAAGAGGACGCCGTCATTGCGCAGCACGCGTGCGGCCTCGGACAGAGCTGCGGGCATGGCCGGGACGGGGACATGGTGCAGTGCATTCACGCAGATCGCGGCGTCAAAGCTGGCATCCGGATAGGGCATGGCCTCTGCCGTGGCCGTGTCGATCGGCAGATCCGCCGCCGTCCCCAAGGGATCCAGCCCGTGCCAGCGCGCGCCAAGGGTTTCGAGAGGGGCGCGCAATACGCCCTTTCCACACCCGATGTCCAGAATGGTCCTGCCCCGTAGCGGGGCCAGTTCTGCCGCGATCACGTCGATGGCCGTGCGGGGGAGTGTTGTCATCATGGGCCTCCGGTCAGGCGATTGTCAGCCCGAAAGGGCGGAAAAGAGGACGACCCAGCCCGACAGGATGCCGCCGGTGACCAGCGCATAGGCGCCGTTCCAGCGCAGGCCCACATGGCGCGGCGTCACACCGCCCATGGATCCGATCAACACGGTCGTCGCGGTAAAGGGCGATGTCGCCCCCGACAGCGCCCAGCCGCCGGTCAGCGCCACGGCCATCGCGGCGGGGGTCACGCCCAGCGTTTCGGCGGCGGGCAAAAGGGGCACCAGCATCGTCACGACAAGGATCGGATTCATGCCCAGTTGCCCACCCAGCGGGATCAGCCAGACCAGCGCCACCAGCGTGACCCAGCCGGGCAGCATGGACAGGGCCTGCGTCACGCCGCCCAGCAACGGCAGCAGCAGGGGCGCCGCCACGGTGCCGATGAAGCCTGCCATCATCAGCAACACCAGTTCGCTGCGGTAGCCGGGATATTCGGTGAAGGCCAATTGCGTGACATCGCCGCGCAGCGTGGTCGACTCCACCTTGCCGCGCTCCTGCAACCGCAGCCAGATCAGCGCGATCACCGGCACGACGACAAGGACGATACCGACGATCCGGACTTCCGTCAGCCCGTAAAGCAGCGAAACCAGTGCCGAAAGCGCCACGAACAGCAAAGCCAGCGGCGCCAGCGCGCGCCATGTGCCCACCGGGTCCGCGCGCTTGGGCGGGTGCGACAGGCGCGGCTTGAACAGCGTGTCGAGCGCCCAGCCCACGCCGGCCAGGATCAACGAGGACACGAGGCTGGGCAGGACGATCGTCGCCCATGAGAGCCCCGGCAGGAGCGAAACCGTGACCGCCACGGCAAAGGACAGCGGCGACCACGGCAGCACGGAGATGAAACCGCGCTGGATCGCGATCAGCATCCGCCGCGTCCGGTGAAAGCGGATCTCGGCGTCCTTTTCCTGTTCGGCATTGGCGCTGGCCAGCGTGCCCAACAACGAGATCGACCCGTAGTTCAACAGGAACGCGAAAAGCTGCGTGCCGAAGGTCAGCGCAAGATACCGGCGCCCGGGCGGCTGCGTGGCAAGAAACTGCCCGGCCTGCCGGACCGTTTCCGCGCGGCTGGCGGCGAATTGCAGGGTCGAAAGGGCACAGAAATACGCGCCGATGAAGGCCGCGCTGTCAAACGCCCGGGCCAGCGTTTGCGTGGCGGAGCCTGTCTGCGTGGTCAGCAGCAGCACGCTGAGCGTCAGCGCCACGGCCACAAAGGCCTGTCGCCCCCGCTGGACGAGCGGCGTCACCAGTGCCAGCAGGGCGATGACCGCCAGAACGCGCATGCCCGCGAGCCAAGGGGAATCCGGTGTCCACTCCCGCAGCACGACAAGGCCCATCAGGACAAGCAAGACGGCACCGATGATCCTGTTCATGGTCTGACAAGCCTTTCGGGTTGCGGATCGGTGTGACCGGATCCGCAGACGGATCGGGGCGGTCCGGGCCGAGTCGCCCGATCTGCCGTGACCTGCGCACAAAAACACCAAGGGGCGGGCGGCTACAAGGCGCGGGTTCCTGTTGACGGGGGATTGGCGATGGGCCGGGGCAGTCGCAGGATGGCGCGACCGTGACAGGCGGCCGGGAATGACGCGACCTTTCAGGGACGGTGACCGCTTGCGTCAGAGTGGCTGGGGGGCGATGCGGTCGGGTAGGGCGCGTCCATGCCTCAGTCAGACTGGCGCGCCGGGGCGCCCTGCAAGGCGGGCAGGGGACTTGAGAGGCTCTTCAGTGTTCGAGAGCACGCTTGATGTCGCCGCTGTCCAGAACGGGCGACGCGTCGAGATCCTCTGCGTCGAGCATCGCCGCCACCCGTTCGAGACTGGACACCAGCATTGCCTGTTCCCAATCCTCCATCGCCGCGAACTTGCGGACAAAGCGTTGCTGCAAGGGATCGGGCGCCTCTTTCAGAGTTTCCTGACCGCGGGGCGTGATATGGATGTTGGTCTGCCGCCGGTCCTGTTCCGACTTTTCCCGCACGACCATGCCCTCGCGAACCAGCTTGTCGACAAGGGACGTCACCGTGGCTTGGGACACGCGCATGCGCAAGGAGATCTCCTTGGCCGTGGCGTCGCCCTTTTCGGCAATGATCTGCAACGCGCGAAACTGCACCGCCGTCACCCCCGACGCCTGCTTGAGCTCACGGCCGTAAAGCTCCGTCGCCCGCAGGATTCGACGTAGGGCGATCAAGGTGATATCGACGCGTTCCATGAGCAGTCCATCGTTTAGCATAACTAAGCATATAGGCCTCATATGGGGTATTCAAGGCCAGAAAGCTTTGCCAACCTAAGCTAAATACGGGGGGAACTGGTCAAAATCGGCCTGACCTTGCGGGTTTTGGGAAAAATATACTTTGCCTGTTGAAATGTCTGGTCACTTAGACTATTTCACACCTCAACGAAAACTGAGGAGCGAGAGAACATGCAACATCCCCGCGATATCGTGCGTAAGTCCTTGCCCAGCCTCCGTCCGCCGGCGGCTGAGGATGGAGCGGCGATCTGGGAGCTGGTGCGCTCATGCAAGCCGCTCGATGAAAACTCCATGTATTGTAACATGGTGCAGTGCGACCACTTTGCCGACACCTGCGTGGTGGCGGAACTGGACGGCCAGATCGTCGGTTGGGTATCGGCTTACGTCATCCCCAGCGACCCTGAGACGTTGTTCGTCTGGCAGGTCGCGGTCTCCGAGAAAGCACGCGGCATGGGCCTTGGCGGTCTGATGTTGCAGGGCATTCTGGGTCGTGACTCCTGCGCCGATGTGACCCGTCTGCAAACCACCATCACCAGCGACAATGACGCCTCCTGGGCGCTCTTCCGCAAGTTTGGCGATTTGCAGGACAGCGATCTGGACGTCGAACCCTATTATACGCAATCGCTGCACTTCCGGAACAAGCACGACACAGAGAACCTCGTGACGATCCAGGTTGAGCAGTCTCTGGTGCAGGCTGCCTGATCGTCGCTCGATCCGGCCGCCCCCAACTCATTCGCAAATTTGAAGGAGACCACAATGTCTTCGCAAACCTATGACAAGACGATTTTCACGCGACGTGAATCCGAAGCGCGCAGCTATTGCCGCAGCTTCGACGCCGTCTTTACCTCCGCCGTCGGGTCGGAAATGACCGACGACAGCGGACGCACCTACATCGACTTTCTGGCGGGTTGTTCGTCGCTGAACTACGGTCACAATGATCCGGACATGAAGGCGGCTCTGGTCGAACATCTGTCCGAGAACGGCATCGCCCACGGTCTGGACATGTATACCGGGCCCAAGGCGCGCTTCTTCGAGACGTTCGAGGATCTGATCCTCAAGCCGCGTGGCATGGACCACAAGATCATGATGACCGGTCCGACCGGCACCAACGCCGTCGAAGCCGCGATGAAGCTGGCCCGCAAGGTGACCGGACGGCGCAACATCGTCGCCTTTACCAACGGGTTCCACGGCATGACAATGGGTGCCCTGTCCTGCACGGGCAATTCCGGCAAGCGGGCGGGCGCGGGTGCGCCGCTTTGCGGCACGACCCATATGCCGTTCGAGGGCGCATTTGGCGACAAGGTCGACAGCCTTGAGATCATCGAGCAGATGTTGGGCAACCCGTCCTCGGGTGTGGATGCGCCTGCGGCCTTCATCATCGAACCCGTCCAGGGTGAGGGCGGTCTGAACGCCGCCTCCAAGGAATTCATGCAGGGCATCGCCCGGCTCGCCAAGAAACACGGCGCGCTGCTGATCGTCGATGACATTCAGGCGGGATGTGGCCGGACCGGCACCTTCTTCTCCTTCGAGGAAATGGGAATCGAGCCGGACATGATCCCGATGGCCAAGTCGTTCAGCGGCATGGGCCTGCCTTTCGCGGCGCTGCTGATCAAGCCGGAGCTGGATATCTGGAAGCCGGCAGAGCACAACGGCACCTTCCGGGGCAACACCCATGCCTTTGTGACGGCACGGGTCGCGCTCGAAAAATTCTGGAGCGACGACGCCCTGCAAAAGGATGTCGCGCGGCGTGCCAAGATCATCGAGGAAGGTCTTGAAACGATTGCGTCGATGGTTCCGGACGCCAAGCTCAAGGGGCGTGGCATGATGCGCGGTGTCGACGTCGGATCGGGCGATTTGGCGGATGAGATCTGCGCCGAAGCCTTCAAGAACGGTCTGATCATCGAAACGTCGGGTGCCAACGACGAGGTCGTAAAGATCCTCGCGCCGCTGACCACACCGGATGAGACCCTGAAAGACGGGCTGAAAATCCTGATTGATGCGGCGCGCAGCGTCGTAACCAACCACAAGATTGCGGCGGAGTAACATATCATGATCGTCAGAGACTTTGAGAAAATCAGCCAGAACGAGCGTGATCGTGTGGTGTCGGATGCACATTGGACAAGTGTCCGGATGCTGCTGGCCGACGACAACATGGGCTTTTCCTTCCATATCACCTTTCTGGAAGCGGGATCGGAGCACACGTTCCATTACAAGAACCACTTCGAAAGCGTCTATTGCGTGCAGGGCAAGGGGTCGATCACCGACCTTGCAACCGGCGAGACGCATGAGATCCGCCCGGGTGTGATGTATGCGCTGGACCAGCACGACAAGCATACGCTGCGCGCCGAAGAAGAGCTTGTCATGGCGTGCTGTTTCAACCCGCCGGTGACCGGCAAGGAAGTCCACCGAGAGGACGGATCCTACGCCGCTCCCGAAGAGGTCGAGGCCTGAATTGATGGCACATACTGTTGAAAAGATAGGCGGGACGTCGATGTCCCGCCTCTCCGAATTGCGTGACACGCTCTTCATGAAAGACGGCAAGGCGAGCTATGGCCGTATCTTTGTCGTATCCGCCTTTGCTGGGATCACTGATCTTCTGCTGGAGCACAAGAAGACCGGTGAGGCAGGAGTCTACGCCCGTTTCGCCAACGCCGAAAACGATCACGGCTGGCACGAGGCGCTGGACCGGGCATCGCAGGCGATGATCGCCGCGCATGAAGAGGTGCTGGACCATCCCGGTGACGTTGATCAGGCCACCGCCTTCGTGCAGGAACGGATCGAGGGCGCACGCAACTGCCTGATTGACCTCCAGCGTCTGTGTTCCTACGGGCACTTTCGTCTGAACGCCCATCTCCTGCACATCCGCGAATTGCTTTCGGGGTTGGGAGAGGCGCATTCCGCCTTGGTCGCGACCCTGTGTTTGCAGCGCGCGGGCGTGAATGCGCGGCACGTCGATCTGACGGGTTGGCGTGACGATGGCGAAGTCACCCTACAAGAACGCCTGTTGCGCGGCATGGACGGCATCGACACCGAAACGGAGATGCCGATCGTGACCGGCTATGCGCAGTGCCGCGAAGGATTGATGCGCGAATACGACCGCGGATATTCCGAGGTGACATTCTCCCGCTTGGCCGCCGAGACGGGCGCCAACGAGGCGATCATCCACAAGGAATTTCATCTGTCTTCCGCGGATCCCAAGATCGTCGGCGCGGAGAACGTGCGCAAGCTGGGCCGGACCAACTACGATGTGGCCGACCAGATGGCCAACCTCGGGATGGAGGCGATCCACCCGTCCGCCGCGAAATCGCTGCGGCAAGCCGGGGTGGCCCTCCGCGTGACCAACGCCTTTGATCCGGGCGATCCGGGCACGTTGATCGACGACCAGCCCGCAGAAGAGGCAGGCGTGGAGATCGTGACCGGTCTGGACATCATCGCGCTCGAAGTGTTCGAACAGGACATGGTCGGCGTGAAAGGCTACGATGCCGCGATCCTCGACGCATTGACCCGCCACAACGTGCGGATCGTGTCGAAAGTGTCGAACGCCAACACTGTGACGCACTACGTCGATACCTCGCTCAAATCCTTGCGCCGGGTCGAAAGCGACCTTTGCAAGCTGTATCCGCAGGCGGAGATCAACACGCGCAAACTGTCGCTTGTGTCCGTCGTGGGACGGGATCTGAACGGGTTGTGCGTGCTCCAGCGCGGGCTTGAGGCGCTCAGCAAGGCGGGGCTCGAATCCGTGGGGGCCACCCAGGGACCGCGCAACGTGGACACGCAATTCCTCATGGAGCGCGGCCAATGCGTCGATGCGATCAAAAGCCTGCATGCGGCTTTTTTTGATGGCGGCGAGGCGAAGGTCGCCTTGGTCGCCTAAATCTGAAAACTTCGGGCGGCCCGGGTTCGGGCCGCCATTTGCGGTTCCATCCCTCCGGCAGGCGTGGGCAGAGCAGGCCGGGGGCGCAATTGCGTCCCTTCCTTGTTGTGGGGGGCCGTCTTTGGGACAAGACCACCCCGACGCTTTCATCGGCCCGTTAGGGATGAACGTCTTTGGACAGCACTCACTATCCGGGGTTATGCTTCAGGAATGCTGTCACGCGGCGCCGCGCGGGTTACGCGTTTTCCTCCCTGCCGCCTTTCCTGCAAACGCCCGTTGCCTTTTTTTCCGGCGACGCTGCGAGTCGGAAAGTGTTTCGATCTCCGGTCCACAGACCTCGGGCGCGGACGTCCTGGGCGGACGAGATCACGGGCCATCCTGTTCAAAGAGCCAGGGCGTGTGATCGCGACTTGCTGCGCGACATCGGGGAACTGAGGCAGGCGGCGCGCGCGCAAAGGATGGTTTTGACGCCGGGCCGGTTTGCGCGCATCAAGGGCGCATGACCGTCACCCGTCACCCATCACCGCCGAGGACATCCATGAACATTGCCTGCTGGTCCGGCCCGCGCAATCTGTCGACCGCGCTGATGTATTCCTTTGGCGCGCGGCCCGATTGCGGTGTCTGGGATGAACCATTCTATGCCGCCTATCTCGCACGGACCGGGATTCACCATCCGATGCGCGATGAGATCCTAGCCGCGGGGGAGCCTGATCCGGACAGGGTGGCGCAACGGTGCGCCGCGCCCGCGCCGGGCGGACAGCGGCATTTCTACCTGAAACTCATGACCCATCACCGGCTGGAGGGCGATACCCTCGATTGGGCGACCGAGGCTGTCCATGTCCTCTTGATCCGCCATCCCGCCCGCGTGCTGGCCAGCTACGCGGCCAAGCGCGAAAATCCCACCCTGTCGGATATCGGTTTTGCCCAGCAGGCGGAGATCTTCGATGAGATCCGGGCGCGCGGGCTGCCCTACGCGGTGATCGACAGTTTCGACATCCGCCGCGACCCCGGCCCGGCGCTGCGGGCGCTTTGTGCAAAGATCGGTTTGCCCTTCGACGCGGCGATGCTGCACTGGCCGAAGGGCGGTCATCCCGATGACGGCGTCTGGGCGCCGCATTGGTATGACGCGGTCCACCGGTCCACGGGTTTTGCCGGTGGCGAGGGCCCTTTGCCGCCGGTCGATCTGGCGTTGACGGCGGTCCATGACGCCGCCTTGCCGCATTATACCCGCCTGCGGGCCGAGGCCCTTGCCGCCGGGGCCTGAATCCCGCTTGCGCCGGGGCGCGACGGGCAATAGAAGGTGCCAAATTCGCCGACACGCGCGCCCCGGACTCCGGGGCGCTTGACCATTCGAAGGAAGAGATATGCAGGTCACCGAGACGCTGAACGAGGGGCTCAAGCGCGGTTACGCCATTACCGTGACGGCATCCGAACTGGACGACAAGGTTACGGAAAAGCTGAAAGAGGCGCAGCCCGATGTCGAGATGAAGGGTTTTCGCAAGGGCAAGGTGCCGCTGCCGCTGCTGAAAAAGCAGTTCGGCCAGCGCCTTCTGGGCGAAACCATGCAGGAAGTCATCGACGGCGCGATGAACAAGCATTTCGAGGACAGCGGCGACCGCCCGGCGATGCAGCCCGAGGTCAAGATGACCAACGAGGACTGGAAAGAGGGCGACGACATCCATGTCGAGATGAGCTACGAGGCGCTGCCCGAGGTGCCCGAGTTCGACATGTCCGGCATCGTGCTCGAAAAACTGGTGGTCAAGGCCGACGATGCCTCCGTCGACGAGGCGCTGGAATCGCTGGCCGCGTCCTCGCAGGAGTTCGAGGACAAGGACGGCGCATCCGAGGATGGCGACCAGGTGGTCATCGATTTCATCGGCAAGGTCGATGGCGAGGCTTTCGAAGGCGGTGCGGCGGAGGACTATCCTCTGACGCTTGGCTCCAACAGCTTCATCCCCGGGTTCGAGGAACAGTTGATCGGCGTGTCCGCCGGTGACGAGAAGGAAGTCGAAGTCAATTTCCCCGAGGAATACGGCGCAGAGCATCTGGCCGGCAAGGCGGCTGTCTTCGACGTGACGGTCAAGGGTGTGAAGGCCCCGAAAGCGGCGGAAATCAACGACGAGATGGCCCAGAAATTCGGCGCTGAGGATCTGGAGGCTCTGAAAGGGCAGATCCGCGAGCGGCTCGAGGCGGAATACAATGGCGCGGCGCGTCAGGTGATGAAACGTGCGCTGCTCGACAAGCTGGATGAGATGGTGACCTTCGATCTTCCCCCGACGCTGGTCGAGGCGGAGGCCAAGCAGATTGCCCACCAGTTGTGGCATGAGGAAAACCCCGAGGTCGAAGGCCATGACCACGAAGAGGTCGAGCCCACCGACGAACACATCTCCCTTGCCGAGCGTCGCGTGCGCCTTGGCCTGCTGCTGGCCGATCTGGGTCAGAAGGCCGAGGTGGAAGTGACCGAGGCAGAGATGACGCAGGCGATCATGAACCAGGCCCGGCAATACCCGGGGCAGGAGCGCCAGTTCTTTGACTACGTGCGCCAGAACCCGCAGATGCAGCAGCAGATGCGCGCGCCGATCTTCGAGGACAAGGTCGTCGACCACATCGTCGAAAAGGCCGAGGTGACCGAAAAGGAAATCACCAAGGAAGACCTTCAGAAGGCTGTTGAGGCGCTGGACGACGAGTAATCGTCAACAACCTGATCAACATGGAAACGCCGCCCTTTCTGGGCGGCTTTTTCTTGTCTGGACTTCTTCTTGTCTGGTCCGCGGTGACGTTGGCAGTGCACGTGCGGCCCAAGGACGGGATTGCGGGGCACCCGGCCGAGCAGAACCTGGCTATCGCTTGACCCATGTCCTGCAAGAAAAACGCCGCGTCCCGAAGGGCGCGGCGCTGTGTATGTTACGGATTCCCGACCCCGCAAAGGGGGATCGGGGCGGGAAGGATTAGCTATCCCGCGGATCTTCGCCAGAGTCGTCGGTGGACCGTGCAGGACCATCGTCGTCCTCGGAGGCCGCACTGCCGATATCGTCGAACAGTTGGGACACCTCGAATTCGGCCTGCGCCTCTTCCTCGGCGGCGAGATCCTGAATCGACTTGCCGCTTTCCTGCAGCTCGGCCTCTTCGGGCGAGCGTGCGACGTTCAGCGTGATCAGGGCCATGACCTCGGGGTGCAGGTGCACCTCGACCTCATGCAGACCCAGTTCCTTGATCGGCTGGCGGATCAGAACCTGCTTGCGGTCGATCGAATAGCCGTTCTCGGTGGCGACATTGGACGCGTCGCGTGTGGTGACAGACCCGTAAAGGTTGCCACCGTCCGAAGCGGAGCGAATCACCACGAAGGTCTGGCCATCCAGACGCGTCGACAGCGCCTCGGCTTCCTTGCGGGATTCAAGGTTGCGCGCTTCGAGCTGGGCTTTCTGCTCTTCGAAATGCGCAATGTTCTCTTTGGACGCGGTCAGCGCCTTGCCTTGCAGCAGCAGGTAGTTGCGGGCGAAGCCGGGCTTGACGTCGACGACGTCGCCCATCTGACCCAGCTTGGCCACGCGTTCCAGAAGGATGACTTGCATGTGTCGTTCTCCTTACTTCACGGCGTAGGGCAGAAGGGCGAGGAAGCGGGCGCGCTTGATCGCGCGGGCCAGCTCACGCTGCTTCTTGGCCGAAACGGCGGTGATACGGGAAGGCACGATCTTGCCACGCTCAGAGATGTAGCGCTGCAGCAGCTTGGTGTCCTTGTAGTCGATCTTGGGTGCATTGTCGCCCGAGAAGGGGCAGACCTTGCGGCGGCGGAAAAATGGTTTTGCTGCCATGGTTTAACTCCTCTTCCTAAGGCTTAGTCGCGGGGCCGGCGTTCGCGGCGGTCGCCACGTTCGTCGCGCTTTTGCATCTGGACGGACGGACCTTCGGGATGTTCGTCGACCTTGATGGTCAGAACGCGCATCACGTCGTCATGCAGGCGCATCAGGCGTTCCATTTCCTGAACGGCCGTTGCGGGCGCGTCGGTCTTGAGAAAAGCGTAATGACCCTTGCGGTTCTTCTTGATCTTGTAGGCCATCGTCTTGACGCCCCAGTACTCGCTTTCGACGACCTTGCCGCCGTTGTCGGAGAGAACTGTGGAGAAATGTTCGACAAGGCCTTCGGCCTGCGCGTTGGACAGATCCTGACGCGAGATAAAGACATGCTCGTACAGCGGCATGCGGGCTCCATTTCTATCAAGGCGCATTTCATAGGGCAGGGGTTCTGGCCTTTCGCGCCCTGCCCACGAGAGTCTGCGCGGAAAAATCGTCTGCGAAAGGATGGCTCCGTATACACGGATGTGCCGTCTCTGCAAGGGGCGCGACCGCCGGATCGCGGCAGGCGGCGCGGCCCTTCCAGAACGGACCTCCGGCCCGTCGCCGATGGATCTGCCGTTCCCGTGAAAAAGCTGTTCGCGGATGCACGGACCCTGTGGAGATTGCCGGAATTGAGGGCATTGGCGGCCTGGGTCATCTAACGCTCATGTTTTTCCTGAAAGGTGCAGACCAAATGAAACAGATGATACTTGCCGCCGCGCTCTCCACGCTTCCGATGGCCGCGCTGGCCAGCGACGCCGCCGAGACCTACGTTCTGGATGCCAGCCACAGCCAGATCCTGTTCAGCTACGACCACCTCG
>CAZRZN010000040.1:0-23780 GCA_964604565.1 uncultured Rhodobacterales bacterium
ACGAGATTCTCCGGAGTGACTGGAGTTCAGACGTGTGCTCTTCCGATCTCGCCTGGAGCACGGCGCGGCCGGTGCGGCGCAGCGCAGTCAGCAGATCGGGCAGGGCGTCTTCGATGGGTAGCGACATGCACTTGTTATGGCGTCTCAGACAGGCGGGGAGAAGGGGGGGCATCTCCCCCAACAAACTGCAAGATGATTTTCCGGACCGTCTGCGCGGTCGTGAGAGGCTGGACTTTTGCGTGGTTGCACGGGAAGACAAGGCATGGAGACAGACGATCTGAAAACCCGAATTCTGGCTGGAGAGCGCCGCGCGCTTTCGCGGTCGATCACCCTGGTTGAAAGCGGGCGGGCGGATCATCGCGCGAAGGCGCTGACGCTGCTGGAATCATTGAAGGGCCACGGGCGAGAGGCTCTGCGCATCGGTCTGTCCGGAACCCCGGGCGTGGGGAAATCGACCTTTATCGAGGCGTTTGGCTGCATGTTGACCGCTCAGGGTCTGAAGGTTGCCGTTCTGGCAGTAGACCCTTCCTCAGCACGATCGGGCGGATCGATCCTTGGCGACAAGACTCGAATGGAATTGCTGAGCCGCGATCCGATGGCCTTCATCCGGCCCTCGCCGTCGCAAAGCCAGTTGGGTGGCGTGGCGCGCCGCACGCGCGAAGCCATAGATTTGTGCGAAGCGGCCGGGTTCGACGTGGTGCTGATCGAAACCGTGGGCGTCGGACAATCCGAAACCATGGTTGCGGAGATGTCGGACCTGTTCCTGCTCTTGATGGCGCCGGGGGGCGGGGATGAATTGCAGGGGGTCAAGCGTGGGATCATGGAAATCGCCGATATCCTGTTGATCAATAAGGCGGATGGCGATCTGAAGGCGACGGCGATGCGAACCTGCTCTGACTATGCCGGGGCGCTGCGGCTGTTACGCAAGCGCCCACAGGACCCCGAAGGCTTTCCCAAGGCGATGACGGTATCGGCACTGGAGAAAGACGGACTGGCCAAGGCATGGGGAGAGATGCAGGCCTTGACCGATTGGCGGCGTGATACGGGCCATTTCGCGGCCCGCCGTGCCGGGCAGGCCCGCTACTGGTTCGAGGCCGAAGTGCGCGAGCGTCTTCTGGCGAGATTGACGCGAGAGCCTGTGCGTGGTGCGATGCGGGCGTTGGCGCGACAGGTTGAAAACGGCGATATGACCGCTTCGGCAGCGGCAGAGGAACTGCTGTCGACGCATCTGATGATGGAATGAGGGGATGAGGCTTGACGCGCCCGTGCTCCGAGGCTAATGCAACCCGACGAGATTTCGGGCGCCTCCGCGGCGCCCTTTGATATTCGCAGGGCGGTGAGGCGGCCTGCACGACTTTGACCGGCGGGGTCTGATGCCCGGCCAAGAGTGGATGAGGACGAACCGATGTCGCGTGTCTGCGAACTGACTGGCAAGGGCCCGATGGTGGGCAACAATGTAAGCCACGCCAACAACAAGACGAAGCGGCGTTACCTGCCGAACCTGAACGATGTGACGCTGCAGTCCGAAACCCTTGGACGGGGAATCAAGCTGCGCATTTCCGCATCGGCCCTGCGTTCGGTGGATCATCGTGGCGGGTTGGACAAGTTTCTTGCGAAAGCGAAAGACATCGAGCTTTCCGTTAGGGCGCTTAAGGTCAAGAAAGAAATCATGAAGTCTCAGGCCGAAGCCTGAAACCTTCACGAGGGACAGTCGGGACAGCCCTGCGCCTTACGGTGCGGGGCTGTTTCCTTTTGTCGCTTTGGAGTGATCGGGGCGCAGTCGTATATCGACGGTAATGTCGCAACTCCTTCGTTCCTCCTTGGCTCTTCTGTTGGCGGTCATCCTGGCCGTGACCAGCGTTTCGGCCGCCTTTGCGCGCGGGCAGGCTGACCCGGCGGGAACAATGGTTCTTTGCCGCGGCCTTGTGACAGTCACCGTTGTCGTGGATGCCAACGGGCAGCCTATCGGCATACCGCATCTTTGTCCGGATGCCGCGGTGGGGTTCTTCGTCGATTCTGGTGAAAGCGCACCGGCTGAAAGCCGTGTGTTCGCTTGGCAGACGATCAACTGGGCCATGGCGACGATTCGCTTGCCATTGGCTCGGACCGATGTTCCCCGCGCGCGAGGGCCGCCATCCTTGCTTTGACAGTGCAAACTTTAAACTGACAAAGACTACAAGGACTTGGATATGCCTCTGAAAACCTTTCTGGCCGCCGCATGCGCGCTGGTCATCGCCGCGCCTGTCCATGCGGACATCGTGATACTGGACCCCTATGCCCGCAGCTCCGGCCCGATGGCCAAGGCCGGGGCGGCCTTCATGGTGATCGAAAACACCGGTGCCGAGGATGATCGATTGATTGCGGTTGCTTCGGACAAGGCCAAGCGGGTCGAATTGCACACCCACAAGGAAATGGGTGACGGGATCATGAAGATGATGGAAGTCGAAGAGGGCTTTGCCGTGCCCGCGGGTGGGATGCATCATCTGGCCCGTGGTGGAGACCACGTGATGTTCATGGGACTGACATCGCCCATGGTGCAGGACGAGACGTTTACCTTGACCCTGACCTTTGAACAGGCGGGGGAGATCGTGGTGTCCATCCCCGTCGATCTGGACCGAAAGCCCATGCACGGCATGGGTGCGGCGCCAAGCAATTGAATTTTGACAAGGCGGTGGAAACTCCGCCTTGTTCACCCTTGGAATATCGGGGGCGGCATCCGGCCCTACAGGCCGTCTTGCAACGGCGACGCGCCATTGAGCAACTCATCGACCCAACGCGGTGTCACGTCCGTGGCGGCGCCGAAGTAATGCTTGTCGAAGGCAGGAGAAATCTCGGTCCGTTCCAGATTCAGTTCCACCGTGGTTGCCCCGGCTGTCGCCGCCTCCATGACAAACCCTGCCGCCGGATAGACCTGCCCGGATGTGCCAATCGCGGCAAAGAGCTGACAGGCCTGCAGGTGGTCCGCAATCTCATCCATGAAATGGGGCATTTCACCGAACCACACGACATCGGGGCGCGTGGCGGTCGCGTGACAGGCAGGGCAGGGGTCATTGGGGGACATCTCTATCGGCGCATCCCACCGGTGGTTACAAGCCGCGCAAAGCGCGCCTGCAAGCGCGCCATGCATGGTATGCGCCCGTGCCCCCGACCTTTCATGCAATCCGTCGACATTCTGGGTGACGATCACGACTTCGCCCGGACATTCCTTCTGCAGGCGGGCAAGCGCGTCATGCGCGGCGTTCGGCCTGGCCCCGGCGGCCTGGCGGCGCCGGGCGTTGTAAAACGCATGAACCAGCACGGGATCGCGGGCAAAGCCTTCGGGTGTCGCGACATCCTCCACCCGGTGCTTTGACCACAGGCCGTTTTCATCGCGAAAGGTGCCCAGCCCACTCTCGACCGACAGCCCCGCGCCGGTGAGGATGACGATCTTTGCGGTCATGTCGTTCTCCTTGTCCCCGACGTTCCAAGGGGTATTGTGCCACCATGATGCAGCATATCCTCTTTGTCTGTCTCGGCAACATCTGCCGATCCCCAACGGCGGAGGCGGTGGTCCGGTCAAAGGCCGCCGCACGCGGAATGGCCCTGACTATGGACAGTGCCGGGACTGGGCGCTGGCATGTGGGTGATCCGCCCCACAGTGAGATGCAAGCAGCGGCCCTCGCGCGCGGTTACGACCTGTCCAGCCTCAGAGCGCGACAGGTGGTTGCGGCGGACCTTCGCCGCTTTGATATGATTCTGGGCATGGACGGACAAAATCTTGCGGATCTACGCAGGCTCTTCGGGACCGAAGCGGCGGAAAAACTCCGGCTATTTACCGACTTTGCGCCCGAGGGAACAGCCGACCATGTGCCCGACCCCTACTACACCGGTGATTTTTCCGGCACGCTGGATTTGGTTGAGCAATGCGCCGAAGGGGTGTTGGATCACCTGCAGGGTGCCGGCGCCGCTGGCAGGTAGATCATACCGTATACGCCCGGAATCTGACCCAAAGGAACCGAGGTAGCGACCAGCGCAAAATGCGTGACGGGCCCTTGTTCCCCTCAGCCGAGTGGTCCGAAAGTTACCCTACCGTATCCGTGTTCAGATTCGCTCATTCCATCGGACTTCTATCGAGGCCGAGGGGAAACTCGATGCGGGGTCAAGGGGCACAGCTGTCCGTCATTGCACCGACGCCCTAGCGCGGGTCATTTCACGATGACCTCGCTTTTGACGAACATGTTGTTCCACGCACGGTCGATCAGATCCGGGGTCATGCGATAGGGGATACCCTCGAAATCGCAGACCGCGATCATCTGGTCGATCAGAAAGATTGGCTGATAGTTGGCGTAGACGTTGTTGATCGTCGGATATTTGTGCTTGAGCAGATGAACGAGGCTTGCCTCATCCAGTTGCATCTTTTTCTTGCGCGCGACCATGCTGAAGATCTTGAGGAAATCCTGCTGGTTCGGACCGTCGATCTTGATCTTGAAGAAGATCCGGCGCAATGCGGCCTGGTCAAAGATCTCGTTGGGGTGAAAGTTCGTGGAGAAGATCACCAGCGTGTCAAAGGGGACCTCGAATTTCTCGCCCGATTGCAAAGACAGGATGTCCTTGTTTTCCTCCAGCGGAACGATCCAGCGGTTGACCAGCTTTTGCGGCGGTTCGGCCTGTCGGCCAAGATCGTCGACGATGAAGATGCCGCCGGTCGATTTCAGCTGCAAAGGCGCCTGGTAGGTTCGGGCCGTCGGATTGTAGACAAGATCCAGCATGTCGATCGACAGCTCACCCCCGGTGATCACCGTGGGACGCTTGCACAGGACATAACGCCGATCGAACCGGTTGCTGCGGCGCAGGGCGTTGGCGTCGTCCACATCGTCTTCGGCCGAAGTATGCACGATAGGGTCGTAGACCGTGATCACCTGGCCTGAATATTCTATTGCCCGGGGGACAAAGATCCTGTCGCCCATCGCATCGCGAATCCCGTTCGAGATGGAGGATTTACCGTTTCCCGGCGGGCCATACATCAGGATGGAGCGCCCTGCCGAGACAGCGGGTCCCAGATTCGCGATCAGATCCTCGGGCAGCACGAGATGCCCCATCGCGCCGGTCAGTTGGTCGCGGGTGATCTGGATATTGCGAATCGACTGACGCTCGACCTGCTCCGCGTAAACGCTCAGCGGGACTGGCATGGCGCCGAAATATTCCGATTGGGCGAGCGCATCCAGTGCGCGTGCCTTGCCCCCATCGGTCAGTTGATAGGGCATTTCGGAAGCGACGACACCGCCTGCGCCCAATGTGCCCATCGCCTCCAGAAGGCCCTGGCTGCGGCACATATCCACAAGCTCTTGGGTGACCGGAACCGGCAGACAGACGGTATGTGCAAGGTCGGTGACACGGTTGGTATTCTTGCGAAACATCGTCTTGAGGATGATGTCGCGCATCATCACAACCGGCAGGTTCATATCCTCAAGACGCCGAGGCGGTGGCGGGGCCAGAACGGCACCGGTCTGCATGTTCATGGTCACAAACTGCTCTTGTTGTTTCGCGAGAAGGATGCGCGCCAGTTGTGGCAAGATTTTGGCTGTGCCGCGAAAGATGCGAGGCGCGCGGCAAGGGCGGCAGTTTCGGACTTTTGCCCTGAGCGGCCCTGTGCTCTTTGGCTTGGCCTTGATGGTCAGGCTGGCGCTAGAGCGTGCACCATATGACTGCGGCGGCTGGCCTTTGACCTGGAACAGCGTGACGTGCCGAGATCGAGGGCAGGTGGCGCCTGAAAGGACCTTCGAAATCCGGTGCCGGGGAAAGACGTTCCAGCCCCTGCCTCGCCGGGCAGGGCGTCAACGCCCATACCATAGCCCGACCATGAGATAGATTGCCAGTGTTCCCCCGAGCGCCAGCCCCATGGGAAAGCGCGCGCCGCTGTCCCAGCTGTGCCAATCCGGGGCGAGTTCGCGTAAAGGCGAATGTTTCGCAAGCCGGTGGGCCACGAATGCCGCGAGGAGATTGGCCGCGAAAAGCGCCATTAGAAAGCGCATGTCACCCAAGTGGATGAAGGGGGCCGCAGCGGCAGCAAATTTGGCGTCTCCCGCCCCCATGGCGCCACCGGCGTTCAGCGCGATCCCCGCAACGAGAACAACCGCAAGATGCAGGTAGCGCCAGAAATAGGCCTCTAGCGGCAGCGCGATCACGCCGATGAAAAGATACACGAAAAACAACGCCACGACCGCATGGTTCGGGATGCGCATCCCCTTCATGTCCGTGTAGCAGATGTAGACGCAGATCGGCAGGACAAATGGTAAGAACCAAAGGACCGCGCTGGCGCTCAGCGACATGGCAGCCTCCTCAGACGTCTTCCAGTGCCGAAAGCGCGCGGGCCGCGGCCTCGAAATATTGCGGATGCGTTTCGAGTGACTCACGCAAGAGGGCCTTGCCCGTCTCGACGTCGTTGCGCTTGATCGCGGCAAGTCCCATGGAATGCAACAATTCCGCGCGCTCCACCTGCGTCATCGGGATGACCGGCAGGGTGTAGTTGCCCTGCGCGCCCCGTGCCAGAACCAGATTGTTCTTGGCCGTATACAAGGTCTGATCCTGCCGGATCGCGTCAACGAAAAGACGTTCCGCTTCGGCGTGATCGCCGCGCGTCAGTTTGGAATAGCCCCAATTGTTCAGCACAGATGCGGGCGTGGTCGTTAGGCCCACGGCAATTTCATAGAAACTGTCGGCCTTTTTCCAATCCTTGTTGCCATCCGCAATCATGGCCTCCAGCCGGTAGCGCTGGTAGGTTTCATAGGTGGGCGGAATAGCGTTGAGGGTCGTTTCGGCGCGGTCCCATTCGTTGGCGCGAATGAGGGTATCTGCCAGATTGACCCTGTCGGAGTTGTCGCTCTCCTCATGCTCCACCACCTTGGCCCAGGCAACCTTGGCCTCGGGGATGCGCTTTGCGCGCACCAAAGACAGCGCCAGCCCACGACGAAGGTCGATCCTGTCGGGATTTTCGGCCGCGCTGCGCTGGAAGTAGGAAACCGCCTCATTCGGGTCGCCCACGGTCAGCATGACCTCATTCAGGTTGCTTTCATCCACGACGTTGACGCCCTGAAACTTTCGGTCCATTTCGGCCGTATCGATCTTTTTCTCACAGGCGGAGAAGGCGACCACGCTGGCCGCGCAAATAGAAACGAGAATGGGGTGGCGCATTGTTCCTGCGTCCTTGTGCTGCTCTGCCTCGGGTCCACCTGAAGGTGGTTGTTTCATGCCCCTGTTGTCGGGGCTTTTGGTCTTCAGCCGTCCGTTTTGCGGATCAGGTAGTCCCCACCGCCACGGTTCACGATTTTATAGTCTTGCTCTAACGTTTCACTATAAAGGGAATTTTCCATTTTTGCGAGCGCCAAGCGCAAATTGTCGCGAATTGAGTCACTTTGGCCATTGTCGAGCGCGAAGGCGCGGCGAAAGACCTCTGTTGCCTCGGGAGTCTCGCCCAACTCTATCAGCACGATCCCGAGGTTGTTCCATGCTTCGGGCCAATCCGGCTCTGCCTTTACGGCGCGGCGAAGAAGCGGTTCGGCCTGGTTCAATCGACCAAGCGCCATATTGGCAGAGCCGAGGGCCATCAGGACCTCGCCGGTCTGCCCCTGCTCGCCCGCCGCGCGGGTGAAGGACTCCAACGCGAGTTCGTATTGCCCGGCGGCCATCATCCGGTTGCCCACGATCAACCCGTCGACCGCCTCGCCACGCGGGTCCAGCGCGGGGGCAAAGGGCGATCCGCCGTCGTCGCGCGACAACGGGCCGCCAGCGGTGCAGGCGGCCAGTGTTACAAGGAGACTTGCGGCCCAAAGAGCCTGTTTCATGCTGTCATTGACCTGCGGCCATCGACCCCATTTCGGAAATGCCCACCGCAGAGGGGCCCACGAGGATGATCAAGAGCGGCGGCACTGTGAGCATCATAGTGGTCAAGGTCATCTTTGTCGGCAACTTGTTTGCCGCTTCTTCCGCGCGCATGACTCTTTTGTCACGCATTTCGGAGGCATAGACTCGCAGCGCATCGGAAATCGAGGTGCCGAAGCTTTGCGCCTGATTGAGAACGGTGACAAAGGACGATACGTCCTGCAACCCGCAGCGTTCCGACATGTCATTCAGAACCAGGCTTTTTTCCTTGCCGGCCTTCATCTCGTAACTGATGATCTGGTATTCTTCGGCCAGCGCCGGAAAGGATGACCGCAATTCCTGTCCGACACGGACGATCGATTGTTCCATCGACTGCCCGGCCTCGACACAGACCAGCATCATGTCGAGACTGTCGGGGAAACCCTGCTGTATCTGTTCCTTGCGCTTGTCGACGCGTTTGTTGACCCAATACTTTGGCGCGATGTAGCCAATGGCGCCCGGGCCGAGGATATACATGATCTTTTGCTGCATCGTCGCGGTTTCGGGCTCTACCATCAGAAGATAATACAGCACGCCCGCGCCAAGCAGCAGGATGGCCAGCACGAATTGGCTGAAATAGTAGATCTGCACCGCGTCTTTCGACCGGTATCCCGCCTGCATCAGTTTGGTGCGGATCGCCGACAACTCCTGTGCGTTTTGCGGCTCCAGAAACTGCGCGTATTTGTTGAGTTTTTCGTTCTTCGATCTTTCCCGAAGCACGGCGCGTGTGTCCGCATTCATGCGCTGTGAGCCGGAGTGCTTGAGTTTGTCGAGCGGGTCTGGCTTCGCGTTCAGGAACATCGGGATCGTGGCGACCAGCAATAGCGCCGCCAGTCCGGCGACCAGGATCAGCGGGCCTCCCGGACCAAGGAGATCGGTGATCATGGCGTTGAGCGTATCAAACATGCGAATCGTTCCTCAGACCTTGATGTTGACCAGCCACCGCATGACGATCATGTTCGCGACGAGCATGATACCGACGATGAAGCAGGCGGGTATGAACCATGGGTGGTCAAGCACTTCGTCGTAATAATCCGGCTTTGCCACCTGAATGAAGATCAGTGCGCCGACCGGAAAACCTGACAGGAACTTGCCGGACCATTGCGCCTCTGCTGTGATGGCCTTGACCCTGCGAAACAGGCGGAACCGGGCGCGGATCACTTTCGCAAGACCTTCGAGGATCTCGGCAAGGTTGCCGCCGGCTTGCTGTTGGATCGTCACGGCGACCGCAAGAAAGCGAAGATCCTGCATGTCCAGCCGCTCCGCCATATGTTTCAAGGCCTCGCCCACATCGCGGCCATAGGTGGATTCGTCGGCGATGATGCCGAATTCCGTTGCGAGGGGATCCTTGAGTTCCTTGGACACGATCGCGATGGCGGAGCTGAACGGATGGCCGACCCGCAGGGAGCGCACCATGAGTTCGACGGCATCGGGCAGTTGCTCCTCGATCATGCCAAGGCGCTTTTTCGCGCGGTGACTGACCCAGAAATAGACCCCGCCGATGCCCATGCCCGCTGACATCACCGCCCGCACCGCCGCGCTGGCCTGCGTGCCGATCGACAGGCCGACAAAGGCAAAGACCGATGCTGCGACCATCACGAGGATCAATTGTTGCGGCGTAAAGGCAAGCGCCGCCTTCTGCGCCTTGTCCGCCAGCATCGAATAGAGCGGCAGGGACCGGCTTTTCATGTGCTGGTCCATCTCCTTGCGGAGCTTTGCAAGCACGTCCTCTCGCCGCTCGCCCTTGTCGAGCATCTCGAGACGACGATTCACCCGGTTGGTCAGGCTGATCGACTTGCCGAAGGCCACAAGGTAGACCCCGTTGACCAGCGCCAGAACGCCGAGGAAGATCGCCCCATAGATGATCGGTTCTGCGGTCAACATGGGTGTTACTCCGGTCTGAAGGGTTCATAGATCGACGCGGGCACGTCAAAGCCCCACATGCGGAACCGCTCTGAAAAGGCGCTGCGCACACCGGTGGCGGTGAAATGGCCGATAATCTTGTTGTCTGGTGTCAATCCGACGCGCTGGTAGCGGAAAATCTCCTGCATCGAGATGACATCGCCTTCCATCCCCGTGATCTCCGTGATGGAGACCATGCGCCGGGAGCCGTCCTGAAGACGGGACGCCTGAACGATGAGATTGACGGCGCTCGCGATCTGGCTGCGCATCGCCTTCAGCGGCATCTCGATCCCGGCCATCGCGATCATGTTTTCCAGTCGCGCCACGCCGTCTCGCGCGGAGTTGGCGTGGATCGTGGTCATGGACCCGTCGTGGCCGGTGTTCATCGCCTGAAGCATGTCGATGACTTCCTCGCCGCGCGTCTCGCCGACGATGATGCGGTCAGGGCGCATCCGCAGCGCGTTCTTGAGACAATCGCGCGGGGTCACGGCGCCTTTGCCCTCGACGTTCGGCGGACGGCTTTCCATGCGGCCCACATGGGACTGCTGCAATTGAAGTTCTGCGGTATCCTCGATCGTCAGGATGCGTTCGGCATCGTCGATGAAGGAGGACAGGGCGTTAAGCGTGGTCGTCTTGCCCGAGCCGGTTCCGCCTGAAACGATGATGTTCAGACGCGTCGCCACCGCGGCCTGAAGGTAGACGGCCATTTCCTCGGTGAAGGCGCCGAATTCCACCAGATCGTCGATGCCAAGCTTGTCTTTCTTGAACTTACGGATGGAGACGAGGCTCCCGTCGATGGCGACCGGCGGCACCATCGCATTGAAACGCGATCCGTCCGACAGTCGCGCGTCGACATAGGGGTTCGATTCATCGACCCGCCGACCGACGGCCGACACGATCTTGTCGATGATCCGCATCAGGTGACGTTCGTCCTTGAAGGTCACGTCCGACAGCGTCAGCTTGCCGTTCTGTTCGATGAAAATCTGCTGCGGCCCGTTTACCAGGATATCAGAGATGCTTTCATCCTTGAGCAGGGGCTCCAGCGGGCCGAGGCCCTTAACCTCGTCGTAAAGATCGGCCATCATGGATCGCCGCTCGTCCCGGTTCAGGACGACACCCTTTTCCTGCAAGGTCTCCTGCGCGATGGAACTGATTTCCTCGCGCAGCTCATTTTCCGTTGCCTGATCCAGGGCCGCGAGATTGAGGTTTTCCAGCAGGGCGCGGTGCAATTCCAGCTTGATTTCGGAAAGCCGCTCCTTGCGCTTTTTCTCCTTGTCGACCGGCGCGGCCTTGGCTGCGCTGTCAGGTTTCTTTCGCCGGACGGCGCTGGGCGACGCGGTCTGCAATGCAGACGGGGACATCGGCGCCTTCGGTGCCAGATTGACCGGTGTGGCGTCGGGGGTCGCGGATTTCTTGTATCGAGAAAACATGATTGTCCTCGTGATCAGGCAGCTTCGGCATCGGAGTCACCGATGGCGTTAAGCTGCTGGGCAAGCTTGACGATTTCCCGTCGCAACGGGTTCTTGGCGGCATGGCTGGCAAGGGGCAGTCCGTGGTCGCAGGCCTGCATGACGGCCCGGCCGCCGTCGGGCAGCTGCACATCCAGTGAAATTCCCAGACTGTCGGCAAGCCGCTTGACGCGGCTCTTGCCCTGCAAATCGGTGAATTTCGGCGCCCTGTTGAGCACAAAGCGGATCTTGTCGAATGGCAATTCTTCGGATTGCAGCGCCCGTTTGAGGCGGAGCGTGTTCTGTGCGGACCGCATGTCCAACTCCAGCATCGCGAAATAAAGCTGGGCTTCCTGCAAGACGGTCTCGGTCCATTGCACCAGCGTGGTGGGCATATCGAGGATCACGTAATCGAAATGTTCGCGCGTGATATCGAGCAGTTTCTTGATCTCCGTGGGTCCGATGAAATCCAGCGGCAGGATATCCGAGGGTGCCGTGAGCACCTGCATCTTGTCCTCGAAGCTGACCAACGCCTGTCCGAAACTGTCCCCGTCCATCGCCTCGATGTCCGACAGGGTCTCGAACACCGCCTCGCGGCGCGGCAGGTCCAGGTAGGTCGCGACGGACCCGAACTGAAGGCCAAGGTCGATCAGGCAGGTCTTGGGGTGTTTTTCCTTGCCGCTCATCGCGAGCTCATATGCGAGGTTCACCGCCAGTGTCGTCGCGCCGACACCTCCGGCCACTCCCTGCACCGCAATCAGAACGCCGTCGCCTCCGCCCGAAAGTTTGACCCCCTCGGCGCCAGAAGCAGTCGCGGGCACGGTTGTGGCCGGCGGTGGTTGTCGCAGCCGATCGAGCGCAGAGGCAAGTTCGCCTTCCGGCAAGGGGTAGGGGACAAATTCGTTCGCGCCGTCGCGCAGGAGCTGATGCAGAGATGCCGGGGTCACGTCCTCGGCGATCAGGATCACCTTCACCCCGTTTGCCCTGGCGGTGCGGATGATGCTGCTTAGAAGCGCCAGTTCCGGCTCGTCGATCGAATCGATTGCCATGGCCACGAATTCCAGCGACGCGGAGTCAGGTTGATTGAGAAAGGCGGTTGCCTCCTCGAACCCGAGATCGCCCCAGGCTTCGCCGAGAAGGGCCTCCATATCGTCGATCAACAAGTCGAAATTCTGGACATCACGGCTGATCGTGCAGGCCAGGATTGGCACCGGATCCGCTTGTTGAGATGTCATCGTCGTCATGCCTGTTGTCCTTTTCTCCGTGCCGGATCGGAGAGACACCGCGCAATTCCCTGCGCTTATCCCCCTGTGCGCGACTCGAAGAGGCGCACGCACTCGTTCTTTGATCCGACATTCCCCCACAAAGAGGGCAACATTTGGGCCAAAAAATCGAAATTGTACGTTGAACGGGGACTGACTGCGGCTCGACTGGGGCGCCATGTGACACAAAGGAGGTGCCTCCGGCTGGAAAACCGGGTTTGATCCATAGGGAGGTGTTATTGTTGCGGCGTGGCAAACGGTCTATAGAAAAACCGCTTTCGCGGGTCTGAGCGCCAAGACACGCCGCTGCGCCGAGACACCGATGGTGTCCGCGTGCGTGATGCGCTGTCAAGAAATGTTCGATTGTGGCGAAGGGCAGTGTCGGACCGGCGGTTTGCGCATGGCCGTATCCGCGATCGGGGCCTCCGTGCAGATCGTCACCGGGAGGGCCCGGTATCAGGCGTCCTTTCAGGACGGATACCGTGAAACCGCTGTCCGATCTTTACTGTGTTATCGCAAGGTCCTGACCCTGGATGCTGGACAGGCCAGACGGCGCTTCGGCACTGTTCACATATTCGCGATAGATGACTTCGGCGTATTTGCCATCCAGCACCGTCGGGTGGCTGGCGACAAAGCCGGAGACTTCGGTCACGGTCCGGCGATTGCGTCGCTCGCGGCCTTCGGTGACGATCAGGGGCTGGGTCTCACCAAAGGAAACCATTGCCTCCAGTCGTGACCGGTCAATGCCTTGGGAAACCAGAAACGTCACGACGGCATTTGCGCGGCGCAGGCCGAGGCTCTTGTTGTAGGATGCGTTGCCGACCTTGTCCGTATGACCGTAGACGCGGAACCGCACTTCGGGAAACTGGCGGATCCAGCGCGCCTGTTCCCGCAGCGTATCTACCGCGCCACGGTCCAGCGTTGCGCTGTTGAAGGCGAAATTGACCGTGGTCAGCACTTCGGCCGCAAATCGTTGGGACAGATCGTAGACGTATCGTTTCTCACCGGTCATGACTTGCTGGTTGTTCATGGTGGCATTGCCGAAATGCCCGGTGTCGATCAGCGCGCCCGCCTGCCGGTCAAAACCTTCCGGCGCCTTGTTGCAACCGGAAATCAAGAGGCCCATTGCAAGGGCGGTAAGGGGGAGCCTGATCATCGTTCGCCTCTGCATCAGTCCATCACATAGCCGTAGGACCCGGTGAAATCCTGCTTGGCCACTTCGCCCGCGGCGCCGGATTTGGGTCTTTGTGCGTTCTGTCCCGGCTCGCCTGCGACGCGGCCGAACAAGAACAGGTCGCGTTCCGTGGGAGGGACAACCCGGTCGGTCGGCATGGCGAGGTATTCGCCACGGGTCGGGGTCACCAGATGCGGTGTCACGATGATCACCAGTTCCGATTGCGACCGTTCGAACTCCGCGCTGCGGAAAAGCGCGCCAAGCACGGGAACGTCACCAAGCCAGGGCAGCTGGGCGTTCACGTCGGTGAAATCATCCATCAGCAAGCCCGCGATGGCAAAGCTTTCGCCGTCGCGTAGTTCCACCGTTGTGGATGTTTCCCGCCGCCGGAACCCGTCGACCCGGATGTCGTTGAGCTGGATGGAATTGTTGGTGTCGATCGAGGAGACCGCCGCTTCCAGCTCAAGGTTGATCAGATCGCCGTCAACGACCCGCGGGATGAAGTTCAATTCGACGCCAAAGGGTTTGTATTCGATGGTGACAGTGTTGTTTTGCTGGCTCACCGGAATGGGATATTCACCGCCGGCCAGAAATTTCGCCTCTTGTCCGGACAAGGCGGTCAGGTTCGGCTCTGCCAGTGTGCGAACGACGCCCTTGCGTTCCAGCGATTCGAGCATGATGCCCACCTCGAGCCCGCCGGCGTTGAACCCGAGGAGCACCGCGCCCTCGATCCCGGTTGCTTGTGGCGTCAGTTTGTCCGCCACCGCATCGACGGCCGCCTGCGAGGCGGCATTTCCGGTGCCCAGCTCCAGACCCACATCGCCGCCAAGCACAGAACCGCCAGTCGCCAGCGATGTGCGCAGCAGTTTTGCGGCTGTGCGCTCCATCTCGGCAAAGCGGACCTTGAGCATGACTTGCTGGACACCGCCGACCGCCATGAGATTCGATACGCGGTCAGGCGCATAGCGCTGCGCCAGGTCCAGCGCCCGTTGCATCCGCTGAGTCGATGAGATCGTGCCAGACAGGACGATCCCGTCGTTGGCGGTCCGCACCTCGATCTTTTCGTCTGGGAGGATCTGGCGCAGACGTTCCTTGAACTCCGAAACATCCGGCGACACGCGGATATCCACATTGGTGATCAACTGGCCCGCCGCATCGAGAATGGTCAGGGTCGTCGTCCCCGGCGCCTTGCCCAATACGTAGATGTTGCGATCGGACAGCGATGAAATGTCCGCAATCGCCGGGTTGGCGATCGAGAGTTCAGCGAAAGGGGTTTCGCTTTCCACCACCAGTGCCCGGTTCATGGACACATTCAGAATGGATTGCGTCCCGTTGCGCAGCACACGAAGTTCCTCGGCCTGAGCCGGCACCGCGATCCCTGCAGAAACGATAGACAGACCCACAAGGGCCGCCTTCAGATACTTGTCGATTTTCATGTGACCTGCCTCTCGATCACGCCTCGGTTGCAGGTCTCGTGCCTGCCTTTGAGCCGACACTGTGGCATTTTGTGATTTATTGCAAGAATCAAAGGGTTCGACGAAAGTATTTATGTGGACAACTCGCAACAGACGACAGGGAATCGCAAGAAAAATGACCCCTGCAAAGACAGGGGTCAGAGGCAACAACGATATGAAATGCCAGACAAATTATCTCATTCGGCTTGCAATCAGCGGTTGTGAGTCAATTCGTGCAGGGGATCGGTATTTCAACCACATCTGCGCCGCGCCGCACCCGCGTCGTGCAGGTTTTGGCAACTTTCTTCTCCACCGTTTCCTCCGCAACAAGGCCCAGAAGAGACATCTGATCGACTTCGATGGCCTCTGCCACGGTGTCGTCGGTCTGGGACATCAGCGACAGCGACAGTTTGCCCGTCGACTGCGCCTGTGCCAGCGCGGCAACTTGGGGCGGGCTGGCCGCGACCGTCACGGTGCGGGCGATCGTGGTCGTGTTGAACTCCGGTGCCGATGTCTGGTCGATGGCGATCAGCCGGATCCCCGTCTGGATCAGTTTGGTCACTTCGCCTGACGACCGCTCCCCCAACTCTCCGGGCAAGCGGCCCGTCCAGTAGACATCGACGCGGTCGCCCGGTCGCAGGAAGCCCGAAACACCCGATGCCACGTCCACCTTGATTGCAAAGGCGCGCTGCCCCCGTTCAAGGCGGGACGTCAAACCGGCATCCCCCCCTGGTTCGGACACCTTGAGCGTCATCAGCACTTCGCTTTTCTCGATCGGGCGCAGGGCCACGCGGGCGCCACCGCCGTCCACGAAGAAAGGGTTCTCCGCATCGAAATATGTCTCCGGAAGGGTCTGTTTGGGCCACGGCGCCAGCGCCACATCCTCTGCGGTGATCTCTTCACCATAGCCGATTGCGCGCGTCGAGACGAACACCTCCGTCACCGGAACAGAGTCCCCGGCCTCTTCACGCGCCTTGATCAGCGCCGTCTCATACGCGCCAATGTAATTCTGGAACAAGTAGACGGCGAACCCCGCCAGAGCGAGGCCGACGATCAGTACAAATCCAAAAACAAGTCGCATAAGTCACCTCACATGGAATACCAGCGTTGACGGCAGGGAGTCCCGCCTCCTGACAGGCTGTCATGAGAATTGGGCGGGATCGGGACAAAGTTGGGGCGTTTTGACGTTGCGCTGCCCTGGTCCAAAACCGCGCCATGCCGAAAAGGCGGCCCGGGAGAGCCGCCTTTCCGCGAAGGATACCCTTGCGGATCAGAAATCGTTCTGGACGGTCAACTCGGCGCTGACGCCGTCGCGGAGTCCGAGCGTGGCATTTTCGATCAGCGTGTAGGCGGCGATGCAGAAGCCCACGATCGCGGCCGTCAGGACTACCCAGTCGACGGTCACAGCACCGTCTTCCTGATCCCGGAAAGTTTTCAGACGTCTATACATGTTCAAACTCCGGCAGCTGGGGAGCACTTGTAATGTGCAGCTAAAAAATGGCGCGCGCCGCGTCAGGCGCGCGCCTCAATCATGTGACCGTCATGCGGTCGGGGATCTTAGAAGGTGTTTTCGGTGGCGACGCGGCCAGCGGCGGCATCGATCAGCGCCAGCGAGTTGGTCTCGATGAGGCTGTATGCGGCAACGGCAAGGCCCACGACGGCTGCGGTCAGCACGACCCAGTCGACCGTAACTGCGCCATCTTCGTCCTTGCGGAAGTTCTTGATGAAGTTGATCATTTTTCTCTCCAGTTGAGCCTTGGGCCCTGTCTTTGGTGCCTCTTCAGGTCACCACATGATTTTTGAGGATGGGGCGTCCCGCGGCAGCGGGACGCACGCTTTCGGCTATGCGGCTTTCAAGCCGCGGCCGAATTAGAAGGTGTTTTCGGTGGCGACGCGGCCAGCGGCGGCATCGATCAGCGCCAGCGAGTTGGTCTCGATGAGGCTGTATGCGGCAACAGCCAGGCCCACGACGGCTGCGGTCAGCACGACCCAGTCGACTGTAACTGCGCCGTCTTCGTCCTTGCGGAAGTTCTTGATGAAGTTGATCATGGTCTCTCTCCATTAGCTAACTGTTCATTTCAGTGACCGTCTCGGGCTTTGGTGCGGGCCTCTCTCAACTTGCCCTGTCCCGTGTCGGTATGAAGATATTAAGCAGTTGGTTTGGGGCGAGAGTGTGGCTCGAATGGTTTGATTTTGCAGCTATATTAAGGATCTTTGCCATTTCGTGCAAAGTATTGAAATAAAATAGTTTTCCCTTGGTTTTTTACCTCGCGGACCCATGGGGCAAAGCGGCGATATCCGCGTTTTGAAAGGCGCGTGTTTTCCATATCGAAACATTGTTGGAATAATTCTGCGGATTATGCGAAGATCTGGAAAACCAAGACCGCCAGACAGGGATCGAGCAGCCCATGGTCATCAGGACGTCTGTTTGCACCGCCTTTGCGGTTGCGATGGGAATCGCGTCATTCGCAGCGGCGCAGGAGGCGGGCCCTGCACCCGCGCCATATGCGGACTTCTCGGCCAAACGGGTCAAGCCACCCGCCGCGGGCGTCAAGAAACGCATCACGGTGCAAATCGCGCCGCGGGCCAATCCCGCCGTGGCGCCCCCGCCGCCGCGCGCGCCGGAGGCGCCAGCCCAGCCCGCCACTAACAGGCCATCAGCAAAGCCGGCGCCTCTTGGCGGCTATTCATGGTTCTGGACACAGGTTGCACCAGAGGCCGACGCCTCCGGTCCCGGCAGGTTGGCGCCCGCGCTGGCCAGCCTTGGCAAAGGGCCGGACGGACAAAGCGTCGCCGCCCCGCGTCTGCAAGGATTGCAGGAAATCGCCTCTGCGCATGGGGTCGATCTGTTGCGCGAAACCGTGGGCACGCGGGTCTCGCCTGCGCTGGCCCTTGCGGTGATCGCGGTGGAATCCTCGGGCCGTGCCCGCGCCGAGAGCAAGGCGGGGGCACAAGGGTTGATGCAGCTTATGCCGGGGACGGCGGCGCGTTTCGGGGTCAAGGATTCCTTTGATCCGACCCAGAACATCCGCGGTGGCGTGGCCTTTCTCGACCTGTTGATGGAGAAATTCGACGGCGATCCGATCCTCGTGCTGGCAGGCTACAACGCGGGCGAGAACTCCATCGGCCAGCATGGCGGCGTGCCGCCCTATGCGGAAACACGCGATTATGTGCCCAAGGTGCTGTCCGCGTTTCAGGTCGCGCGGGGCCTCTGTCTGACTCCTCCGGAACTGATTTCGGATGGCTGCGTGTTCCAGGTCACAGCGTCGCAGTAAAATCGCTGCCTGCTGTCATGCAGCCCGGTTTCAAGGTCTATTGCCGCGTCCGTGCCCTCAGGTCGTCGCGGTTTCCCGATCATTCGTCCGCAGTTCCGTGTCGCCGTGGGCGCCGGGACGCAGGACCGCACCCGGATTCATGATCCCTTTGGGATCGAGGGCGGCCTTGATCGCACGCATCGCCGCCAGTTTCGCCGGATCGCCATAATATTCGAGATCGTCGACCTTGAGCCGGCCGATCCCATGTTCGGCACTGACTGATCCGCCAAGCTCGTGAACAAGGTCATGCACGCACCGTTTGATCGCGTCGCGCTGGTCGATGTGATCTTCCCGGCTGTGTCCGGGCGCGGGGAAGACGTTATAATGCAGGTTCCCGTCGCCCACATGGCCAAAGCAGTTGATCCGCCAGTCCCCCAGTGCCGCCAGCGCGGGTCCGGCGCGCCGGATGAATTCCGGAATTTCCCCAAGCGGAACCGAGATGTCATGGCTGGAGACCGCCCCGATACGACGATTTGCCTCGGGAATCTGCTCGCGCAGGGACCAGAAATCCTGCGCCTGTTGCAGTGACTGCGCGACGATACCGTCGGTGACCGTGCCAGCCTCGAATGCTTCGGCAAAGAGCGTTTCGAGCGCCTCCGCCGGATCGATGCCGCGCCCTAGTCCGATCTCGATCAGGACTGACCAGTCGGGTGGCGCGGGCCAGGGCTGCCGCAGGTCCGGCAGGGTCTGCCTGAGAAAGTCGAACCCTGTGCGATGCATCAGTTCAAATGCACTGACCGCTTCGCCGACCTGTGCCCGAACCTGCGCCAGCAGTGCAAGCGCGGCCTCCGGACCTGCCACCGCCAGCAGCGCGCAGCCGGTGGCGGCGGGGCGGGGCGACAGTTTCAGGCTGGCCGCGGTGATCACGCCCAACGTGCCCTCGGCCCCGATCAGCAGGTGGCGCAGGTCATATCCGGTGTTGTCCTTGCGCAGACGCTTCAACCCGTGCCAGATTGATCCGTCCGGCAGCACCGCCTCCAGTCCCAGCACCAGATCGCGGGCATTTCCGTAGCGCAGCGTGTTCACGCCGCCCGCATTGGTGGCCAGAAGCCCGCCGATCTGCGCCGATCCTTCCGACGCGAGCGACAGGGGAAACAGCCGGTCCGCGCTGGTCGCGGCGCGCTGCACATCGGCAAGGATCGCGCCCGCCTCCACCACGGCGACATTTTCCTCTGGATACAGCGCCCGGATCGACGACATCCGTTCCAGCGACAGCAACAGCGGCGCAGGCCCGTCCGGGTGCAGCTGCCCGCCCACAAGGCCCGTGCCACCGCCGTAGGGGATCAGACCGACACCCGCCGCCGCGCATTCCGACACAATGATCGCAACCTCTTCGGTCGTGCGGGGCAGCGCGACGAGGGTGGCATTGCTGGTCCAGCGGCCGCGCGGCTCTTCGCGGTGGCGCGGCTCTGCGGGACGCAGGGTGTCGGACGGAAGTCTGCCGGCAAGGCGCTGTGCAAAGACAGTGTCGGCGGGGGCAAGGGGCATGGCTGTCTCGTTTACGTGGGTCGCGCGCTTGTGCCACGGGGCGCCGGCGTCGGCCAGCCCTCGGTGACAGGGCGCGATCCGGCGTCACAGGGCCGGGCGCTTACTCCGCGTCGGTCAGATATTGCGGTTGCAGAACGATGACCGTGGGGCGCGATGGCAGATCCCGCAGGGAAATGTCCAGTGTGGCGGTCGCCCGGCGGTCGATCACGAATGTGTCGCTGACGTCTTCGAGAAAGCGTTCCAGCGCGTAGCCTGAAAACCAGTGCATCGGGATCACGACGGAGCTTTTCAACCGATCGACGATGTTCTCGACCGCCGACAGCGGCAGGGTATAGCCGCCGTCCACCGGCACCATCAGCACGTCGGCGCGTCCCAGTGCGGCATATTGCTGATTCGTCGGTTCATGATGCAGGTGGCCGAGATGGGCAATGCACAGGCCCTCCACCTCGAAGATGAAGATGGAGTTTCCCTGTGGTTCGTCCCCGCCAAAGGACGAGCGGATGTCCGTGGAGACATTGCGGATCAGCATTTCCCCAAGATCGAGGTGATGGTCGATGCCGGTGCCGAATTCCTCCCCCCAGCCGCGCAGAACATGGGGGATCGCGGGATCGACCGAACTGGTCCAATGGGTGTTATGGGCGTGATTCATTGTCACGATGTCGGGGATCAACGTCGTGTTGCCGATATACCCGTTGTAGTCGGTCACGGCCTCCAGCCCACCGCGCGTCTGGATCATGAAGGCGGCATGGGCGATGTAATGGATGCGCACGCTGTATTCGGGGATCGGCGCGCGCCAACTGGCCTTTTGCAGGTATTCCAGCCCCGGTGCGGCATCCGCGATGGCGATGCAATGGCTGGGACGGCGTTGCTGGTCCTGCGCAAAAGCGGCAGAGGCCATCAGGATCAGGGCGGCGGCGAGGCGGAACATGCTTGCATCTCCTTGCGTCGGAACAGGGGCATCTGGTCGGGCGGTGCTAAAAAAGATAGCCCGGTTCCGCGGTCAGCCAAATGCCGCCGTGATGACCAGCCGCGCCGCTCCCGCGATCTGCCCAATTTTCAGGCCCTGCCGGCCTCAGCCCGCGTCGGTGCGCCCGCGCCGGTCACTGCGCAACGCGGCATAAAGCACATGGGTCCGCCAGCGTCCGTTGATCTGGAGATAGCTTTGCGCGACGCCCTCGTATTTGAAGCCCGATTGCTCCAGCAATCCCCGGGAGGCGACGTTTTCCGGCAGGCACGCCGCCTCCAGCCGGCTCAGGCTCATCCGTTCAAAGGCGTGGTGGACCATGGCGGCGATGGATTCGGACATGTAGCCGTGACGGGCAAAGCGTTCGCCGATCCAATACCCCAAGGTGCCCGCCTGCGCCGGACCGCGGCGTATGTTGTCCAGTGTGATCGCGCCCATCAGGGCCTGATCCTCGCGCCGGATCAGGAACAAGGGCAGCGCCGTGCCCGCCCCGATGGACCGGGAGGCCCAATAGACACGATTCGTGAAGGCCTTGCGGCTCAGATGGTCTTCGGACCAGGACGGCTCCCACGGGGTGAGAAAGGCCTCGCTTTCGCGGCGCAGCGACGTCCAGGGCGTGAAATCGGCATGTCCCGGCGGGCGCAGGGTCAGACGCTCTGTCTCAAGCTGCATCTTGCGCCGGAACGCCAGCATCATGCCGCCCGGCGGGCCTGCAGATCGGCTAGCGTGGGGGCGCCGGTGATCGGACCGTAAAGCGCCAGGGCCGCCGCGGCCTGCCCGGCCTGCGCCTCGGCAAAGCGCAGGACATCGGCACGGGTCACGGCGTCGATCTTCGCTACCGTCCGTTCAATCGGCGGAACCTCGCCCCAGATCTGGATCATCCGCGCGCTGCGTTCCGCGCGGGCAGAGGGGCTTTCAAGGCCCATCAGCAGCCCGGCCTTCATCTGTGCGCGGGCGCGTTCGATCTCGGCATCGGACATGTCCTCGGCGGTGCGCTTCATCTCGTCGACGGTGAGGGTGATCAATTCGGGCATCTCCGCGCCCGAGGTGCCGGCATAGATCGTCGTCATGCCGGTGTCCGCATAGGCCCCGGCCTGCGCGAAGATCGTGTAGCACAGGCCGCGCTTCTCGCGGATTTCCTGAAACAGGCGGGAGGACATGCCGCCGCCAAGCGCGACGGAATAGATCTGCGCCGTGTAGAAGGACGGATCGCGGTAACCCGGCCCCTCGAAGGCCAGCGCCAGATGCGCCTGTTCCAGATCCTTGGCCTTGCGCGTCTCCCCGCCGTGAAACCGTGCGGCATCCGCCGACAGGGCGCGGCGCGGGACCATGTCGCCGAACAGCGCCTCCGCCTGCGCGACCAGCGCGTCGTGATCCACGGCACCGGCCGCCGACAGGATCATCTGGTCCGGGCCGTAATGTTCGTCCACGAAGGCGGCCAGATCCGCGCGGCCAAACCCCTCGACGCGTGCGGCCTCGCCCAGAATGGCGCGGCCGATGGGCTGATCCGGATAGGCCTTTTCCTGAAGCCAGTCAAAGATCACATCGTCCGGCGTGTCATGCGCCTGACCGATCTCCTGAAGGATGACGTGGCGTTCCACCTCGATTTCATGCGGATCGAAGACCGGGTTGCGCAGGATGTCCGCGATCACGTCCACCGCAAGGCCGACGTCCGGTTTCAGCACGCGCGCGTAATAGGCCGTCACCTCACGCGAGGTATAGGCGTTGATATAGCCGCCCACATCCTCGATCGCCTCGGCGATCTGGAGGGAGGTGCGCCGCTCCGTCCCCTTGAAGGCCATGTGTTCCAGAAAATGCGCGATGCCGTTCTGTTCCGCCCGTTCATGCCGCCCGCCGGCGGTGACCCAGAGGCCGACAGCGGCGGATTCGAGGCCCGGCATGTATTCGGTGACGATGCGGAGCCCGTTGGAGAGGGTGGCAAGCTGGACGGTCAATTGGCGATACGCTCCTGAATGAGGGTCTCTAGGGCGGTCAGGTCGTTTTCGACCCGCGTCACCCGTTCCGCACGCTCATAAAGGTCCGCCATCCGATTTGGAAGAGGCGGGCGGATCCCGCTGGCTTTTTCCACCGCATCGGGGAACTTTGCCGGATGGGCTGTCGCAAGGGTGACCATGGGCGTGGCGGGATCGCGCAGGGCTTCGGCGACGCGGACCCCGATGGCGGAATGCGGGCACAGCAGTTCGCCCATGGACGTCCGCGCCTTGGCGATGGTCTCCAGCGTTTCCTCCTCGCTCACGCGCCCACTGTCGAAATGTTCCCGCAGGCTTTGCAAGGCGCCCTGCGACACGGTGAAACCGCCGTGCTTCAGCTCCTCCATCAGTTGCGCCACTGCCGCGCCGTCACGGTCATAGGCGTCGAACAGCGCCCGCTCGAAGTTGGAACTGACCTGAATGTCCATCGAGGGGCTGACCGAGGGCGCGACGCCGCCCTTCTTGTAATCGCCGGAGGACAGGCAGCGGTGCAGGATGTCGTTCTGGTTCGTGGCCACCACCAGCCGGTCGATCGGCAGGCCCATGCGTTTCGCGATATACCCGGCAAAGATATCGCCGAAATTGCCGGTCGGCACCGTGAAACTGACCTTGCGATCCGGCGCCCCCAGACTGACGGCGGCGGAAAAGTAATAGACCACCTGCGCCAGAACCCGCGCCCAGTTGATCGAATTCACACCCGCCAGCCGCACGCTGTCGCGGAATTCGAAATGGTTGAACATGTCCTTCAGCCGCGCCTGACAATCGTCGAAATCACCGTCTAGCGCCAGCGCTTGGACGTTGGCCTCCGGCGGGGTGGTCATCTGGCGGCGCTGCACCTCGGACACGCGGCCATGCGGAAACAGGATGAACACATCCACGTTGTCCAG
>CAZRZN010000041.1:0-23773 GCA_964604565.1 uncultured Rhodobacterales bacterium
ATGGCTGCTGGCTGACCGACAGCGAGGGCAACCGCATCCTTGACGGCATGGCGGGACTGTGGTGCGTCAACATTGGCTACGGGCGCAAGGAACTGGCCGATGCCGCCGCGCGGCAGATGCAGGATCTGCCGTTCTACAACACTTTTTTCCAGACCACGCATGTTCCCGCCCTGAACCTTGCGGCGAAACTGGCGGAACTGGCGCCGGGGGATCTGAACCACGTGTTCTTTGCCTCCTCCGGGTCTGAGGCCAATGACACCAACATCCGTCTGGCGCGGACCTACTGGGCCGAAAAGGGGCAACCGGACCGGCAGACCATCATCTCGCGCTGGAACGCCTATCACGGGTCGTCGGTCGGGTCGGGCAGCCTTGGCGGGATGAAGGGGATGCACGCACAGGGCGGGATGCCGATCCCCGGCATTCACCACATCGACCAGCCCAACTGGTGGGCCGAAGGCGGCTACATGGCGCGGGAGGCTTTCGGTCTGGAGCGCGCGCAGCAACTTGAAACCGCCATTCTGGAGATCGGGCCGGAAAATGTCGCCGCTTTCATCGCGGAACCCGTTCAGGGCGCGGGCGGGGTGATTGTCCCGCCGGAAACCTATTGGCCCGAAATCCAGCGGATCGTGCGGAAATATGGCATCCTGCTGATCGCGGATGAGGTCATCTGCGGGTTCGGCCGGACCGGCAACTGGTTCGGCAGCCAGACCTATGACATCCAGCCGGACATCATGACCGTGGCCAAGGGATTAAGCTCCGGCTACCAGCCGATCGGGGCGTCCATCGTCTCTGACGGGGTTGCGGAGGTGATCTCCGGGACCGAGTTCAACCACGGTTATACCTATTCCGGACATCCGGTCGCCTGCGCCGTGGCGCTGGAAAATCTGCGCATCCTCGCCGAAGAGGGCATCGTCCAGCGGGTGCGCGATGACACAGGCCCCTATCTCAAAGAACGCTTCGAAAGCCTCGCAGATCACCCGCTGGTGGGCGAGGTGCAGATCGTGGGGATGATGGGCAGTCTTGCCCTGACCCCGGACAAGACGACCCGCGCGGCCTTCGCGGCGGATGCGGGCACCGCCGGGTTCATCTGCCGCGAGCGGTGTTTCGCCAACAATCTGGTGATGCGGCACGTCGGTGACCGGATGATCATCTCGCCGCCGCTGGTCATCAGCCGCGACGAGATCGACATCCTGATCGAGCGTGCCCGCAAAAGCCTGGATGAGGCCTTTGCACAATTGCAGGCCGACGGGCTGATGACAGCAGCCTGAAACGACCGGATCAACCGCCGACGCGCTGCGGCGCGCCGGTGCCCATGTTCGTTCCGACATAGGGCTGCTTGGCTGCTTTCCACGCGCCAAAGCCGCCTTCGAGATGCGCGATCCGGCTGATCCCGGCCTCTATCGCGGCGCGGGAGACACGTTCCGACCGTGCACCAGACCCGCATTGGAACACGATTTTCTTTTCCGTCTGACCGGGCAGCGCGTCCGCCTTGAAAAATGCCATTGGCATCAGCAGCGCGCCCTCGATGTGTTCGAACATGTATTCCTGCGGCGTGCGCACGTCGATCAGGACGATGGATCTGTCAGCGATGCCCTTGGCAACCTCTTCGACAGTCCATGTCTCGAATGTGGCGTCGCCTATGGTTTCGGTTTTCATGGCTCGCTCCTCAGAACTTGTTTGCGGGAATCTTGAAGTAGTGATGCCCATCCGCCTCGGCAGGTGCAAGCCGTCCGGCGCGCAGGTTGAATTGCAGCGCATAAAGCATCCGGTCAGGCAAGCTCAGCGTGGCGTCGCGCTCATCCCGCAGCTTGCGGAACTCCTTCTCCGATACGCCCCCGCCAAGATGTTTGTTCCCCTCGCGATGCTCGGCCACCGTCGCTTCCCATGCGGGATCCTTGCGGTCGCCGACGGGCGGATAGTCATGCCCGACGAACAGACGGGTATCGTCCGGCAGATCGAGGAGTGCCATGAGAGAGGCATAGAGATCGGCAGAGGATCCCCCGGGGAAATCGGCACGGGACGTGCCGGAGTCCACATGCATGAACGTGTCATGCACAAAGGCGGCATCGCCGATCACATAGGTGATCGACCCCAGCGTGTGTCCGGGCGACAGCATCACGCGGACCTCCAGATCGCCCAGCTTGAATCTGTCCCCATCTGCAAAGAGACGGTCAAAATCGCGGTCCGGATCAAACGCCTCCGGCAGATTGTAGATCTCGCGCCAGAGGCCGGCAATCTCACGCACCTTCTCACCTATGGCGTTCGGGGCGCCGGTTTGCGCCTTCAGCCAATCGGAGGCCATCAGGTGATCCGCATGCGGGTGCGTATCCAGCACCCAGGCAACTGTCAGCCCGTTGTCACGCACGAAATCCAGAACCTCCTGGGCGCTGTCGGTGCGCGTGCGGCCATGCGCCGGGTCGAAATCCATCAAGACGTCGATCAACGCGGCCTGCTTTGTGTTGGGGTCCGCGGCAACATACATCACCGACCCCGTGTCGCGATCATAAAAGCCGGTGACATCGGGTGACGTGGTGCCGGTGGAGGGGCTTTGGCGGGTAAACATCCTGTGTCTCCTTCATTCACATTTCACAAATTCAGATAGTTGAATATTAAGCGCACGCAACCCCCCGTCACGCATCCCCGGTTTGCATTTGGACACCAAACGCATCTTGGTGCCGCATCAAAGCGACATTTTGCTGATTCCATGAGACGTTGGACCGCAAAAAAGGAATTCGCGCTTAACCTGCGGCCCGACGGCTGTATAGCGTTTCCACAAAACCCGGGAGCTTTGACCATGTATGATCTTGCCGCCATGGGCGCCTGGCTCGAATTCGCCGTGCGCTGGCTTCATGTCATCACGGCCATCGCCTGGATCGGTTCGTCTTTCTATTTCATCGCGCTGGATCTTGGGTTGCACCGAGACCGGGGTCTTCCCTCCGGTGCCGATGGCGAGGAATGGCAGGTGCATGGCGGTGGATTCTACCATATTCAGAAATACCTTGTCGCCCCTGACCAGATGCCGGGCGACCTGATCTGGTTCAAATGGGAAAGCTATGCCACATGGCTGTCAGGCTTTGCCTTGATGGTGCTGGTCTATTACCTCGGCGCCGAATTCTACCTGATCGATCCGGCAATCATGGACCTGTCCGTCTGGCAGGCGGTCGGCATCTCCATTCTGTCGCTGGGATTGGGGTGGCTTGTCTACGACCAGCTTTGCAAGGTTTTCGTCAATGCCAATCAGACCGGTTTGATGGTGGCGCTGTTTGCCGTGCTGGTGGCGATGGCGTGGTTCTATACGCAGGTCTTTACGGGGCGCGCGGCGCTGCTGCATTTGGGTGCCTTCACCGCGACGATCATGAGCGCGAATGTCTTCATGACCATCATCCCGAACCAGAAGATCGTGGTGGACGACCTGATCGCGGGACGCAAGCCTGACCCGATCTACGGCAAGATTGCCAAGCAGCGGTCGACCCACAACAACTATCTGACGCTGCCCGTGATCTTCATGATGTTGTCGAACCATTATCCGCTGGCCTTCGGCACGGATTATACGTGGTTGATCGCAAGCCTCGTCTTTCTGATGGGCGTGACGATCCGGCATTTCTTCAACTCGATGCACGCGCGCAAGGGGATGCCGTGGTGGACTTGGGCAGCAACAGCGATCCTGTTCATCATCGTGATGGCCCTGTCGACCGCGCCACTGTTCCGGTCGGACACGACAGAGGAGGCGCGCGGATCAGAGCGCCGCTTTGCCGAGGCAGAGGGATTTGCCCAAGTGCAGGATATCGTTCTGGGGCGCTGTTCGATGTGCCACGCCTCGGACCCGGTCTGGCCGGGTCTGCGCTGGGCACCCAAGGGCGTGCATCTTGAGACCGAAGGTGAGATCGCGCGCAACGCGCGGGCCATCTATCTTCAATCCGGGCTCAGCCACGCCATGCCGCCCGCCAACCTGTCCTATATGGAAGCTGCCGAACGCGCCGCGATCAGAGCGTGGTATGCATCAGCTCTGGGGGGATAGTGCAGCCCTGACGCACCGGCAAATGGGCGCGCAGGTGGTGTCGTCACCAAGCAGGCTTTTTTATCGCCGACATCGGACGGAACCACGTCCGAGCAAATGTTTCACCGTAAATCGCCGCGATGGTTTCGAACGTGATCAAGGGGACCAGCATGTCTGCCTCCAAATTCTTTTTTCTGCCTCCTTTTACCGCAGTTTTGAAACTCTGGATAGATGAACGACGTTCAAATCTTATATGATATATGAAGCATTCCGTGAGCCGATCCGCCAAGGGCCTTGGTGTTGATGCTTCTCCCCTTTTCAGAATCGGGCAAAGCCTGCTAGGTCTAGTGGTATGAACACTGTAGACCGCAACATCCGCCCAACCATCCGACAACTGGATGAGGCCGCCGTGAACCGTATCGCCGCGGGCGAGGTTGTCGAACGGCCCGCGTCCGCCGTAAAGGAACTGGTCGAAAACGCCATCGACGCCGGTGCGCGGCGGGTGCAGATAGACGTGGCCGACGGTGGCAAGACGCTGATCCGGGTCAGTGACGACGGCTGTGGCATGACCGCGGAGGAGTTGCCCCTCGCCCTTGCCCGCCACGCCACGTCCAAGATCGACGGGTCGGATCTGCTGAACATCCATTCCTTCGGGTTCCGGGGCGAGGCGCTGCCCTCCCTCGGCGCTGTGGGGCGATTGACACTGCAAAGCCGCAGCCAAGGCGCGCAGGCCACAGAGATTACCGTGGCGGGCGGCGTCGTGGCCGCAGTGAAGCCCTGCGCGCTCAACGCCGGCACGGTCGTCACGCTACGCGATCTGTTCTATGCGACGCCGGCGCGGTTGAAATTCCTGCGAACCGACCGGGCGGAAATGCAGGCGATCTCCGATACCATCAAGCGGCTTGCGATGGCGGAACCAGCGGTCGGCTTTGTCCTGCGGGACGTCACCGGCGGGGCCGAGCGCGTGACCTTTCGCGCCGAACCCGAAACGGGCGATCTGTTCGATGCGTTGCGCGGGCGGCTGGCGCGGGTCATGGGGGCGGAATTCATCGAGAATGCCCTGCCAATAGAGGCAGAGCGCGAAGGCGTGCGTCTGACCGGCTACGCGGCCCTTCCCACCTATTCGCGGGGTGCCGCGGTGGCGCAGTTCCTGTTCGTGAACGGGCGGCCGGTGCGGGACAAGATGCTGATTGGGGCGCTGCGCGGGGCCTATCAGGATTTCCTGTCGCGGGACCGGCACCCGGCGGTGGCGTTGTTTGTCGATGTCGACCCGCATCGCGTGGACGTCAACGTGCATCCCGCCAAGTCGGAGGTTCGTTTCCGTGAGCCGGGGGTGGTGCGCGGGTTGATCGTTTCAGCCCTTCGTCACGGGCTGGCAGAGGCAGGGCATCGCGCATCCACCACTGTGTCCGGCGCGGCACTGGGTGCCTTTCAGCCCGAGGGGGCAACAGCGGCACGGGTCTACCAGATGGACCGTCCCTCTGCCGGGGCACGGCAGTCCGCCTATGCCGCGCAGGCACCGGGCTTTGCCGAAATGGGCTCCGCATGGTCCGGTCGCATGGTTGAAGATCGGTCATCCCCGGACCCCGCCGAAGATCCGTCTGGCCCGCAGGGCACCACGCATCCGCTGGGGGCGGCCCGGGGGCAGGTGCATGAAAACTACATTTTTGCCCAGACCGGCGACGGGATCGTCATCGTCGACCAGCACGCCGCGCATGAACGTCTGGTCTACGAAAAACTGAAACGCCAGATGGCCGAAAACGGCGTGTCCGCGCAGGGGCTGCTGATCCCTGAGGTCGTCGATCTGTCGCCGGAGGACGCCAAGGCGCTTTTGTCCCGCGCCAATGATCTGGACCGTATGGGTCTACGGATCGAACCCTTCGGCCCCGGCGCCATCGCCGTGCGCGAAACGCCTGCCGTTCTGGGGGAGGTCAATGCCACAGCGTTGATCCACGACATCCTTGATGAGTTGTCCGATCTTGGACAAACTCGGCTTGTGCAGGAAAAGATGGAGGCGATCCTGTCGCGCATCGCCTGCCATGGCTCGATCCGGTCGGGACGTGTCATGCGCGCCGAAGAGATGAACGCCCTGCTGCGCGAGATGGAGGCAACGCCGCATTCCGGTCAGTGCAACCATGGCCGCCCCACCTATGTGGAACTGAAGCTGTCGGATATCGAAAGACTGTTCGGGCGCACATGATCCAGATCGGCGGGGTCCAGTATAGCCTTGACGATCCGCTGACCCTTGCGGCGCTGGGCGGCGCCGCGCTGGTCCTGCTTGTCCTGCTCCTGTTGGTTCTGGCTGTCCGCGCCGCAGGCCGGGCCGCGCGTATGGCAGAGCCGGTGTTGCACCATGTCAGCCACCTGTCCAGCCGCGTTCAGGGCCTTTCGGATGGGCAGGAACGTCTGGCAGGCGGTCTGCACCACGTGTCCGAGGCGCAGACCAGCAGTCAGAGCGCCATGCTGCAACTGATGGAACAGCGTCTTTCCGAGGTGCAGGAGCGCATGGGCGAATCCCTGCACGGCTCTGCCCGACGCACCGCGCGCAGCCTTGGCGAATTGCAGGAACGCTTGCAGGCGATCGACAAGGCGCAGGCAAATATCACCAAGCTGTCGGGCGACGTGCTGTCGTTGCAGGACATTCTGTCGAACAAGCAGACGCGCGGCGCCTTTGGCGAGATCCAGCTTCGGGATATCGTGACCAAAGCCTTGCCCCCCGAGGGTTACACGCTTCAGGCCACCTTGCCCAACGGGCGGCGGGCCGATTGTCTCATCCATCTGCCGCAACCGCCCGGCCCGATCGTGGTCGATGCCAAGTTCCCGCTGGAGGGATACGAGGCCATGCACAGGGCCGAGACACCGGATCAAAAGGCCCGCGCCGCCCAGCAGTTTCGCCTGTCCGTGCGCAAGCATATCCGCGACATCGCCGACCGCTACATCATGGAGGGCGACACCGCCGATGGTGCCCTGATGTTCCTGCCGTCCGAGGCGGTCTATGCCGAATTGCACGCGCGGTTCCCCGAGGTCGTGCGCGACGGCTTCGATGCGCGGGTCTGGATCGTGTCGCCGACCACCTGCATGGCGACCCTCAACACGATGCGCGCAGTCCTGAAGGACGCCCGGATGCGGGAACAGGCCGGCGCGATCCGGCGTGAGCTGTCGCTGCTCTATTCCGATGTGGAGCGTCTGTCGGCGCGGGTGGGCAATCTGGACCGGCATTTCGGACAGGCGGCCAAGGATCTCGAAGAAATCAAGATCAGTGCCGACAAGGCAGGAAAACGGGCGCGGCGTCTGGACCACTTTGACTTTGAGGATTTGCAGGACCACAGTGAGTCCGTGGTGCAGATCAACCCCGGAGAATGACCCATGCCCTTCGCCCCTCGGCTGCTGGACGACGCGGCCCTGCGTGCCCTCGGAATCGGACCGGATGAGGTGGTCACGTCGATCCGCGAGGCGGTGGCCGATATCGCCGCCGGACGGCTGAGCGTGACGCCAAAATCCGTGCTGCAACCGGGCGACGGGCGCTACATGATGGCCACCCTTGCCACCGGAAAGGTCACGGTGCTGAAGCAGGTCACCGTCTGTCCCGACAATCCGGGCCGTGGGCTGCCGTCGATCACCGGGGCGATCATGGTGCTGGATGCGCAGACCGGCGAATGTCTGGCCGTGATGGACGCCGAATGGGTGACGGCGGTGCGCACCGCGGGCCTGAGTGCGGTAGCCGCCCGGGAATTGGCGAACCCGCAATCCCAGAGCATCGGTTTTGTCGGTTGCGGTGTTCAGGCGCGGTCCCATCTGGATCTCTTCGCCGGGTTGTTTCCGCTGAAGCGGATCCGCTGCTACGGGCGGGGACAGGCGAATATCGACAGCCTCTGCGCCATGGCGCAGGATCTGGGGCTGGAGGCCGAGGTCTGCGAGACACCGGAGGCGCTGCTGGAGCAATCGGATATCGTGGTCAGTTCGATCACCATAACCTATCAGGGGGCGCCGTTTCTCGATGCCGGACTGTTGAGGCCGGGCGCCTTTGCCGCCATCACCGATGCGGGAAAACCTTGGCATCGTGACAGCCTCGACGCCTTTGCAACCGTGGTCGTGGATGACCGCGCGCAAGAGCTTTCGATGCCGGACCCACTGGTCACGGCGGAGCGTATTGCCGGGGATCTGACCGACCTCGTGGCCGGGTCCGTCGTGGCGGAGGACGGGCCTCGGGCCTTCATGTTCCGGGGAATCGCTGCCGGGGATTATGCGCTTGCGGCACATGTCTGGGATAAAGTCGCGGCGGGGTCCGAGTGAGCCAGAGCAATTGTTCACCCTTGAACGACAGGCATGTATCCCGCGCATGGACGCTATGCACAGGGCCATCTGCCAAGGGGCAAGCCAAACTGTTAACCCCGCGGTCATTGCCAGGCACGGCATTTGGCCCCGATCTTCTACGATGTTAAGGTAGAGGCATCACGAAAGCCGTTTAAGGCTAAACCAATTTGCGCACACGGCGCTATACGGGAGGACCGCAGATGAAAGACACCCCGCAGGATATTGATCCGCTGGAGAGCCGGGAGTGGCAGGATGCGATCGAGGATGTGATCGAACGCGACGGTGCCGACCGCGCGCATTTCCTGCTGGACAAGGCCGTGCAATCGGCGCGTGCCGCTGGCGCGCGGTTGCCCTTTTCCGCGACCACACCCTATCAGAACACGATCTCTCCCGATGACGAAATCGACATTCCCGGCGACACCGAGATGGAATGGCGCATCCGCACCATCAACCGCTGGAACGCGATGGCCACGGTGGTCAAGCGCAACAAGGAAAGCAGCGAATACGGCGGGCATATCGCCTCCTTCGCCTCCTCCGCGGCGCTTTATGACATCGGGCTGAACCATTTCTGGCGCTCCAAATCCGCGATTCACGGCGGCGATCTTGTGTTCTTTCAGGGCCACGTGATCCCCGGGATCTATGCGCGCTCCTTCATGGAGGGCCGGATCAGCGAAGACCAGATGAAGAACTTCCGCTCCGAAGTGTCCGGCGCGGGGCTGTCATCTTATCCGCACCCGTGGCTGATGCCGGATTACTGGCAGTTCCCGACCGTCTCGATGGGCCTTGGCCCGCTGATGGCGATCTACCAGGCGCGGTTCATGAAATATCTTGAACATCGCGGTTTGATCGAAAAGAGCGACCGCAAGGTCTGGGCCTTTCTCGGCGATGGAGAGATGGATGAACCCGAAAGCCTCGGGGCGATCCAGCTGGCATCGCGCGAAGGGCTCGACAATCTGATCTTTGTCGTCAACTGCAATCTGCAGCGGCTTGACGGTCCGGTGCGCGGCAACTCGAAAATCGTGCAGGAGCTTGAAGGGCATTTCCGCGGCTCCGGCTGGGACGTGATCAAGCTGTTGTGGGGCCGCGGCTGGGACGAACTGCTGGAGCAGGACACCACGGGCCGTCTGCGGCAACTGATGGATGAAACCATCGACGGCGACTACCAGACCTTCAAGACGAAGGACGGTGCCTACATCCGCAAGCATTTCTTCGGCAAATACCCCGAGACCGCCGAGCTGGTGAAGGACTGGACCGACGATCAGATCTGGGCGCTGCGCCGTGGCGGTCACGACCCCAAGAAGGTCTATAATGCGTTCAAGCGTGCCACCGACGCCGAAGACCAGCCCACTGTCCTGCTGGTCAAGACGGTCAAGGGCTATGGCATGGGCACCGCTGGCGAGGGGCTGAACACCACCCACCAGCAAAAGAAGATGCAGTTCGATCAGCTCAAGGCGATGCGGGACCGGTTCAGGATCCCGGTCAAGGACGAAGAGCTGGAAAAGGACGTGCCCTTCGTCTCGCTCAACAATGCGCAGAAGGCCTATCTGTCCGAACGGCGGCGTGAACTGGGGGGGTCCTTCCCGGTGCGCCACCACGACACCGCTCCGCTGGAGATTCCGCCGCTGACCTCCTTCAAGGGGCAGTTGGAATCGACCGGAGAGCGGGAAATCTCGACCACGATGGCCTTTGTCCGCATCCTGACGACGCTGCTGCGGGACAAGAAGATCGGCAAGCAGGTTGTGCCGATCGTCCCGGATGAAAGCCGGACTTTCGGGATGGAGGGGCTGTTCCGCTCCGTCGGGATCTACAATCCCAAGGGACAGAATTACACGCCCGAAGACCGCGAACAGATGTCCTATTACAAGGAATCCAAAAGCGGTCAGGTGCTTCAGGAGGGCATCAACGAAGCGGGGGCGATGGCGGACTGGATCGCGGCGGCGACGTCCTATTCCAACCACGGCGTGCCGATGATCCCCTTCTACATCTACTATTCGATGTTCGGTTTCCAGCGCATCGGCGATCTGGCCTATGCGGCCGGCGACAGCCGGGCGCGCGGCTTCATGCTGGGCGGCACGGCCGGCCGGACCACGCTGAACGGCGAGGGCCTGCAACATGAGGACGGCCACAGCCATATCCTTGCCGCGACGATCCCCAATTGCATCAGTTACGACCCGACCTTCTCCTACGAGGTGGCCGTGATCGTGCAGCACGGGCTTCAGCGGATGTATGTCGATCAGGACGACGTCTATTTCTACCTGACGCTGATGAACGAGAACTACAGCCACCCGGAGATCCCGATGGGCGCCGAAGAAGGCATCATCAAGGGTCTCTACCGGATGAAGAAGACGGCCAAACCCGCCAAGAAGCATGTCAACTTCATGGGGTCCGGCACGATCCTCGTGCAGTCGATCAAGGCCGCCGAAATGCTGGAGGAGGATTTCGGCGTCACGTCAGACATCTGGTCGGCAACCTCGTTCAACGAACTGGCGCGCGACTATCAGGATTGTGCACGGCACAACCGTCTGAACCCCTTTGCCGAGGAACGGGTGCCCTACGCGACCCAGACGCTGGCCAACGCCAAGGGTCCGATCATCGTCGCCACCGACTACATGAAGAACTACGCCGAACAGATCCGGGGGGCGGTTCCAAACCGCTTTACGGTGCTGGGCACCGACGGCTTTGGGCGGTCGGACAGCCGGGTCAACCTGCGGCGCTTCTTCGAGGTGGATGCGAACCACATCGCCGCGGCGGCCATGGTCGATCTGTGGCGCGAGGGGCAGATCTCGGACAAGGATCTCGAGGCGGCGCTCAAGAAATATGACATCGACGGCGGAAAGCCGAACCCGCGTCTGGTATAAGCGGGACTGGAGGACAGACTATGACCGTAGAAGTAAAAGTGCCGGACATCGGCGATTTCACCGATGTTCCGGTGGTCTCGATCCTTGTCAGCGTTGGCGACACCATCGCCGAAGAGGATCCGATCGTCGAACTGGAATCCGACAAGGCCACGATGGAAGTGCCCTCCTCGGCAGCTGGCGTGGTGAAGGAAATAAAGGTCGCCGAGGGCGACAGTGTCGCCGAAGGCACCGTGCTGCTGATCCTTGAGGGCGATGGTGCCGCATCCGGAGACTCCGCGCCCAAGGAATCCGCTCCCAAGGAAGAGGAAAAATCCGAACCCGCTTCCGCGCCCGCGTCTCAGCCGTCCGATGGCGGATCGGCCCCAGCCGAGGCGGTCGCACCCGCGCCCGTGACCGATGCCGGGTTTTCCAAGGTGCATGCCTCACCCTCGGTCCGGGCCTATGCCCGCCGGGTCGAAGTCGATCTGAACAAGGTGAATGGCACCGGTCGCAAGGGCCGGATCCTGCGCGAAGACGTGGAAAAGGCGCTGAAATCGCAAGTCGCCCCGGTGGCGGCAGCAGGTGGCGCGGCGCAGGGCGGTATGGGCATTCCGCCGATTCCGGCTGTCGACTTTTCGAAATTCGGTCCGGTCGAAGACGTCGAGATGCCGCGCATCAAGAAACTGTCCGGCCCGGCCCTGCACCGGTCTTGGTTGAACATCCCCCATGTCACGCACAATGACGAGGCGGACATCACGGATCTGGACAAGTATCGCAAGGAAATGGACACGATGGCCAAGGAGGAGGGCTATCGCGTCACCCTGCTGTCCTTTGTCATCAAGGCGTCGGTCAGCGCGCTGAAGACCCATTGGGAAGTCAACAGTTCGGTCCATCCCGACGGTGACAAGCTGATCCGCAAGTCCTACTACAACATCGGATTTGCGGCGGACACGCCGGTGGGCCTGATGGTGCCGGTGATCAAGGACGCGGACCGCAAGGGTCTGGTGGAAATCTCCAAGGAACTGGGCGAATTGTCGGCCAAGGCCCGCAAGGGTGAGCTGAAAGGCCCGGACATGCAGGGCGCCAGCTTTACCATTTCCTCCCTCGGGGGGATTGGCGGGACCTCCTTCACCCCCATCGTCAATGCGCCGGAGGTGGCGATCCTGGGTCTGACCCGGTCGAAGATGGCTCCGGTCTGGAACGGCGATGAGTTCGTGCCGCGCCTGATGCAGCCGCTTTCGCTGTCCTACGACCACCGGGCCATCGACGGCGCCCTGGCCGCGCGCTTCTGCGTGACGCTCAAGACGCTGTTGTCCGACATGCGCAAGCTGATGTGGTAAGGAGACGAGTTCATGGACATCAAGGTTCCCGATATCGGTGATTTCACCGATGTGCCCGTCGTCTCCATTCTGGTCAGTGTGGGCGATACCGTCAGCGAAGAAGATCCGCTGATCGAACTGGAGTCGGACAAGGCGACGATGGAAGTGCCATCGCCCGCCGCCGGCAAGATCACCGAGATCAAGGTCTCGGAGGGTGACAAGGTCTCGGAAGGGACCGTGATCATGGTCTTCGAAGGGGCGGAGGAAGACAGCCCGGCCTCGGGGGGCGTCGAACCCCCCTCGGCCGCTGCGGAGCCTTCGGCCCCGCAGGGCGTCGCGGCCACCGGCACCGCCAGCGGGCCCGGCGACGTGCACGCGGAGGTCGTTGTGCTGGGGTCCGGCCCGGGCGGGTATTCCGCCGCCTTCCGGGCTGCCGATCTAGGCAAGAAAACCGTCCTGATCGAACGCTATCCGACCCTTGGCGGGGTCTGCCTGAACGTCGGCTGCATCCCGTCCAAGGCGCTTCTGCATGTGGCCAAGGTCATGACCGAGGCCGAGGAAATGGGCAGTCACGGCATCAGCTTCGGCAAGCCGAAGATCGACCTCGACGAGTTGCGTGCCTTCAAGGACGGCGTCGTGAAGCAGTTGACCGGCGGTCTGGACGGGCTTTCCAAGGGACGCAAGGTGCAGGTCGTGCACGGTTTTGGCACCTTCACCGGTCCCAACATGATCGAGGTGAAGGGCGAGGACGGCGTCAAGACCGTGTCCTTTGATCAATGCATCATTGCCGCCGGATCCGAGCCTGTGGCGCTGCCCTTTATCCCGCATGACGACCCGCGCGTGATCGACAGCACCGGCGCGCTGGAGCTGAAGGACATTCCAGAACGGATGCTGGTTCTGGGCGGCGGGATCATCGGCCTGGAAATGGCCTGCGTTTACGACGCGCTGGGATCGAAGGTCACCGTTGTCGAACTGATGGACCAGATCATCCCCGGTGCCGACAAGGACATCGTCAAACCGCTGATGACCCGGATCAAGGGCCGGTACGAGAACATCTTTCTCAAGACCAAGGTCACCGGGGTCGAGGCGCAGGACGATGGGCTCAAGGTCACCTTCGAGGACGACAAGGGCGAGAGTTTCACCGACACCTTCGACAAACTGCTGGTCGCGGTGGGGCGCAAGCCCAACGGCAAGATGCTGGAGGCCGAAAAGGCCGGTGTCGCGGTGGATGATCGCGGCTTCATCGGGGTCGATGCGCAGCAGCGCACCGGGGTAAAGCATATCTTTGCCATCGGGGACGTCGTCGGCCAGCCGATGCTGGCGCACAAGGCGGTGCATGAGGGCAAGGTTGCGGCAGAGGTCTGCGCGGGCGAAAAGCGGTTCTTCGACGCCAAGCTGATCCCTTCGGTGGCCTATACCGATCCCGAAGTGGCCTGGTGCGGCGTGACGGAGAATGAGGCCAAGGCCAAGGGCATCAAGTATGAAAAGGGTGTCTTCCCATGGGCGGCGTCCGGACGGTCCCTGTCCAACGGGCGGAGCGAGGGCGTCACCAAGCTCCTTTTCGATCCCGAAGACGACAGGGTGATCGGCGCCTGCATCGTGGGCACCAACGCGGGCGATCTGATCTCGGAGGCGGCACTGGCGATCGAGATGGGCGCCGATGCCGTGGATCTTGGCCATACGATCCACCCGCATCCGACCTTGTCGGAGACGGTCAATTTTGCCGCGGAAATGTATGAGGGCACGATCACCGACCTCATGCCACCAAAGAAGCGCAAGTCGTAATCGCGTCAAGTAACGGGTCCGGACGGGCTAAGGCGCGTCCGGACCAGCCATTCTCGCGGGGCGGCGCCTGACCTCGTCAGACGCCTCACCCCGGACGCCGGTCAGATGTTGAGGAACGGTTGCGCGAAGCGCGCCATGCCCTTCAGCCGGAGCGGCGCATCGGTCACCGTGAGGCAAATGCAATCTTCGGAAATGTCGGCCACCGGCGTGTGGTTCAGGTCGGCATCCGCAATCTCGATATCGCCGCGTGCGAAATATCCCTCATCATCCTTGAAGGCCCCCTTCAGCACCAGCGTGAGTTCCTGACCGCGGTGCCCGTGATCCGGCATCGCCGTCCCGGCGGGGATATACAGGAGGCGCGCAGTGGCGTCGGGCGACGTCCGCAGGATCGCCTGCTTGACCCCCATGCCCACGGATCGCCATTTCACCGTGTCCAGCGAGTCGCCAATATAGTCCAGCAGGGGTGCGGGGGCGATCGGATCCGTCGCGACCCTGATATCGCGCGCCTCGGACGGCGCGACGCCGCCACGTATCATATCCAGCGCGCCCTTCAGGCAATCATCCGAAACACTTACGCCCTCGACGGTGTTCAGCACCGCCCCGCCGACCGCATCCTGCGCCTCGACCGCGGCGCGGCATTCATCGCATAATGACACATGCGTCGCGACGATCAGGTTCACCGCTTCGGGAAGCATCCCGGTTGAATATCCGATGATCAATTCGTCAGTCAGATGATGTTTGATTTGCGTCATCTCGTGGTCAATTCCTGTCCATAGCGTGTCTCAGGCGCTCCAGCGCCAATCTGATGCGGGACTTGATCGTTCCCAGCGGGAGGCCCGTCTGATCCGCGATTTCGCTATGCGTCAAATCGCCGAAATAGGCCTTTTCGATCAATTCCCGCTGTTTCGCGGGGAGCGAGGCAATCGCCTCCCCCAACTGTTCACTCTCCTGTTGCAGGCTCAGCTGATCCTCTTGATCGCGCTCCGCCTCCGGTCCCCAGGTCAGATCCTCGGGCTCGGGCCGCTTCTGCCGGCGCAGGACGTCAATCCTGCGGTTCCGCGCGATCGTGAAAACCCATGTGGCCACGGAGGCCCGCGTCGGATCGAACTGGCCCGCCTTCTGCCAGACGGTCGTCATGACCTCCTGAACGCATTCTTCGGCCATGGCCGCATCGGCTCCTGACCGCATCAGGAACGCCTTGATCCGCGGCGCGAAGTGGCGAAACAGGTCTACAAAGGCCGTCTCGTCCCTTTCGTCCCGAATGCGGACCAGAACCGCTGTCCAGTCCGTAGGTTCGCAGTCCGACTGTCGTGCTCCCACGTTTTCCGCTCCGTCAAAGTCGTCGACCATGACATGCCTCTTGAAAGACTGCATCGCAACTGACGAAGCGTCGCGGGGTTCAAGTGGTGCTGCTGCTCCAAACATGAAAGGTATACGCCGCGCACCACCGGTTGGATCACCATTCGCGGGAAATGTTTTTTCCGACTTTTTTCATCCGGAACACGGGCTTGGCCGTAAACCTGACAAACATCGAACAGATCGAAGGATATCCCAGAGCATGCCATTCGAAGCCAGAGCCGCCGCCGATCGTAAAATTGCCGTGATCGGCGGGGGCATCTCGGGCATGGGTGCCGCCCATATCCTCGCGGACCGTCACAGGGTCACATTGTTTGAATCCGAACCCCGATTGGGCGGCCATGCCCGCACCCGTCTGGCAGGCAGGGACGGCACACAGCCCGTCGACACGGGCTTCATCGTGTTCAACTATGCGAATTATCCGCTGCTCACCGCGCTCTTTGACAAGCTGGATGTGCCCATCGCGAAGTCCGACATGAGCTTTTCCGCAAGCCTGCGCGGCGGGGCCATGGAATACGGGTTGCGCGATCTGCGCGCCGTCTTCGGACAAAAGCGCAATGCGCTGAACCCGCGGTTTCTGCGGATGATCCGCGACATCGTGCGGTTTAACAATCGCGCCCTCGACGAGGCGCGGGATCCGACCATGACCCTGGGCGATTTCCTCGACCACCTCGGGACAGGGGCATGGTTCCGAGACTATTACCTGCTGCCCCTCTCGGGCGCGATCTGGTCCACGCCAACCGAAAAGATCCTCGATTTCCCCGCCTATGCGCTGATCCGCTTCTTTGAGAACCACGCCCTGCTCAGCCATTCGGGCCAGCATCAGTGGTATACCGTTCAGGGCGGATCCGTCGAATACGTCAATCGCCTGTCTGCCGCGATGACCCGGCAGGGGGTCGATCTGCGCCTGGGCGCAAAGGTGGCCGGCGTGCGCCGCGTCGCCGGCGGGGTAGAGGTGCGCCTGCCCGGCGCGGAATGGGAACTGTTCGATGAGGTGGTCTTTGCCACGCATTCCGATGACACCCTGCGCCTGCTCAGCGACGCGCGGCCCGACGAACGCTCTGCACTGGGCAAGGTCGCCTATCAGCCCAACCGGGTCGTGCTGCACGCCGACACGTCGCTGATGCCGAAACGCCGCGTCTGCTGGTCGTCCTGGAACTATACCGAGACGGCGAAGAAAGAGATGAATGCCATCGACCTGACCTACTGGATGAACTGTCTCCAGCCCATCCCGGAGGCGGATCCGCTGTTTGTCACGCTCAATTCCACCCGCGCGATCCGCGAAGACCTGATCCACGATGAGGTCACGCTGCGCCACCCGGTCTTCGATCTCGGCGCGCTGGAGGCCCAGCAGGAAATCGCCGCGATGAACGGCACCTCCGGCACATGGTTCTGCGGGGCGTGGATGAAGAACGGCTTTCACGAGGACGGGCTTGCCAGCGCGACGGAGGTTGCGCGCGCAATCCTCGCACGCGGTCCCGTCGCGGAGGTGGCATGAGCACCGTCGATCTGATCCGGGGGCAGACCTATCACGGCCGCAAGGGCGGCGTGGACAATGCCTTTCGCTATTCCGTGGACTACGTGATGCTGGACGCAGACGCGCCCGCGCGCGGCCCGCTGCTGTTCTCGCGCAATCGTGCCAATGTCACCTCGCTTCAGGACCGGGACCACGGCGGCGCCCCGCGTGCCGGGCGCGGAGCGGTCTGGGCGCGGGAGGTTCTCACCGCCCATGACATCGCCTTTGACGGGCCGCTGATGCTGCTGGCGCAGCCAAGGGTGCTGGGCCATGTGTTCAACCCGGTCTCTTTCTGGCTCGCCTATGACCGGGGCGACCTGCGCGCCGTCATCGCCGAGGTCAGCAATACCTTCGGCGACAGGCATTCCTATCTCTGCGTGCGCCCGGACGGTGGCCCGATCACGCCGCACGACAGGATCGCGGCCAGCAAGATCTTTCACGTATCGCCGTTTCAGCCGGTGGAGGGCGGATATGTCTTTCGCTTCGACATCCGGCAGGAACGGATCGGCATATGGATCGAATACGATCACGCCGCGGGCGGGCTGATCGCGACGCTCTGCGGCCCGCGCCTCCCGCTGACCACGGCCGGTCTCCTGCGCTCCGTGCTGCGCCGTCCATTCGGGGCACGGCGGGTTCTGGCGCTAATCCACTGGCAGGCGCTGAAACTCTGGTGGAAAGGCGCGGCCTACCGTCCACGCCCGGAACCGCCTCGCACCGAGGTGAGCGGGACAATGACCGGGGGCGACGCCCGTTCGCCCGGCACAGAAATGAAGGAAGCTTCTTGATGGCCGCTCTCTCTTACCTCGCGCTGGGCGCGGCGCTCATGCTGCTGCTGGTCTATCTGCGGAGCCGGTATTTCAGCTTCATGGCGCAGGCCCCGTCCGACTATGCCGAGGGCGCCGGAAACAGTTTCGACATCCGGACGCATCTGAACGGCCCGCTGATCTGCGAAGGCATCATCTACGGGCCGACGGGGCGCGTGACCTCGCGCTTCGTGGCGGATTTCGATGCGTCATGGGACGGCAACCAAGGCGTGATGAAGGAACATTTCACCTACGAATCCGGCAGCGAACAGCACCGCGAATGGAAATTGACCTTGGGCAACGATGGCCGCATCCGCGCCTCGGCGGCCGATCTGGTGGGTGAGGGGCAGGGACGTCAAAGCGGCCCGTCGGTTTGTCTGCGCTACCGGATCCGCCTGCCAGAGGACGCGGGTGGCCATGTTCTGGACACGACCGACTGGATGTATCTGACGCCGAATGGAACCATCGTGAACCGTTCGCAGTTTCGCAAGTTCGGGATCAAGGTGGCGGAACTTGTGGCAACGGTCCGCCGGAAGGAAGAGATGGTTTGAGACATTGGAAGGGAAAACGCTATTGGCTGGTCGGCGCCAGCGAAGGTCTGGGAGAGGCGCTGGCCCATGAACTCAGCCGGGCAGGGGTCGACCTGATCCTCAGCGCCCGGTCAGAGGACAAGCTGACCGCGCTGGCAGGGGCGCTGCCCGGACCGGCCACGGTAGAGCCTGTGGATGTGACCGATGCCGAGGCGCTGGAAACCGTGGCGGACAGGATCGGCGACATCGACGGTGTGATCCAGATCGCCGGGGTCTATTGGCCCTTTGGCGCACAGGATTGGGACGCGGCCAAGGCCAACACCATGGCAGACGTGAATTTCACCGGCGCGATGCGGCTGGCGGGCGTTGTCGTGCCACGGTTCGTCTCCCGCGACCGGGGGCATTTCGTGCTGACCGGATCGCTGTCGGGTTATCGCGGCCTGCCGGGTGCGGCGGCCTATGTGTCGTCGAAGGCGGGGGTCATGGCCTTGGCGGAATCGCTCTATGCGGATCTGCGCAAGACCGGGGTAGAGGTGCAATTGCTGATCCCCGGTTTCATCAAGACCCGGCTGACCGAAAAGAACGATTTCAAGATGCCCTTCATCATGACACCGGAAGAAGCCGCGAAAATCAGCTTTGACCACATGTCGGGCACACGGTTTCAGCGGGCCTTTCCCCGGCTCTTCTCGCTGGTGTTCCGGGGCAGTCAATTGCTGCCCGATTGGCTTTACTACCGGGTGTTTGCGTAAGATCAAGGTCTGCGCTGGCAGCCTGCGTCATCCTGTTCCAGCGAATGAACAGGAGACGCGACATGCAGAATATCAGTCCCAGAAAGGTGGCCGCCGTCATCGTCATGGCCCGGGAACTGGGCCGTGCCGAAGGCGAATTGCGCGGATTGATCGACCGGATGGACGAGGAGGAACAGGCCGCGCTGGTGGCTCTCATGTGGGTCGGGCGCGGCGCTTTCGAGCCGGAGGACTGGCAAGAGGCCTATGACACCGCCCTGTCCGAGGCCACGACCCCAACAGCAGATTACCTGATCGGCACGCCCCATCTGTCCGACAATCTCGAATCGGGGCTGGAGGCTTTCGGCTACGATGCCACCGGCGAAGAGGATGACGTGCTTGGACGTGGCGCCTGACGCCTGACCACCACGCGCCCGGCCCGCCGCAAGACTGTCTCGCGCCTTGGCGCGTAGGGGGCCTTGGCAGCATGTGCCGGTGCCCGTTGATCAGCGCAGGGCGCGTCCCTTGAGGATGGCGTTTTCGCCAAACCGCGCGCGAATCGCATCCGTGGCGCGTTCGGCCCGGGCCCGCGCCTCCGCTTGCGGATCCAGCAGGTCGCCCGCCAGATCCGCCTGCGTCTCCGGCACAAGGTCGGAGATCCCGGTGCCGATCAGCCGATAGGCGCTGTCCCGTGGCATCTGGTCCAGCAGACCGCGTGCCGTGCGATAGATTCGGTCGGCGATCTGCGTGGCGTCCGGCAGGGCGGTGCGGCGCGTCAGGATGCGGAAATCCGACCGCCGCAGTTTCAGCGTCACGACCCGGCCCGCGATCCCCTTGGCCTTTGCGCGGTCCGCGACCTTTTCGGCCAGCCGCCACAGATGACCGTCAAGGATGTCCGGGTCGGCGGTGTCCTGATGGAATGTCGTCTCGTTCGAGATGGATTTTACCGGGGCGTTCCGCGTCACCCGCCGCGCGTCCTGTCCCCGGGCCAGATGCCACAAACGGTCGCCCATCGACCCGAACCGCTTGATCAGGTCCTGTTTGTCCCAGCGCAGCAGATCCTCGAACGTCCGGATGCCGGCGCGCTCCAGTGATTCCTGCCCGGCGTTGCCGACGCCCCAGATCAGGCGGATCGGCTTGGGGCGCAGAAAGGCCTGCGTCTCCGCCACGCCGATCACCGCAAACCCCTGCGGCTTGTCCAGATCCGACGCGATCTTGGCAAGGAACTTGTTGTGCGACAGCCCGATGGACCCGGTGACGCCCAATTCGTCCCGCATCCGCTTCACCAGCCGCGCCAGCATCACCGCGGGCGGTGCGCCATGCAGCCGCGTCGTGCCGGTCAGGTCCAGAAAGGCCTCGTCCAGCGACAGCGGCTCGATCGCCGGGGTCAGTTCCTCCATCATCGCACGGATGGCGCGCGACACCTCGGCGTAGACCTCCATCCGGGGTTTGACCACCACCGCGTCCGGACAGAGTTGCAGCGCCTTGAACATCGGCATCGCCGACCGCACGCCACGGATGCGCGCGACATAGCAGGCGGTCGACACCACGCCCCGCCGTCCCCCGCCGATGATCACCGGCTTGTCCGCCAGTTCCGGGTTGTCGCGCTTTTCCACGCTTGCGTAAAACGCGTCGCAATCCATATGGGCAATGGAGAGATCCCATAACTCGTCATGCGCGACGACGCGCGGCCGCCCGCAGGCGGGGCAGCGGGCGCCTTGGTCGAAGCGGGTCAGGCAATCGCGGCACAGGGCGGACATGGGGCCAATATAGGCTGTCGGTCAAGGGGGCGCCATGAGGGATCCACGCAGCCAGTTCGACGGGGCGAAATTGTTGCTTTTCGCGGGCGCCTCGCTGGTGGTCCTGCGGCGCGACCGCAAGCCGGACATCCCCTGGCCCGGCTTTCTGGATTTCCCGGGCGGTGCGCGCGACGGCAGCGAAACCCCGGAGGCCTGCGCCCTGCGCGAAACCCGCGAGGAGCTGGGACTGGACGTCGCGCCGGAGGCGCTGCGGCTTGTGCATATGCGCGATGACGCGGGCAAGATCAGCTGGTTCTTCGCCGCCCACCTGCCGGAATCCATCCTGCGCGACGTGACCTTTGGCGATGAGGGCGAAGGCTGGGACGCGATCCCGCCGGACTCCTTTCTTGCCGCCGAAGAGGCGATCCCGCATTTCCGCGATATCCTGCGGGCCTATCTCGCGGAAAATCCGGGGTCCGCGCGCTAGTCCCTGACCGCCGATGGACTGGCGCAGCGATTCGCCGCTGTCTCCCGCGTGGCGTCCCTCAGCGAAACGCCTCGGGCACCCCGGCCCGCGCCTTTTCCAGCACCTCGCTTTCGTTCCAGCCGGTCAGCCGCGCGGTCATCCGCGCCTCTTCGGCGATGCGCTCACGGGTGCGCAGGATGTAATCCTCCGCCGCCTCGCAGGTCATCTCGCCGTCGAACGGGTGGTTCATCACGTATCGGCCCTGAAAATTCTCCCGGTCGTCGGTCGCGCGGAACATCACGTCCTCGGGCATCTGGTCGGCGGTATAGCGCGCGTGCAGCCGCGTGACATAGACGTTCTGCCCGATGTCGGTGTCCTCCTCCAGCCAGTCCACGCCAAGCTCCGCCAGTTGCGCATTGCTCAGCGGATCGGCCGCGCAGGGATCGCACCACGCCATGTCCCACGCATATTCGGTCACGATCCCGCCCCCGCCGGGCGCGGTCCTCGCAAACAATGCCTTGTAGAAATCGCCGAATTCCTGCTCGACGAACAGCGGCACGTCGAAATTGCTGGGCAGGCGCACCGGCAGATAGTTGGTCGAGATCACGCGCCCCTCGCGCGACAGCATGAAGAACAGCGCATCCTGCGGGCCGTCCGCATTCAGCTTGCCCAGTTGAATGGGCAGCATGAAATCCTCCGATGTGAATTCGATCTGAAGCGGCGGCAATTCCTTCGTCTCGGCCTCGGCGTGCCTTTCCAGATTGACCCCGGCGACAAAGAATTTCATCCCGCCCTCGATATAGTCCTGCAACACGGGCGCCGCGCCTTCGGGCAACTGATAGCCGGTTTCCACCAGAAAGGTCGCCAGCCCGTTGGACTCCTCGGCGCCAAGGATCAGGATGTCATAGGTGCCCACGGCATATTGCGCCTCTATCGTGACGCCAAGGGCGCGGGCCCGGACAGGATCGAATGCGGCGGTTTCGTTGACCACCGACCGAAAGGTGATCGTCGGTTCGACAAGCGGCGCGCAGGGATCGCTGTCGAAATATTCCACCAGCCGGGGTGCGGTGTAATTGTCCAGATGGGTGATCGTATCGGCCTCGACCGTCCTGATCTGGTCACGCAGCAGAATCCGGGGGGTGGGCACCACCAATGCGAAATCCTTGGGCGCGCCGCGATAATCCGACGACATCGTGATCACGGACCGGGTGCCATCGCGCAGAAACACCACCTTGGAACTTTCGTTGAACAATGCGCCATCCGCCTTTGCGACGTAGAAGCCGCAGAAGGCCTGCGCCGAGGCTGCGTATAAAATCATGAAAAGGCTTAAAAAAATGCGTGGCATCACGGCTCTCCGATGGCAATTGATAGGCCAGCCTAGCACAGCCTGACCAGATTCGCGCAGCATGTGCCTCCGCGGTCGTCCTGTTTCCGATCGGCGTCGGGACCGTGGCGGCAAAAGGCAAAACCGACCCTTTCCGCGCAAAATCCGACTTGCCGTGGCCGGGGCACTGCCGTAAGTCCGTTCGTGGGACACCCCTCCCCAACGGGGGGCATCTATCTGGAAGGTTAGGCAGATATGACGATCAACAAACCGGCCACGCGGCCGGACAATCCGCGTTTTTCCTCTGGCCCCTGTGCCAAGATCCCCACATTCGACCTGTCGTTGCTCAAGGGGGCGTCGCTTGGACGGTCCCACCGGGCCAAGGTCGGCAAGGACAAGCTCAAGTCCGCCATTGACGGCACACGCGAAATTCTGGGCATCCCAGACGATTACCGCATCGGCATCGTGCCCGCGTCGGATACCGGCGCGGTCGAGATGGCCATGTGGTCCCTGCTGGGCGCGCGCAAGGCCACCATGGTCGCATGGGAAAGCTTTGGCGCAGGCTGGGTCACGGATGTGGTCAAGCAGCTCAAGATCGACGCAGAGATCAAGACCGCCGACTACGGCGAGATCGTCGATATGGCGGCGATCGACTATGACACGGACGTGGTCTTTACATGGAACGGCACGACCTCCGGTGTGCGGATGTCCTCCGGGGACATGATCCCGGCGGACCGCGAGGGCCTGACCATCTGTGACGCCACATCCGCGGCCTTTGCCATGGACCTGCCCTGGGACAAGCTGGATGTGACGACCTTCTCCTGGCAAAAGGTTCTGGGCGGCGAGGCCGCGCATGGCATGCTGATTCTGTCGCCCCGCGCGGTGGAACGGCTGGAAAGCTACACGCCCCCATGGCCCCTGCCCAAGATCTTTCGCATGACCAAGGGCGGCAAGCTGAACGAGGGCATCTTTGTCGGCGAGACGATCAACACGCCCTCCATGCTGGCGGTCGAGGATTATCTCGTCGCGCTCGATTGGGCGCGCTCGGTTGGCGGTTTGCAG
>CAZRZN010000042.1:0-23201 GCA_964604565.1 uncultured Rhodobacterales bacterium
GCCTGCGCGCGGCGCGCGCCACCTCGTCGCGACCGCCGTAATTGATCGCCACCGTCAGATTCACCCCGCTGCACCCGGAGGTCATATGTTCCAGTTCGTCCATCAGATTGATGAGCTTGTCGTCCAGCCGCACCCGGTCGCCGATGAACCGGACGCGGACATTCTGCTCGCGCAGCGCGCGCGCTTCCTTGGCGATGTAGCGGCGGAACAGGCTCATCAGGCCGGCTACCTCAACCTGCGTCCGGCGCCAGTTTTCCGTCGAAAAGGCAAATATCGTCAGATACTTGACACCGAGATCCGGGCAAGCCTCCACCACTTGCCGCACCCGTTTGGCACCGGCATGGTGCCCGAAGAGACGCGGGCGCCCCCGGGTCGTGGCCCACCGGCCGTTTCCGTCCATGATGATCGCCACGTGGCGTGGACCGTCAGTGTCCCGGATCGGTTTGAACATCGATCGTCCTTCCAGAGGCGCTGCGCGCGGCATAAAATCGGCAAGCCGGGCTGTTCCGTATCCCGGACAGCGCTAACAAATGTCCGTTAACGCAAGATTGCGCCCGTGAAAAGGCACCAGGTCCACCGCGACGCAGGGCCTGCCATGCCAGACGATCCGCCGGGACACTCAAACCTGCATGATTTCCTGCTGCTTGGTTTCCAGCGCCTCGTCGATCTTCTTGATATATGTATCGGTCATTTCCTGCACCTCGGCCTCCCAGAGCTTCTGGTCGTCCTCGCTCATGCCGTCGGCCTTTGCCTTCTTGATCTTGTCCATGCCGTCGCGCCGCAGGTTGCGGATCGCCACGCGGGCATGTTCGGAATATTGCGCCGCCACCTTGGTCAGTTCGCGCCGGCGTTCCTCGTTCAGCTCCGGGATCGGCAGCATGATGATCGTGCCGTTGAGCTGTGGATTGATGCCAAGGCCCGATTCGCGGATCGCCTTTTCGACCTTGCCCACCAGACCCTTGTCCCAGACGTTGATCGTGACCATCCGCGATTCGGGCACGTTGACGGTCCCGACCTGGTTGATCGGGGTCATCTGGCCGTAGGCATCCACCATGACCGGTTCCAGCATCGAGGCCGAGGCACGCCCGGTGCGCAAAGAGGCGAATTCCATGCGCAGGTTGGACATTGCGCCGTCCATGCGGCGCGCGAGATCGTCGGTATCGAGTTCGAAATCGTCGGACATCTTGGGTTCCTGTGGTCATGCATGCTCGGATGGCACTGGTTAGCGCGACCTTTAGCGCAGATCAATCGTGCTTGACCAGAGATCGGGGTCACGGCACAGCCCCCTTCGCCCCGGTACCGGCCGCCATCCGCCGGCAATCGGCTCCCCTCCGCCCGGTTTCGTGCACCAGACGCCTTCCGACCGGCCAGAACAGGCACGGCGCAACCGATCCTTAACCCCGCCGTGGCAAGAACCGCTCATCCTCCCTGGCAAGGACACTCTGCGACATGCATGTCTGCCTGATCCTGTTTCCCAGCTTTCGGCTGCTGACCTATGTCTTCGCCCGCGAGGTGCTGCGCCTTGCCAACGACTGCGCCGGGCAGCGGCTCTTCAGCTGGAAGGTCCGAACCGTCACCGGCGCCCCGGTTCCGGCCGATGACGGCACGCATGTCGCCGGGGATCTGCCGGACTGGTATGGCGCGCAGGGCTTCGATCTCGTCCTGCTCTGCGCCGGAGACATGCCGCTTGGCCACCTGCCGATGGGCCTGCGCGCCTTCCTGTCCCGCGCCGATGCCGCCGGGGCGACATTGGGCGGGCTGGAGACGGGCGCGCTGATCCTTGCCAGACTGGGCCTGCTGGACGACCGTGAGGCGGTTCTGCCCGCCCTGCCCGAAGACGACGCCGCCACCGCGTTTCCGGGAATTGCCCTGTCGGACGCCGCCTATGCCTTTGACCGGCAACGCCTGACGTCGACGGGCGGCCTGGTTGTCGGCGATGCGCTGCTGGCCTGGATCGCCCGGGTGCAGGGCGCCGCACTTGCCGCCCGTACGGCGGAAATGCTCGGCCATGGCCGCCTGCGTGAGACCGGCGCCTGTCAGCGCCTCGCACAAAGCACCGATCCGATGCTCGCAAGCATGCAGGCCATCATGACCGCGCATATCGACCGCCCTTTGCCGTTGGAACGCATCGCCGCGGAACTGGACCTCAGCCCCAAGCAACTGCGCCTGCGCTGCCGCAAGGGAATGGACCGGACGCCCGCGCAGGCCTATCTCGGCCTGCGGCTGGACCGTGCCGCACAGCTGGTGCGGGACACCGATCTGTCCGTGCTGGAGGTGGCCCGGGCGACGGGCTTCGCCTCGCCCTCCGCCTTCACGCGCAGCTATCACGCCCGCTTCGGACGGCCGCCACGCGCCCAGCGCAAGGCACGCGCGCCAGCTTGACCAAAGCCTGTCTTTCCCGAAACCGGCCCGCCAGCCCCCTTAGCGCCAACCCGTTCCGCAGCCCGCCGAAAAAGGCAGCGCCGTCCACGGCGGCTTCTTCTCTCGAAAAATACTCCGGGGGTGAGGCCGCAGGCCGAGGGGGCAGCGCCCCCTTACCGTCCCGCAACCGTCGGAAAGGTCAGGCCGGAGACGGCCCGGGTCTGTCGACCTGCGGACGCGGCGGATCCGCCGACACGCGGGTGCAGGTCCCCTGCCCGGCGAGAATGCCGCGAAAGCCGCCGGGTTCATCCAGCGAGAACACGATGATCGGCAGATTGTTGTCGCGCGCCAGCGCGATGGCGGAGGCATCCATCACCTTCAGGTTCCGGCCCAAACATTCGTCATAGGACACCCAGTCATAGCGCTTCGCCTCAGGGTGCTTCATCGGGTCCATGTCATAGACCCCGTCCACCTTGGTGCCCTTCAGGATCGCCTCGCAGGCCATTTCATTGGCGCGCAGGGTGGCGGCGGTATCGGTGGTGAAATACGGATTGCCCGTTCCGGCGGCAAAGATGCAGACCCGCTTCTTTTCGAGGTGCCGCACCGCGCGGCGGCGAATGTAGGGTTCGGCGACCTCGTCCATGCGGATCGCGCTGATCACCCGGGTAAAGACGCCCAGCCCCTCCAGCGCCGATTGCATGGCAAGCGCGTTCATCACCGTGGCCAGCATGCCCATGTAATCCGCGGTCGTCCGCTCCATCCCCTGCGCCGAACCCGCCAAGCCGCGAAAGATGTTGCCGCCGCCGATGACCATGCAGATCTCGACCCCCATCTCGTGCACCGCCTTCACCTCGTTGGCGACGCGCTGCACCGTCGGCGGATGCAGACCGAATCCCTGATCGCCCATCAATGCCTCGCCAGAGATCTTCAGCATGACACGCTTGTAGGCCGTTTGCGGGATACCGGGTTCGGTCATGTTGCGCTCCGTGCTGCTGGGGATATGATCGCGGGCATATGTGGCGGAAAACCGGTCGGGCTGCAATGGCCGACCGGCCCCCGGAGGCAGCATCAGGGCAGGCTCTGCGATGACGGACAGAACGGCGATCGAGGCCTGCCTCGCGGCCTGCACGCCCGCGCGACACGTGCTGATCGCCGGCCCGACCGCCAGCGGCAAGTCCGCCCTTGCCCTTGCCATCGCCGAAGCGCAGGGCGGCGTGATCGTGAATGCCGACGCGGTTCAGGTCTTTTCGGACTGGCGGGTGCTGACCGCGCGCCCGTCGCAGGCCGAAGAGGCCCGCGCTCCGCATGTCCTTTACGGCCATATTCCCGGCGACCGACCCTACAGCGTGGGAGAATGGCTGCGCGAAGCGGCCAGCCTGCTCGCCGGACCGGAGCGTTTGATCTTTGTCGGCGGCACCGGGCTTTACCTCAGTGCGCTGACCGAAGGGCTGGCGGATATCCCGCCCACCCCCGCCGAGATCCGCGCAGAGGCGGAGGCAATGCTGCGCGACAGCGGCCTGACGGCGATGGCCGCCGATCTCGATACGGCGACCGCCGCGCGGATCGACCTGCAAAACCCGGCCCGCGTCGCCCGGGCATGGGAGGTCCTGCGCGCCACCGGACGCGGTCTGGCCGACTGGCAGGCGGACACACCGCCGCCGCTCCTGCCGCTTGCGCGGGCCTCGGCTTTTGTCGTCGACGCGCCGAAGGACTGGCTGACCCCGCGGATCGAAACACGCTTTGCCCGGATGATCGCGGAGGGCGCGCTGGAGGAGGCCCGCGCGAACCGGCCCGGGTGGACGGCCGACCGGCCGTCGGCCAAGGCGATCGGCGCGGCGGAGCTGATGGCCCATCTGGATGGAGAGATCCCGCTGGACGAGGCGATGACCCGCGCCACGATCCTGACGCGGCAATTCGCCAAGCGTCAGCGCACATGGTTCCGCGCCCGGATGCGCGACTGGCAAAGCCTGTCGGCGAAGGAATTGGCCTGATGCCCCGCCCCGGTTTCCTGAAGAACCCGATGCCGCCTGCCCCGCCAAAGCCGAAAGGCGCGGTGCGCAGCGGCTCCTACGGGCCGGAACTCAGGGCCGCACCGTGGAAATACACGCTCCTGCATGACCGGGAGGAGGACATGCTGCTCTGGATCACGCGCGGTCAGGGGCGGGTCACGATCAACGGCGTGCGGCGCGGAATTTCGGTGAACAGCGCGCTTTTCCTGCCGTCGGGGACGTTGTTTTCCATCGACATGCAAAGCGGCACACAGGCGCTTTTCGTGCAAAGCCCCGCCGGCCTGACCCCGCATCTACCCGCGGCGGCGCAGCTCTTGCGGGTGCGTGACAGTCTTGCACAGGCCGAACTCACCGGCACCATCGACGCGATGAACCGCGAATTGGCGCGGAACCGCCCGCTGCTCCAGGAGGCTTTGGGCGCGCATGTGGGCCTGATCGCGGTCTGGCTGCAACGGCAGGTGCAGGCGGGCGCCGCCGACACAGGCCCCGACACAGCCGCCCAGCGGCTGGTCCGGCGTTACGCGCAGGCGGTGGCGCGGGATTTCCGGACACCGCAGCCGATGGCGCATTATGCCGAGGCACTGGACGTCACGCCGACGCATCTCAGCCGTGTCTGCCGATCCTGTTGCGGCAAGACGGCCGGTGACATCCTGACAGAGCGCAAGTTGCATGCGGCACGCCTTGCCCTCGAAAGCCCGCGCCCACCGGTCAAGGATATCGCGCAGTCGCTCGGCTTTGCCTCGGCGGCGTATTTCACGCGATTCATCCAGACCCATACCGGCAAATCCCCCACCGGGCTGCGGTCGGAAAGCCGTCCGCAGCGGGCGGGCGTCTGACCGGATCGCATGGCGGCCGGCGCGACGTTGCGTCTTTCAAAGTCTGGCATGTCGCTTTTGAATAAGGCATAAGTCGTTTTCTGGCCTCAAAAGGGCGAAAGCGGACGTTGACGGACCATGACATCTCGTGCCGAATGGCGACATGGGGTGCAAACCGGCGGCGAAGACGACTGGCCAGACCGAAAAGCTGGGAGAACCGGCTGCACCCGAATAACACAACAGGGAGAAAAGAATGGGATCATCGGACACATTGCAGCGGGTGCATCCTGCTGCGCGGATGTATGCGCGCGAGTTCAAGCAGGGGCTGCTCGACCGGCGCGAATTCCTCGCGCGGACCACTGCGCTTGGCGTGACAGCATCCGCGGCCTATGCCCTTGGCGGCCTGCAACGCCCGGTCGAGGCCGCGGCCCATGCGCAGCAGGGCGGCACGATCCGCTACCAGATGGAAGTGCGCGCGCTGAAGGATCCGCGCACCTACGACTGGACGCAGATCGCGACCTTCACCGCCGGCTGGCTCGAATATCTGGTGGAATACAACAACGACGGCTCCTTCGGGCCGATGCTTCTGAGCAGCTGGGAAGCCAACGACGACGCGACCGAATACACGCTGAATGTCCGTCAGGGCGTCAAGTGGAACAACGGCGACGACTTCACCGCCGAAGACGTGGCGCGCAACATCGCCATGTGGTGCGATGAAGGGGTCGAGGGCAACTCGATGGCGGCGCGCATGGCATCGCTGATCGACCCGGAAACAAAGCAGGCCGCCGAGGGCGCCATCGAGGTGATCGACAGCCACACGGTCAAGCTGACCTGCAATGCGCCCGATATCTCGATCATCGCCGGCATGGCCGATTACCCGGCCCCCATCGTGCACAGCAGCCACGACCCGGACAACATGCTGGGCAACCCGATCGGCACCGGCTTCATGCTGCCCGAGAGCCATGAGGTCGGCGTCAAGGGCGTTCTGGTCCGCAACGAGGACCACGAATGGTGGGGCTACGAGGCCGGCATGGGCGGCTATATCGACCGCATCGAGTTCATCGACTACGGCACCGATCCGGCGGCCTTCATCGCCGCCTTCGAGGCGGAAGAGATCGACATGAACTGGGAATCGGTGGGCGAATTCATCGATATCTTCGATGCCATCGGCCTGACCCGGTCGGCGATCCCGTCGGGCTTCACCATCGTGATCCGGCCCAACCAGCTTGCCGAGGACGCCGAGGGCAACAAGATCTACGGCGACAAGCGGGTGCGCCAGGCGCTTGCGATGGCCGTTGACAACGAAGTGTGCCTTGAACTGGGCATGTCCGGCTACGGCATCATTGCCGACAACTGCCATGTCGGCCCGATGCACCCGGAATACGCCCCGTCGGTCACACGCATCCCCTATGATCCCGCGCGGGCGCGCGAATTGATCGAAGAGGCCGGGATGGCCGATTTCGTGCATGAGGTTCAGTCGATCGACGACGACTGGCGGCGCAACACCACGGCGGCCGTTGTGGCGCAACTGAACGACGCGGGGATTCAGGCCACGCACACGGTGCTGCCCGGGTCGACCTTCTGGAACGACTGGACGAAATATCCGTTCTCCTCGACCAACTGGAACCACCGCCCGCTGGGCACGCAGGTTCTGGCGCTGGCCTATACCTCCGGTGCGGCGTGGAACGAGAGCGGCTTTGCCAATGCGGAGTTCGATGCGCTGCTGGCCGAGGCCAACTCCATCGCGGATGCGGACAAGCGCCGCGAGGTCATGGCGAAACTTCAGGCGATCATGATCGACGAAGGCGTGACGATCCAGCCCTATTGGCGGACCGCAATCCGCCACCACCGCGACAATCTGGTGGGTGTGGGCAAGCACATCGCGGATCTTCCGCAACTCTACAAGTTCGGCATCTCGGCCTGACGGCCGCCGACCGGGCCGCGCGATCCGTCGCGCGGCCCCTCTTCGTTCCGGGCCTGCGGACGACCAGCGGCCCTCACCAGAAAATGAGACCGGCAAAGCATCGGTTTCTAGCCACCAACAGGGGCTGATATGGGTCTATTCATTCTAAGACGTGTCGGAGTGATGTTGCTGACGGCCTTGTGCCTGACGTTTCTCGTCTTCGTCATGACGAACCTCTATCCAAACCTTGAAAAGCTCGCGAAATCCGAGGGCAATTTCAGGATGACGGATATCGAGGTCGCCACCTGGCTGTCGAACAACGGTTATCGGTCGCCGCTGGACGACCAGATGCTTGCAGATTTCCGCGCGGGCGACATCACGCTCGACGAGGCCTCCGCGCAGGTCAACACCGGGTTCGATCCGCGCCTCTTGCGCAACTACGCGGAATGGATCGGGATCATGCCCGGCTGGACCGGAGAGGACCGCGACGGCAATCCGACGGGACGCTGCATCCTGCCCGGCAAGGACGCGGCCGAGGCGCCGACCTTCTGCGGCATCCTGCAAGGGCACTGGGGCTTTTCGACCGTATCCAAGGCGCCGGTCAGCGAGGCGCTGGGAACCCGGATGGGCAACACCGGTTTCCTGATGCTCTGCGTGATGCTGCTGATGGTTCCCTCGGCGCTGATCGTCGGCGTTCTGGCGGGCATGCGCGAAGGCTCACCGCTGGACCGGTCCCTGTCCACCTTCTCGATCACCACAACGGCGACACCGGAATATGTCTCGGGCGTTCTGTTCATCGCGATCTTCACCTCTTCGGCGGTGGGGCTCAAATGGTTCAAGGGCACCGCCACATCGGCGATGGAAAACGCTACCTTCGAGAATTTCTTTCTGCCGGTGCTGACCATCGCGCTTTACGGCATGGGCTATATCGCCCGCATGACACGGGCCTCCATGGCGGAGGTCATGACCGCGCAATACATCCGCACGGCACGGCTCAAAGGTGTCAGCTTTCCCAACATCGTCATGAAACACGCGCTGCGCAATGCGCTGATCGCGCCGTTCACCGTGATCATGTTGCAGTTTCCCTGGCTGCTGAACGGCGTCGTCATCGTCGAGACCCTGTTCCAATACAAAGGCGTCGGCTGGGAGCTGGTCCGCGCCGCCGGCAACAACGACATCGAGATGCTGCTGGCGATCTCGGTCGTGTCGGTCGTCGTCGTTCTGGTGACACAGCTGATTTCCGACATCGGCTATGTCTATCTTAACCCGCGCATCAGCGTAACCTGAGGAGGCATCCATGGATCCTTTGACCTGGACCGGCGGCCTCGGGACCGTCTTGAACCCGATCCTTTTCCTGCTGCTGCCCGTCTTCGCCGTGGCGATGGTGGTGCGGATCGCCCTGTCCTTTTTCGAGCCCGACACGGGCATCCAGACCAATCCCGATGGCACGATCATCGCCACCGGCGGGATCTGGGGTTTGTCGGCGAAACTGTCGAATTATCTTGGCCTTGCGCTGCTGGCCGTGGTGCTGGCCTATCTTGTGGTCGGTGCAGCACTGGGCACCGGGGCTGGCATCGTCGGCGCCGTCAGCCGGCAGTTCCTGCCGGTCTGGATCGCACTGGTCGCGACCTTTGTCCTGTCGATCCACTACAAGCGCAGTCTGGGCCTTTACGGCAAACTGTTCGACAGCATGATCGGCATGATCGGTTTTGGCCTCGTGATGTTCTGGGTCTACACGGCCCTGTTCTACGGGCTGTTCGACTGGATCGCCACGCACGGCCCGCTGGACCAGGCGTCGGGGATGAAGAACAAGGTGCCCGGCACGCCCCTGCGCGGCGCCGAGGAGGGCGAGTTCCAATGGTATCTGCTGGGCGGCGACAACCTGGCCCGCGACGTGTTCAGCCGCGTCGTGGCCGGCAGCACGATCGTGATCGCGATCGCGCCTTTGGCGACGCTCTTTGCCTTCATGGTCGGCATCACGCTGGGCCTGCCTGCGGGCTACTACGGTGGTCGGCTGGACACGATCCTGAGCTTTCTGGCCAACCTCATCCTCGCGTTTCCGGTAATCCTGCTGTTCTATCTGCTGGTGACGCCGGAAATCGTGGCCACCGGCATGCCGCAGTTCATGGCGGTCGTGCTGTTCATCTTTCCGCTGATCTTTTCCGGCGTTCTGATCCATTCGCGCTACCGGACCCAGCCAAGCAAGGACTACGTCTACCTGGCCATCGTGCTGGTGCCGATGGCGCTGATCTATCTGGCGACGATCAACCAGGCGGGGTCCAAGATCACCTTCTGGCCGCTCGATTTCTTCGATGTGCCGGGCGGGATCCTCGTGGTCTTTGTCTCGGTGGTCTTTGTCAACTCCCCCACGGTTTACCGCATCGTCCGCGGCCTGACGATGGACATCAAGACCCGCGACTATGTGGCCGCCGCGCAGACACGCGGCGAACGGCCGTGGTACATCATGTTGTGGGAAATCCTGCCCAATGCGCGCGGGCCGCTGATCGTCGATTTCTGCCTGCGCATCGGCTATACCACCATCCTGCTCGGGACGCTGGGCTTTTTCGGCCTCGGCCTGCCGCCGGAAAGCCCGGACTGGGGTTCTACGATCAACGAAGGCCGCAAGCTGCTTTCGATCTACCTGCATCCGGCCTTGCCACCGGCGCTGTCGCTGCTGAGCCTCGTCCTCGGACTGAACCTTCTGGCGGACGGTCTGCGCGAGGAATCGCTGCGCGACTGATGACGGACCGGCCGGGGGGCCAGCCCCCCGGTCCCCCCGGGATATTTTTCGCCCAAAGAAGCCGAGACGGGTTGCGCGGGCGCTCCGACAGGGAGACGAACCATGAAAGATACTTATGACGGGCCCATCCTGGAGATCGACCGGCTGTCGATCTCGTTTTTTACCCGGCTAAGGGAAATTCCGGCGGTGATGGATTTTTCCGTCGCCGTGCAGCCCGGCGAGGCGGTCGGTCTTGTGGGGGAATCCGGCTGCGGGAAATCCACCGTGGCGCTGGGTGTCATGCAGGATCTTGGCAAGAACGGCCGGATCGTCGGCGGGTCGATCAAGTTCAAGGGACGCAGCCTGAACGAGATGAGCCAGGAAGATCTGCGCGATATCCGCGGATCGGAGATCGCGATGATCTATCAGGAGCCGATGGCCTCGCTCAACCCGGCGATGAAGGTCGGCAAGCAACTGATGGAAGTGCCGATGATCCACAAGGGCGCCTCTGCCGAGGACGCCTATGCACGCGCGCTTCAGGTGGTCACCGATGTGAAACTGCCCGATCCCAAGCGGATCCTGGACAGTTATCCGCACCAGCTTTCGGGCGGGCAGCAGCAGCGGATCGTCATTGCCCTTGCGCTGATGGCCGAGCCTGCACTGCTGATTCTGGATGAGCCGACCACAGCGCTGGACGTGACGGTCGAGGCCGCTGTCGTGGAACTGGTCAAGGAGCTGGGCAAGAAATACGGCACCTCCATGCTGTTCATCAGTCACAACCTTGGCCTCGTACTGGAGACCTGCGACCGGATCTGCGTGATGTATTCCGGCGAGGCGGTAGAGACCGGGTCCATCGAGGATGTCTTTGACAAGATGCAGCACCCTTATACGCAGGCGCTGTTCCGGTCGATCCCACTGCCCGGCGCGGACAAGAATGCGCGCCCGCTGGTGGCAATTCCGGGCAACTTTCCCCTGCCCCACGAACGCCCGCCGGGCTGCAACTTTGGCCCGCGTTGCGATTATTTCGAGGCGGGGCGCTGCGATGGGATGGAACGGATCCCGATGGCGGAGATCGAGGGCGACGACCGCCACAGGACGCGCTGTCTGAAGTTCCAGGAGATCGACTGGCACGCGCCGCTGGCGAAGGTCGAGACCAACGCCAAGTCTGAGCCCGGCAAGGTCGTGCTCAAGATGGACGAGCTGAAGAAATATTACGAGGTGGCCGCGAATGCGCTTTTTGGCGGCTCCGGCGCGACCAAGGTGGTCAAGGCGAACGAGACCCTCAGCTTCGAGGCGCGGGAATCCGAGACCCTCGCCATCGTCGGGGAATCCGGTTGTGGGAAATCGACCTTTGCCAAGGTTCTCATGGGGCTGGAGACCGCGACTGACGGGCAGATCCTGCTGGACAACCGAAACATCGAGATGACGCCCATCGAAAAGCGCGACACAAAGACCATCGCCGACGTGCAGATGGTCTTTCAGAACCCGTTCGACACGCTGAACCCGTCGATGACCGTCGGCCGGCAGATCATGCGCGCGCTGGAAATCTTCGACTTCGGCAAGTCCGATGGGGAGCGCCGTGAGGAGATGCTGCGCCTGCTGGATCTGGTGAAACTGCCGCGGGCCTTTGCCGACCGGATGCCAAGGCAATTGTCCGGCGGGCAAAAGCAGCGCGTGGGCATCGCGCGCGCCTTTTCCGGGGGCGCGCGGATCGTCGTGGCGGACGAGCCGGTATCGGCGCTGGACGTGTCCGTGCAGGCGGCGGTGACCGACCTGCTGATGGAGATCCAGCGCGAGCAGAAGACGACGCTGCTGTTCATCAGCCACGATCTTTCCATCGTGCGCTACCTCAGCGACCGGGTCATGGTGATGTATCTGGGCCATGTGGTGGAACTGGGCACGACGGATCAGGTCTTTTCGCCGCCCTATCACCCCTATACGGAGGCACTTCTGTCCGCGGTTCCCATCGCCGACACCCGTGTGCAGAAACAGCACATCGTGCTGGAAGGCGATATTCCCTCGGCGATGAACCCACCGTCAGGCTGCCCGTTCCAGACGCGCTGCCGCTGGAAATCCAAGGTGCCGAACGGTCTGTGCGAAAAGGAAGTGCCCCCCGTGCGGGTCATGGCCGAAGGGCACCAGATTAAATGCCATCTCTCGGCCGAGGAATTTGACAACATGGAGCCGGTGATCAAGATCGCAGCAGAATAACATCAGGGCCCGGGCGGTATTGCCCGGGTGACTTGCCCGGCGTGGCGACTGCGGTCTGATCGTGGCGCCCCTTGAGGTGCTGCGCTGTCGCTCTGATCGTAGATTTCGGTCGTCCCAACGCCGGATTCGTGACTGGAGTAGCGCAATGGAGCGACGTCGCCAGGACTGCCGCAGTCCTCGGACACGGGCCCTTGGCGCAAAAGGCCCGAAGCACGTGGGAACTGCGCTTTATCGAGGGACGCAGCGCGTTTTCGGGACGCAGGCGCCGCCTGTCGCGTCGCTGTCATGAATCGCCTTTAAGGAGAGATTGCATCACCTCATTGGAAAGCTGCCCTCCCATGTCAGATGATTTCATCACCGCACTTACCGCATCCGGGGCGTCACGCCTTAACCTTGACATGCCGATGACCGGCCCGGCGCCGCCCTTTGGGGGTATCGGCCCTCTGACAAGGCGCAGGCCGGGCTCTGTAGCGCCCGCGCTGGGTCACCTTGTCAGGCTGCGCGCCTCGGCCGCCGATATTCCATATCATGCGCTTGGCTCATCCACGAGCCACCTTTCCATGCCACAGGCGATGAACACGTCCCGCTGGTGCCGACCAATACTGGGTTTTCTTCCAGAGGGTTGGTGGATATTCCCCGGAATGTTGGTCGGGGCCTCTCTTTGGGCTGCGCTGATCTTTGCCCTGCTCTGACCAATCCGGCATGTCAGAGCGCGGCGGCCGGTGCGCGATCATAGCCTTTGCAGAATCTCGCGCAGCCGCGCCTTCCAGTCCGGCGCCGCGATGCCGAAATCCCGCTCCAGTGCGGAACAATCAAGACGGGAATTGAGCGGCCTCACCGCCGGGGTCGGATAGGCGGACGTCGGGATATCCTCCACCGCCACATCGCGTCCGGCCTGGGCAAAGATCGCCCGCGCGAAATCCGCCCAGCTGACCGCAGGCGCGCCACCGTAGTGATACAGCCCGCCGGACTGACCCCGGCGCATCGCCTCGGCCATGCGCAGCAACGTCGCGGCAATATCGTCTGCCGGTGTCGGCCCGCCCACCTGATCGGCGACGATGGTCAGACGGTCGCGAGTCTCGGACAGGCGGAGCATCGTCTTCACGAAATTATTGCCATGGGCCGAAAAGACCCAGGATGTGCGCAGGATCGCGGCGTTGGCACCCGCGTCAAGCACCGCCCGTTCCCCGGCCAGTTTCGTGCGTCCGTAGGCGTTCTGCGGCGCGACAGAGTCTGTTTCGCGCCAGGGCGCGGTCCCGCTGCCGTCGAACACGTAATCGGTGGAAACATGCAGGAACGGCACCCCGCGCGCGGCGCAAGCGCGGGCCATCTCGCCGGGCGCTTCGGCGTTCAGGCGATGGGCCTGCGCCGTCTCTTCCTCGGCCTTGTCGACAGCGGTATAGGCAGCCGCATTGATCACGACATCGGGGCCATGCGCATCAATCGCCGCCTCCACCGTGCCCGGGTCCGTCAGATCCGCCTGCGCATGGCCAAGGGCGGTGACATCGCCCTGCGCCCGAAGTTCCGTCGCGACCTGGCCGTTGTGGCCGAATACAAGGATCGTCATGCCTTTACTCCCAGCCGCTGGCCGACGCCGGGGCGTTCTTGCAGGGCGCGCCACCAGCCCTCGTTTTCGAGATACCAGCGCACGGTTTTTTCCAGCCCTTCCTCCACGGTGACAGACGGCCGCCAACCCAGTTCGTCGCGGATGCGCCGGGGGTCGATGGCGTAACGGGCATCATGGCCCGGACGGTCGGTCACGAAAGTGATCTGATCGGCATAGCTGCCGCTGTCCTTCGGCTTCAGCCGGTCGAGGATCCCGCAGAGCGTCCGGACCAGATCGAGGTTCGTCCGCTCATTCTCGCCACCGATGTTGTAGGCGCGGCCAACCTGCCCCTCGCGGACCACAAGCAGCAGCGCGTCGGCGTGATCCTCCACATAGAGCCAGTCGCGGATATTATCGCCCTTGCCGTAGATCGGCAGCGGTTTTCCCGCGATCGCGTTCAGGATCACCACCGGAACCAGCTTTTCCGGAAAATGGAAAGGGCCGTAATTGTTGGAACAATTTGTCAGGACCACCGGCAGGCCGTAAGTCTCGTGCCAAGCGCGCACCAAGTGATCCGAGGATGCCTTGGAGGCCGAATAGGGACTGCGCGGATCGTAGGGCGTGTCCTCTGTGAACATCTGCGACGGATCAGCGGGCAATGAGCCGAAAACCTCATCGGTCGAGATGTGGTGAAACCGGAAACTGTCGGGCCGCCCCCGGTCCGTCCAGTATTTCCGGGCGGCCTCCAGCATGTTGTAGGTGCCGGTGATGTTGGTCTCGATGAAATCGCCCGGCCCGTCGATGGACCTGTCCACATGGCTTTCGGCGGCCAGATGCATCACCGCATCCGGCGCGTGGCGGGAAAAGATCGCGTCCAGCGTGGCCCGGTCGCGGATATCCGCATGTTCAAAGGCGTATCCGGGCGCATCCGCGACGCTTTGGACGTTGTCGAGGCAGGCGGCGTAGGTCAGCGCATCAAGGTTCACCACCTCGTGCCCCTCCGCGATGGCGCGGCGCACCACCGCCGATCCGATGAACCCGGCGCCCCCGGTCACTAGCAGCTTCATGCCCGATCCTCCCACGTGAACGGGCTGTCGAAATCTCCGAAGGCCGGGGCTGCGGCGTCCTTTTCGGACAACAGCGCCTCTCCCTGCAATCCCCAGTCAATGCCGAGGTCAGGATCGTCGAAACGCACCGCGCCGTCACACTCCGGCGCGTAATAGTCAGTGCATTTGTAGATGATTTCCGTGTCCGGTTCGCGGGTGACGAAACCGTGCAGAAAGCCCGCCGGGATCATCAGTTGCCGGCCGTTTTCAAAGGACAGTTCCACCCCGACCCATTGCCCGTAGGTCGGTGACCCCTTGCGAATGTCCACCGCCACGTCGAACAGCCGCCCCTTGCCGCAGCGGACCAGTTTGGCCTGCGCATGCGGTGGCGACTGGAAATGCAGCCCACGCACGGTGCCTTCACTGGCCGAAAGCGAATGGTTGTCCTGCACGAAGTCATAGGCCAATCCGGCCGCATCCATGCGCGCCTTGTTCCAGCTTTCGGAGAAAAAACCGCGATGGTCGCCAAAGCGTTTGGGGGTCAGGATCTTGACGCCTGACAGCGCGGTGTCCTCTATTTGCATGTGCTTCGTCCTTTTTCTGTCGCCCCGCACCGGACGTGGCGGGCGGTGGTCAATTCTTGGGCCGGCTCACACCTGTTCAAGCAGCGTGAAATACGCCGTTCCGATGTGATCCCATGTGTAGCGCCGCTGCGCGATCTCCTGCATGTCCTTGCCGATCCCGAGAGCATCCTCAAGCGAAAGATCGCGGGCCAGCGCCGCCAGTTCTTCTGGCGTTTCGAAATAGAGGGCCTTTTCCTCGGTGGTGTGACGGTTGAAGGCGCAGCCATGCGCCAGCACAGGGATGCCGAAATGCATCATCTCCACCAGTGAGGGGTTGGTCCCCCCGGCGGAATGGCCGTGCACATAGGCCGAGGCCCGCGCCCGGATCGCAAGCAAGGTTTCGGGCTCATAGACCGGGTCCATGAGATGCAGGTTCGGGACGTCGGCGAAACGGGCCTTCAGATCGCGTCCATAGTTGCTTTTGTCCCAGTTGCCGACAAAGACCAGCGGAATGTCCAGATGGGAAAACGCCTCAAGGATGATGTGGACGTTGTTTTCCGGCTCGATCCGGCACAATCCCAGCGCGTAGTGGTCCGGCAGGTTTTCGGGCAGGTCCTCGAATGTTGCGGCCTGTCCGGCGTGGGCCACAGCATGGTCACCGCCATAGGCGATGACATGGCAATCGGTCCGGTAATGGGCGCGCACGTGTTCGGCGATGCCCTGATTGTCCGCGATCACCGCGTGGGAAAACCGCACCGCCGCCCATTCCGAGGCGCGCAGAAATATCCGGGCCAGCCGATTCCATTTTTCGCGCTTCCATTCGATCCCGTCGATATTGGTGACGATCCGGGCCCGGCTGACCAGCCGGATCAGCGGCAGGACCATCGCGCCGGAAACACCCAGCAGGACAATCCGGTCATGCCCGCTGCGCACCGCCTGCCAAAGACTGACGGCGTCATAGGGGATGCTCTGCATCCCGTTGGCCCGCAGGTTCACATATCGCAGGTCCGCGCTTTCGAACCGGTCGGGGTGTTCGGCGTTGTCCCGGGCAGAGCACCAGACCGTCAGCCGACCATTGTGGCCGCTGCGGCTGTGATGATGGACAAGGTTCTCTGCCAGCGTCTCGAAGCCGCCGTAGCGGCCGGGGACACCGACGACTCCCAACAGCGCGATCTTCATGCGCGTGCCCTTTCCCCGGGGCCGTCAAGCGCCGTGCGCAAGGCCCCCGCATACGTCTCGAATGTGAAGTCACGCGCCCGTAGGCGCGCCGCACGGGACAGCGCCGCATAGGTGTCCGGACTGTCGGCCAGACCGGTCACCGCCACTTGCAGCGCAGGGCCGTCGCGCGAGTCGATGCAATAGCCCTCCTGCCCATGGGTCACGACCTCGGCGGGACCGCCGACCGGGGGAGCGATCACCGGAAGGCCGAACGTCATGGCCTCTGCCAGCGTCAGGCCGAAGGTCTCGATCCACTGGTCCACGCGGGCCAGATTCACCACCAGATCCGCCCGCTCGTAAAAACTGGCGGGGTCGTCCGTGCGCGGATGGATCGTGACGTTGGTGGCATCGGCGTGCCGCGCGGCAAAGGCCTTTACCTCAGCATTCTCTGCATTGAGCACGAGGGTGAATGCGATGTCCCGGCGCGTGCTCAGCACCTTGGCCAGCGCCATGAATTCCTCGATCCCCTTGTAGCCCCGGAGCGACGCCAGCATCAGCACGTTGAAGGGCCCGTCGCGATGGCGGACGTGCTCTGCGGCCCGCGCGGCCAACGCCGGGCTGACCGGGTTCGGCAGGATGCGCGCGGGCGGCCCGTCGATCGGCAGGCGCGCGCGGTGATCCTGTGACACGTAAAGCAGTTGGTCGGCGCAGCGTCCGGCGCAGCCGGTCAGAAAGCGGCGCAGCAAGCCCGGCGTGATGGACACCTCATGCACATGCACGATCACTTTGCGGCCCGTGCGCCTGCCCCAAAGCATTGCCCCGAAGGGCAGCAGGGTGTTGACGAACACCACGGCATCGGCGGGGATATCGCGCGCCCGCGACAACGCCCGGTAAAGCGCGATCTGGCTGAGAAGATAGGTGAACAGCGTCACGATCCGGTAACGGCTGCGGCGATACCAGTAGCGCCGCGTCGCCACCCCGCATCCCTCGAGCACGCCGCGCCCCTGAGAGCCGACGTAAAGCACCCCATCCTCCTGCGCGCCAAGCGCGTCGAGCGTGGAGCGTAGCACCGCCGGGCTGCCCGATCGGTCATTGAGCAGATGGCAGAAGACGATCACCGAAGTCTCCGGCGTGCCTGCATGTGCCTGTCGGCCACGATATGGTCGACGATCGCAGCCGCGGCGACATCGGGCGCACCATCGTTCTGGATCGGGATCAACCACCCGTGACGGACAAGGTCATCGTAGCGGCCATTCAGTTCGATGATCCGGTCGAAGGTCAGTTCCTGCTTGCGCCGGTGGATCTCCTCCGGGTCGACACGGATGAAGAAGGCATATCGCGGCAAAGGAAGAAAGCGCCCGAAAAAACGCAGGAGCGGCATGGGCAGCGAGATGCGGCTGCGAAAGGAATCCGCGATCATGTCGTAGTAATAGCGGTCAAACAGCATGACCTCGCGCCGCTTGAGCACCGGGCGCACGGAACGGACATACCCCGCCACGTAATCGAGCCCGTAATAGGCCAATCGTGCCACCGACCCGCCCAGCCCGGAGGGTTTCGCCCTATGCGGTTGATCGTAGTTCTCATCCACTGTCTCAACCGCACGGGCCTTTTTGGCGACCTCGGCGATACGCGGCAGCAAGGTGGGGCGAAAATGCGCGTAATGGATAGCCTTGTCACCGAAGATCGCCCCAAGCTGCGCGGTGACCATGTCGATCACGGTGGTCTTGCCCGACCCGTCCGGGCCGCTGACCGACAGAAAGACACCGTGCGGCCGCACCCTGTCGCGCAACCGGTAACCGAGAAAGCGCAGGCTGCGCGGCAGGGCCGCTGCCCCCTGCCCCACCCAGAGCCGCGCCAGCGCGCGCCGACGTTCGGACGCGGCCAGGACCAGCGTAGACCCCTTGCCCTCGGCCAGCCCGGCGACCAATTCGGTGGCGCGGGCTTCCGGCAGGAAACGACGCAGGCTGCGGATCAATTCCGGACCTCCGGCCTGGGCGATCGCGGCGAAGTCCGGGTCATATTTTGCATGCAGCGGATGCCCCACCAACAGGTGAAAGATCCACTTGTCCAGCAGCAAAACATGGTCCGCCACCACCGGAATACCATTGTGGCTGCGCCGGTCTTTCAACATCTCGGAGGCGGAAAGGAACTCGACCCCGTAAACCTCGCTGCGGATGAAGAAGTCGATCTTGATCTGCAACAGTCCTCCCGCCTCGTCACGACCCACGAGGGCGAATTGGGTCAGGCGTTCATCCGCAAAGAAATTGCCATACCGCAACCCCATCCGCCCGACGATCCCGGCCACACCCTTGCAGGCGGCGGCAAGGTCTTCGGGATGCATGACGATGTCGATATCGCGCGAGCCGACACTGTGGGGCAGGCTTTCGTAATTGCGGAGCACGGCATACCGCAGGCCATTCTCTGCGAACGCGGCAAACAGCGCCTGCAAGACCTCGGCCTCGAAGGCGGTCTGGCTTGCGGATATCACGTCTTTCATCGAGCCACCCTTTGTGTCGCGATCTTCTGGCGGATCAGTTTCGGTGACATCAACCCGGTCAGCAGCAAAAACCACGCCAATCCGGCGAAATTGCGTTTCGCATAGGCAAAGCCGGCCCGTTTGTAGAAGCCGGCCGCCCTGTCGGAACGCCAGTCCGCGAACCGTTCGCCTGCACTGCGCGACGCGATGAACTCTGCAAGGCTGCGTTCTGGCCGTCCGGTGCGGCGGCGCCGCAGGCAATCCTTGATCCACCGCATCTTGAGCTGCATGTGAACAAGGTTTTTCGTCGAGAGCGCGTCCAGCGGCTTGCGGTAGCGCAAAAGGCTTTCGGGCAGAGTGAGAAAATAGCGCCCCTCGGCGCCCAGATCCGACATCCGGCACCACAGGTCGAGATCTTCGGAAAAGTCCTGGTATCGGATGCCATCCGGGTTGGGCATGACGTCTTGACGGTAGCCACCCACGGCCAGCGCGTCGGCCTTGCGGAACATGGTGATCTGCACCATGAACAGGATCTTGGCCTCACGGTAAAGGCGTTCAAAGGCGGCGCGGCTTTCCGGACCGACACGTTGAACGCCAAGATCCTTGCCTTCTTCGGTGAAATAGGTGGTGTAGCAGCCCACGCCGAGCAGATCCGGATCGCTGATCAGGGTTTCATGCAGGCGTTCGACAAGGTGCGGATCTGCAATGTCGTCGGCGTCCACGGACATCACCAGATCGGCGCGGGCAGTGTCCAGTCCGCGCTGGCGGCTGAAGGCCGTGCCGCGATTGCCCGGATTTTCGAGGATGCGCAGCCGCGTGTCGCGGGCCGCGCAGCCGCGCAGGACAGCGACGGTATCATCCTTTGATCCGTCGTCGATGGCGAGAATTTCGAAATCCGTGAACGTCTGGGCGCGCAAACTTTCAAGCGTGCGCGACACGGTCGCCCCGGCGTTATAACAGCAGACGACGATGGAGACGGAGGGGGAATTTCCTTGTGTGTCATGAAGCAACTTCTGCGGTCCTCATGCCTTGGCGCGGCAACGCCGCGCTGTGCTATCGTAGACCGCTTGAGGCGAGCAGAGCGAGATGTTGAGCCAGCACAGCCAGTCGTAGGTCATGTTAGACGCACCTCTGAAAGGAAAGATGCATCCCCAGGCTTGCGGCAGAAAAAGAAGACCTCTTCGGGTAGCAAGCCCCATCGGGTGATCTTGTCGTCGGATAAAATTTCCCGCGGCGTGGTCTTTTTGGTGTCGAACCCGGCTTGCGTCATGCGATCGGCCACATCTTCGCCAAACACACGCAAGTGGTCCCACTGTCCGAAGGCGGCCTCGCGTTGCTGAGGGTCGACGATAGTGGCGTCTTCGTAAGTTGGTTGTCCCTTCCGGAAGGGGAATGCCATGATCGCGATCCCACCGGGTTTCAGCACCCTATGTATCTCTTGCAGGGCCTTGCGATCATTCTCCACATGTTCAAGGACATGCAAGCAAATGACGAGGTCTTGGGTGTCATTGCCAAGATTAAGATTCTCGATATCGCCATTGATCGTATCGGGAGGGTAATAGTGACCTTGCGTAAATTTGTCGATCCCGAGGTAGGTTAGGGACGGGTTCTCGATCAATCTATCGCGCATACAGGCATCGGGTGCCACGTGCATCAGTTTCACCGCGCCCTTGGCTGAGCTGACCCAGCGCCCAACGACGGGTTGCAGCGCCCTATGCCGGGGAAAAGACGTGCAGAATGGACATAACGCGCCGCCATGCACAAAGCCCCGGATCTGTCGGTCACATACGGAGCAGGTCTTGCTGCCCTTTTTTGCGCCAGACGCAAGAATAAGTGCGGCATAGCGAAGGCGTCTGCTTCCTCTTCCGAGAAATACACGGACCCTATAAGGAAGAAGATCCTTAATCTTCATGGATAAGTTGTATTTCATCGCGACTGTCCCTTTTTCCGACATCACTTGACACAACTGGCCTTAGCACGCTGGAAATTCGAGATTTTTTCCTGGTACACGGCGTCGATCCGCGCTGTCAGACTCGGATAGGCATAGTCAATGACAGCTTTGCGCCGGGCGATCACCGCTAACGCCCGCCGCCGGTCTTCGTCTTCAGCAAGCGCACCGATAGCACGGCATAGCCCCGCGGAAGGGGCCTCGTCCTCGGACAGGGCAACAGTGATCCCCGCCTCCTGCCCCACGGCGCGGCCCGTCGCGTCACCTTCTATGCAGACGACCGGAAGGCCCGTCAGCATGGCTTGAAGCACGATGGTCGCCAGTCCGTGGTGAAAGCTGGGATAGAGAAAGACGTCACCGCCGTTCAATTCGTCGATCAGCCGATCCATCGGCACCTTGCCGAGAAACGTCACCTGTCCACCGTTCGGGTGCGCCTTGGCGGTCGCCTCCATCTCTGCGCGCAGGGGTCCGTTGCCAATGACGATCAACTCGGCCTTGGCCCCGGTTTCGAAAAAGGCCAGCGCCGCGTCCAGTGCCATCCGCGCGCCCTTCCAATCCTTCAACTCACCCGCATAAATCAGCCGCAGGCAATCATTCCGGGCCAGATCCGTCTTTGGCCGGGCAAGCCCGGGCAGATCGGCGATGCCAGTCTGGGTGAACGGCCGCAGCCGATCGGCATAGCGGCGCGGCATGGTTTCCGGGGTATGACTGAGAATGACATCTGCCCGGGCCCCGGTGACGCGGGTAAAAGGATCCATCGTGCGAATACATCCGCGCAGGCCGATGCGGATCGCTTCCTTGAGACGTGACTTCGCGGGAAGGTGCCGCAGGATCACCGGATGGGTGTTCTCACTGCCGACCGGCCCCCAGACGAATGGCCCCCGGCACAGCGCCAGCCCCGAGGGCATCCAGTCCATCCCGCCGATCAGATGGTGCAACACATCCGCGGGTTCTTTGCGCAGCATGCGCCGCGCCCGGAGCGCGACACCGATCTGCCAAAGGTAATAATAGATCAGAAAGAACCGCTTGCCCTTCTTGTAGAAGCGGAAGATCCACGGCAGGTCGAAATACTCAAAGGTCAGGCCGGCCGGTTTCGGTATCTCGGAGAAGCTTGCCTCATGCACCGGGCGCAGGTTCGCCCGGGTGATGACACGGACCTCATGACGTTCAGCCAGCGCGTTGACCATGCGCCAGCCGATCTCTCCCTCGCTGCCGCGGCCGGTTTCACAGGAATAAGCCGAAATCAGGATTTTCATGACGCCCTTGACCCAAGGCGCGCGGCGTTGTCGCGGCTTGCCGTGTAAGTGATCTGGATGAGAATGAGACCATACCAGAACACCTGCGCATTCCATGCGGAAAAACTCATAAAAACAATAAAGAAGCCGACCAGCGGCGCAGAGGTGGCATTGGTCCGCAGAACGATGAACACCCATACGAAAAAGGCGGTGATGACCGTTCCATAAACGACCGGAAAACCCGGTATGAACCCCGCCCCAACCGTATCGCCAAGCCCGGGAATGCGGTCCAGGAAAAAAAATCTCAATCCATCACTGCCATAACCGAACCAGAAGCCGGGTTCGGCCGCGGAGGCGTCACTGAGGTAGATCAAAAGCGGCGCGACGCGTATCCCCCCACTGTGATCCGCTTCGAGAACGCTTGCCACGTCCAGCGACCCAAGATTGGCCAGCAGCAGGGTGACGCGCTGGATTGGTTCGTAGTCGATCAGCAAGAAGACTGGCCAAATCAGGATGCTAATGGCGACAAGGGCGATGACCCAGACGAGTGAGCGAGACAAAACGAACACGGCGGCGATGGCAACAGCGGCAAGAGAGCTGCCACTCAGCAACATCGTGATCAGGAAGGCGGTCACGACCTTTTTCCGTATTTTGGGTAGATCAGCGGAATCATTCGACGACGTCGGGAGGCGCAGCAACATGACATAGCACAGCATGGTCACCCCGACGATCCGGCCGAGATGCGAGGGCTCCATCGCAAAGGAATTGTAGCTGAACAGCCCCTTGGACAGGATCAGGTTCGGTATCGGCAAGCCGACGATAGAGGCCACCATCTGGAGGATCGAAAGGATCGCAAAGGCATAAATGATCCACCGCATCATATCCTGAACAAAGGTCCGCTTGTCCTGAACACGGTCTAGCAGGCCGGCGACAGCGAAATATCCGAGCGCATAGACAAAGGTCAACGCGACGGACCCCAGTTCACCCACCCCACCCAGAAAGTTGGCACGCATCGCCATGACCGCAAAAAGGACGAATGCCCAGAAGGCCTGCCGTTGAAGGGCAAGTCCGAACACGAAGAACAGAAACCCGCCCAGAATTGCCGCAAACAACACAAGGTAATTGCGTTGACTGCCATCGATGAACAGCGAAACCACAAGTGCGTAGGACAGGAGGATGAAGATCAGAAAGTCGCGTGACTTCAGAACGAG